>JABMQN010000252.1 GCA_013203045.1 Chloroflexota bacterium
ATGGCACCTCCTCTTGGATTGAAGGATAATGCAATTATTGTCCAAGTGTCAATAAGTTAACAACGAAGTCAATCCAAAAGGGTATCATACGAAGCTAATCATCGATCAAAGGTAGGACTGCTCCAAAAGGACTTGGTTTTTAGGGCAGTTCGCTATTCAACTGAACAGGATGAATATAGACACATTGGGCGTCAAATCCCTCAACTACCGTTCTGACATTTTGAGTGATATAATCCCTATGAACTTTTCCGCATGATGACCAATACTGGATTCTCTGTGGCAAGAAGGAGACGAATATGTACACGGTCGAAACTTTACTAACTGCTATCAAAGGTAAAGAGGAGGATGTTGAAAATGAGCTTCGTCAAATAGTACCGTTAGCTCGTACCGAGAAGGGCAATTTTATATTCATTGCTCATCGTTCACATGAAGATCCGTGTGTTTTTCTTACGTACGAGCGCTATGGTAACGAGGAGAGCTTTAATTCACATAAATCAAGTCCACATATGCAGAGCTTCTTCAGCACTATCTATCCAATGCTTGATAAACCACCCCAGAATACAATATACGAGTCTTTGGACTGAAACTGAAGAATAACAACCAAAAACCTTCCATGCAAACAGACTTCACAGCAAAAATTCCAGTGAGTCGCATCGGTAGAACCAAGTATTGCCGGTATCCCTAACCATTCTTTAAAACAAATATAGCTCGAAGAATTCGGTATCGCCATCTTCGATATATGTTGAATTGCACTTAGATCATTTCATTGGTTCCGTTTGACCATAAGCACCTTAGCCTGACCCGTAAATACAAATTCATCATACTGATTCCGTAGTTCAAAAGAATGGTATACGAACGAGGTCACTCCAGTAGTAGTTGGCAAGAGCATAGACAGCTACATTGAAACCTAATAATTATAGAATCCCTGTTTGACCTTGCGACCCAGATAACCAGCCTCTACCATCTGTGTAAGCAGTGGAGGTGCAGCCCAAATCGGGCTCTTGGTTTCTTGATACATCGTGTTGGCCACATTGAGAACAGTATCTAAACCTATTAAATCAATGACCTGGAAAGGTCCCATGGGGAGGTTTGCACCCAACCTCTGTGCCTCATCGATATCTTCAACAGTGGCTACACCTTCCTGTAGGAGCCGCACAGCTTCTAGCTGCTGACTTACTAGCAGGCGAGTAACGACAAAACCAGGCATGTCCTTTACCTGTACTACTGTTTTACCCAAACTTTGCCCAAACTTGGTAACAGTAGCCACTGTTTCATCGCTCGTTGCAATGGTTCGAATTAATTCCAATAGCTTCATCACGTGGGCAGGATTGAAAAAATGCGTTCCCACCACTTTGTCCAACCTCGTGGTTGCTGAAGCCATTTTCATGATTGGAATACATGATGTATTGCTACATAAAATTGCGTGGGAAGGACATATGCGATCCAGGTCAAGAAAGATCTCTTTCTTAAGTTCGGGGTTCTCAACAGCAGCTTCAATCACGATATCGCACTCAGAGAAATCATCCAAATTCAAAGTGCTCTGAATTCGACGCATGATCGTATCTTTGTCATCTTTCGATATTTTCCCTTTGTCGACAGATCTGACAAAAGAATCATGAATTAGGCTGATCCCTTTTGAAAGCAGCTCCTTACTGGTTTCCGAAACTACAACCTGATAATTCTTCTCAGCACAAACCTGGGCAATACCAGATCCCATTACACCACAACCTACAACTCCGACTGTTTTGATTACCATAACGTTCTCTCTCCTTGGGCAGTTATTATTATTGTCCACAAAATTGGTTGGTCTATTGGATATTACGAAAGCGATCAGAGGATTCTTTACAGTGGTTCAAATGCTAGAATCGTCTCCACTCTGTCACCTTCATCCCGACGCAAGAACGCTACTTTGAGTAGCGTCCCGATATTGATTGATTCAGGTATTTTTGTATTCATTCCGTTTATGCGAGCTACTACTCTTGCACCTTCATCGAGTTCCACAACACCAGAACAATATGGATTATTACGATCATACCCCTCATTACACATAGCGGGTGGACCCACCGCTATACAAGTGAAAGCAGATAATTTACCCTTCCCACTCATTTCAAGCCACTCCATAGAACCACTATGGCACTTGATGCAAACCGGTCGTGGTGGTGCGTATACAGCTCCACATTGGGCACATTTCGACCCCATGAGCTTGTTCTCATTCAGAAATCGCTCATAAGATGTATCATTAAACGGTATGTTAGTCATTAGCCTCTCCTCTCGAGAATGGTGAATGTGCATGTTCCACCGGTTCCCCCGAGATTGTGAGCTGCGCCGATTCTCAAGCTATCGATAGGCACTTGACGTTCGCCCGCCTCGCCCCTCAGTTGCTTCCATATTTCGTAGATCTGAGCAGTTCCCGTGGCCCCGATGGGGTGGCCTTTACACTTAAGACCGCCAGAGGTGTTGATCGGCTTCGGTCCATCTCGCTGGGTGAGACCTTCTTCAACAGCCTTGTATCCCTGCCCGGGAGCAAAGAATCCGAGATCCTCGAGATGGACAATCTCAGCAATTGAGAAACAATCATGCACCTCGCAAACCTGAACATCATCAGGCCTGAGGCCTGACAATTCATATGCCTCTCTGGCAGCGTATTTCGTAGCTTCAAAGCTGGCCAGGTCCTCTTTAGCATGCAATCCACTGCCACTTCCCTGCCCAAGACCAATGACATGTAACGGGGCATCGGTGAAGTTTCTGGCGAGTTCTTCAGCAACCATGATCACACAACTTCCGCCGTCGCTAATAGGACTGCAATCAAAAAGGTGCATCGGCCAGGCAACTACCGGATTTACTAATGGATCTCGAAGGAATTCTCTTTCATCTTTCCATACAGGTACTGGTTTTCCTTTGTCTATTGCTCGCTGGACCTTATCCTTCATCACATCGCTGATCGATTGAGGGAACTGCGCTTTAGGATTTAGAGGAGCATTATTATGGCTTTTTATAGTAACATTCATGAGGTGCTCGCGGTTGGCTCCATACTTCTTGAAATAAGCACTAGCCGTAGCACCAAAAACACCAGGGAATGTAAAACCGGCCTTACCTTCATAGGGTGAGGTAGCCAGTGCCAACCCCTCAGTGACTTTTTCGGTTGGGAGCTTAGACAGCTGTTCGGCTCCGCCTGCAAGAACTATATCGTAAAAGCCCGAGGCTATCGCGAATACACCTTCTCTTAGGGCCAGCGCACCCGAAGCACACGCACCCTCTGTTCTCGTTGAAGCCTTAGGTACATTACCAATCAGATCGGAAATGATCGGTCCCCAATGGGCCTGGTGAACGAAAAAATCATTTGAAAAATTGCCAAAGTAAATAGCATCTATGTCATTTGGGTCCATCCCTTTATCCACAGACGCCATCGCTTCATTAAAAGCCTCCAGAAAGAGGTCTTTGGTGTCCCTGTCCCTGAACATTCCGAACTTAGACATCCCTGCACCCACGATGGCAACGCCCCTGCCCAGTTTTCTTTTACGCTGCATTTGATCTCCTCCGAGAAGTCAATTGGTATTTGTCTGCCAGTTATTGATCACTGTTATTTTTTCAGTATGGCAATGGAAGTCTGAATACCAGCACCCATATTGTGGGCCAATCCTACCTTTGGATCGACATTAGTTACCTGTCTTGGCCCCGCCTCTCCCCTCAACTGATAGACAACCTCGGCCATGGCGGCAGCTCCCGTCGCGCCTATACAGTTACCTCGTGTCATGTATCCGCCATCCGTATTCACCGGGAAGCTTCCGTCTATCCACGTGATACCTTTCTCCGCCATCTTGCCGCCATCTCCCATCTCGCAGAAACCCATTTCTTCAAGACCTTCGATCTCTCCGACAGGCATGCCATCCTGTATTTGAGCGATATCAACATCCTCAGGCCCGATTCCCGCTTGCTCATAGACCTGTTTCGCTGTAATGCGAAGCAGACTGGGCGGGTAAAGAAGCTCATCCCACTCATATATCATCGAAGACTGCACGCAGCCTGCAATTTCGATCGGTTTCCGTACACCATATTTTTTTACTGCTTCTTCACTGCCGATCACTACGGCTCCACCGCCTTCGCTGGTAGGAGCAATCATGTAGATGGTAAATGGAGTTACAACCATCCTTGAATTCAGTACATCCTGCACGGTTACCTCTCCCATGTTGCGGTAATGGGCGATAGGATTCATAGCACCGTTTTTGTGGCTTTTTACGGAAATCCAGGCCATCTGTTCGATGGTGGTGCCATATTCATGCATATGCCTCTGCATCATTTGCGCGTATAACCCGGGATATGTACCCAGACCCATCGAACGCATCCAGGCAGGCATATCCAATGTTGGGATGTAACCCCTTGGCTGCTTCTCTGCCCCGACGCAGAGGGCAAGATCGAATGCCCCGGAACCAATGGCATAGGCAGCCTGTGCAATGGCGGCAGAGGTGCTACAACAGGCAGCCTCCATATTGACAACGGGAATACCGGTAGCTCCCATCGATATCGCGACCTTGGTACCCCAACACGCTCCCTGTTGCATTGAAGTGGCATACATGATAGGAATGTCGGTCCACGGTACTCCGGCATCTTCCAGAGCTCTATTCGATGCTACCCGCCCGAGTTCTCCGTAGTCTTTATCCGCAAACCTGCCAAATTCATGTAATCCCACGCCCATAACATAGACCTTTCTGGGAAGTTTCGGCGCAGGAGGTGGTATTCTGAGATCAAGTTTGGTTACTGCAGGTACTCCCGGTGCTCCTTTTGGCATACTATCCTCCTCTTTGTCATTATCCTATATGTGTTGTCAGGCTCTGGTCTTTTGTGGCCGGAATGTGTGCATCATTACCGTATTCCCCTTCTCATCCTCTCCCCACTCCACAATTGCCATTTCCACTTCTGTACCTATCGGCAATGGCGCAATGTCACCGGTCTTCAAATCCGGAAAGGTCCGAGTTGCTATAAGCACTTTCTCAGGCAATTCAACATGAGCAACTTCATATGGAACTTTTCCTTTGTTGAATCCGGACCATGGGGCCAAGAACGTGACAGCAGAACTGTAAACCTTACCTTTGGTGCTAAGAAGCACCTCCTCCATGGTCTCGGTATAGCATATTGGGCACTGATTACGCTTGGGGAAAACCACTTCTCCACAAGTTTTACATTTCGCTCCGATTAGCTGGGGATTTTCCGATGGCCATGTAAACAATGGGGCCCCGTCGTCATTCGTCATGGCGATAGTCTTTTTTTCAGTCATTCTGATTTCCTCCTATCGACGACACAATACTTTTAGCAGGGAGTTATTCCCTGTAATTATGCGTCATCGATTGATGTCTTTGCTGTTCCTCTCATTACCATTAATAAGATTACAGGCCACTAAACACAACTGCCGTTTAGAGCAGTTTGGTTCAACCGATCTATATTCAATTCCGCTGACTAACGAAGAGTCACGTGGGATGTATTTTTATTCTTCATGGTAATCTTTTTGGGGTTTTTTATTTCTACCTTCTTCCGACATTTCATACAGTAAGCTTGCATTGGGATACCTCCTTCAGTTTTTGAATTACAAACAAATCAAATTTGCGATAAGAAATAATCTAATTCTTCGCTAACGGACCTGGCAGAAAACGAGCCTATTCGGATCCATGACTTCTTTTTGCTGCAAGAAACGTGATGGTGCATCTACAAACAGTCTCATCTTCCTGATTCATTAGTTTAATCGCAAACCAAAGAATTCCACTTTCAGGTCTGCTTTGGGAGTCACGTTTATCTATACATTCCCCTACGAAAGATATCCGATCGTTTGGTCTTACAGGGACAGGAAATCTTA
>JABMQN010000020.1 GCA_013203045.1 Chloroflexota bacterium
AGACACGCCATCTTGAGGGGGTGGTGGGCGAATGCCCGTGCGAGTTCAAATCTCGCCCTCGGCACCAATACTTGTGCGGGAGTAGCTCAGTGGTAGAGCGCCTCCCTCCCAAGGAGGAGGTCGCGAGTTCAAGTCTCGTCTCCCGCTCCAATATAGAATTATACGGGCCGATAAGGCGACGTGGCCAAGTGGTTAAGGCGGAGGTTTGCAAAACCTCTATTCCCCGGTTCGAATCCGGGCGTCGCCTCCAAATACCTTTCCTTTGCGAACATTTCACTTGACATGACCTCTTTGTTTGTTTACACTTTTAAAAACCTGCTTCGGAGAAAACTGCTATGAAATGTCCAGTATGTAAAAATATGATGATAGTAGTCGAACACGAACACATTGAACTCGACTATTGTCCAGATTGTGCAGGTGTATGGTTCGATGCTGGCGAGTTGGATTTATTATTTGAGACCATGCAGCTTGAGAAGAGTATTCTATCTTTGGATAGCATTCTAACCTCACCTGATGCAAAGTCACCAGAGAAGAAGCGAAAATGCCCGATCTGCAGTAAAAAAATGAAGAAGTCAACTGTTGGGCACGATCCCGAAGTTTTGATTGATGCCTGTTCTCGTGGAGATGGATTGTGGTTCGATGCCGGGGAAGTGGGCCAGTTGATTACCCAGATTCCCTCGATTCAAGAGGGAGATTCACAAGGACGCATTATTACTTTTCTTGGAGAAGTATTACAGGCTCACGAATGATTTTCATATTAAAAAAAGGAGGTTTCTGAATGGCAATAGGAATAGGGATAGCAGTATTGGTAATCATTGTGTTACTCATCGTTGGTGTTGTTGTCATGTACAATGGTCTGGTAAGACTCCGCAATCAGATGAACAACGCTTGGTCACAAATCGATGTTCAACTCAAACGAAGACATGACCTGATTCCCAATCTCATAGAGACCGTGAAGGGTTATGCGGCTCATGAACGGGAGACGTTAGATGCAGTAATCAGTGCCCGAAACATGGCACAGGGCGCTGTCGGTAAAGGGGTTGGTGCACAGTCAAAGGCGGAGGGCGCACTGAGCGGAGCACTTATGGGGCTTTTTGCTGTAGCCGAGGCTTATCCTGATCTTAAAGCAAATCAGAACTTCCTTTCATTGCAGGAAGAACTGACCTCCACAGAAAACAAAATTGCGTTCTCGCGCCAGTTTTACAATGATTCTGTGCTGACCCTTAATAATAAAGTGCAGATGTTCCCCTCAAATATTATTGCAGGGATGTTTAGTTTCTCTGAAGGTGAGTTTTTCGAAATAGAAGTGCCAAAAGAGAGAGAGGTGCCAAAGGTCAGTTTCTAGTCAGCTATCTGGTGATTGGATATGTGGGAACAGATCAGAGCAAACCGAACTAAGTCATTTGTACTGGTAGGAGCAATGGCTGCTGTACTACTGGGCATTGGTTACATTATTGGTATGATGTTTTTCGGTAGCCCCATAGGCGGTCTTTTTATAGCTCTGATTATATGGGGAGTGATGTCGCTAGTGGCCTATTTTGAAGGGGATAACATTTTCCTTTCAATTTCAAGAGCTAAAAAGATCGAACGTGATGACCACCCCCGCCTCTACAACATAGTTGAGGAAATGAAGATCGCTTCTGGTCTGGAGTATATGCCAGCAATATACATAATCGATGATCCTGCGATGAACGCCTTCGCTACCGGACGCGACCCCAAAAAAGCTGCGGTTGCCGTGACGTCTGGTCTGCTGCAAAACCTCAACCGTGACGAGTTGCAGGGTGTTATCGGTCATGAAATAGCCCACATAAAAAACCGCGACGTGCTCTTAATGACAATGTGTGGCGTTCTTTTGGGAACTATCGTTATGATCTCATATTATATGATGCACATGCTGTTTTGGGGCGGAATTTCAGGCGGCAGAAGAGGTGGCGGTGGTGGAAGTGGGGGTGCCATTATCCTATTAGTTGGACTTGTGTTGATGATAGTGGCTCCTATACTAGCTCGGTTGATCTACTATGCTATCTCCCGTAAAAGAGAGTATCTGGCTGATGCCACTGCGGCTCAATATACAAGATATCCCGAGGGATTGGCTTCTGCATTGGAGAAGCTCGGCGGTTCCAGACTTCAGCCACAATCCGCCAACGAGGCACTGGCTCCCATGTATATCACAAATCCTTTTCGCAAGAAGGGAAAAGCGGCCACTGACCTCAGCAGTACTCATCCACCTATCTCAGAAAGAATACGCATATTGCGATCCATGGGAGGGGCATCCTTTGCGGACTACAATGCGTCTTATACTGCAGTTCACAGAGGTGGAGGCTCGGTTATGCCTGTATCCGCCCTTGCAGGTGCAGGTTCTCTCGGAATACGTGCGGCATCCTCAGAAGCTGCAGTGGGTGAACCCAGCAAAATTGAGCGGACTCGTGAAGTCTCAGACTTGATGTGGAAAAAGAACAATTACAAGACGATCAATTGCAATTGCGGGACAAAGCTAAAGGTACCCCCCAATATCAAAAGGTTCACAGTCAAGTGTCCGCACTGTGGCACAACTCACTCCGTTTAGAAGCCTTCCTCATTTTCTCTGAGGCCTTCCCCTTCACACCATATTTATAAGCTATGCTTTCGTGCCAAAACATGGCACATTTGGGGGTTGTCCCGTATTGACATATCGAATCGTACTCACTTAGAATTGGCGAGGTTTCAACTTAATAATCGGAGCAAGTGATTACCAGGGAGCCGCCAAAGTTTGGATGGTAGCTATTACAAATGTCAATTTGAAGGTATTGACATTTGCTTTTTAATTGTGCTAGAGTCCATCCAAAGTAGAGGTCATCGTAGCTCTGGTGAAGCGGAGACTGCGGTGAGCGATGGCTCTCTATTGAAAGTTCTTCAGTGGAGTGTATAAATGAAAACGAAACAAATGCGATCGTGGTCTTTCAAGAGTCTAATTCTAGCTATCGTGCTAACCCTGGCAGTAACCACCCTCTTGGTAGTATGGGCCCCACCAACTGCAGAAGCCGTAGGGGTCAGCGTTACTCAGTCAGCATTAAGCGTAGTACAGGGGAATTCAATTACCCTTACAACCACTGTCACCATTCAGTCTAACGAACGCATACCAATACAGAGTGCGCAACTTCGTCTCTTTGCCAATGCAGCACTCAATTATGAACATACAATTGCTCCCTACAGCTCTCCTCGCACGATGACACTGATACAAACAGATCCTGCGAGTGGTTACTACACCTACGGGACGGGCTATGGAATTGATGAAAGAACCAGCACGCCATATTCCTTCGGGTATGGGTATGGATATGGCGGTTATAGCGGCGTTGTAACATTGACCTATCAGTGTGTTATATCAACTACTACCCAGTGGAATATTGGCGCCTATTACGCCCGGGCTGATATTAACTGTAGTTCTCATACATATTCCTCTGATTCAATTGCTTTCTCGGTAACCGCTGCATCTGCACCACCTAGCGGTGGTGGTGGTGGTGGTGGTGGTGGTGCGCCACCTGCAACCACAGTTCCTCCTACTGAAACAACAACTCCAGCCCCAACAGAGCCGGCTACTCCGCCTACGCCGCCTACGCCCCCTTCACCGCCTACTCCTCCCACAGAGGAACCAGAGGTAGTGATAGAGGATATTACGGATAGGATTACTGACGAGGGTGTAGTAACTGAGGAAGTGGAAGTAACATCAGTTGATGGTGGCACAATAATTGTAATACCTCCTGACACCACAGCTTTGGATTCCACGGGAGACCCATTAGAAGAAATTACCATCCAACCACCGGCAGTGGAGCCTCCTGTACCTCCAGAGAAGAATGTGCTTGCCATGCTCGATCTTGGACCTGAGGGTGCTACCTTCGATCCTCCAATTACGATAACCATGGAGTACAATCCGAATGAGTTACCTGAAGGTGTTTCACCTGATGATCTTGTGATAGCATATTACGATGACGCGACTGGTGAGTGGGTTGAACTTACTGACATTGTGATTGATCCTGTTAACCATACAGTCAGTGGCAAGGCCAGTCACTTCACCGAGTTTGCCATACTGGCACCCGCTGTAGAGGTTGAACCAACACCGACCATCGAACCTGAACCAACATCTCCGGTAATTGAAGAGGAAGATGACGACGATGGATTGAATCCTTGGTTCATCATTGGTCCTATCACAGCCCTACTGGTTATTGCGCTGCTGGTCTTCCTTGAAATTGAGCGCAGAAGAGGATCACGGTTGTTCTGACGAATTAGCGGGAAATATACCTAAAACCTATCAGACAAAAAGAACCCCTCCATTAGTTGGAGGGGTTCTTTTTCTATTTTGTATTGGCAGATATCTTTCGCAAGGATGTTTCAGCCGTCTCTACATCACAATACAAAAAACGCAACTATCCGGTCAATCTTCGAGGTCTTCATCGTCATCCATATCCTCATCGCTGAAGATGCCTGCTTCACGTCCCTGATAAACAGTTACCAGAAAATCATCCCGTATCACGTCGGAAGGGAGCACCAATTCTTCATCTATGATATCAATGAGTTCCCTGATCTCCTCTGCCGTCATATTCTCTCCTACGCATAGAGTAGCGTTGACTATACTGCTTGTGAAATGAAGGTCAATTCTTCCCACAAGCTCATCCTCTAGTGCTATGACATAAGCCTCCGAATATGGCGTCCGGCATTCCCTTTCAAAACGATAGTCTGGTATTTTGGAATTTTCCATTTTCTTGTTCTCTCCTGTTTGTTATTTAGTATCGACTGTATTACGAGCCGAAACTCTTTTTAAGTCGCTGATGAGTAAAGCTCCTGGCATTTGACCCGGAATAATCCGCCACAATATGTCCGTTACCCATAAGTCGCCATTTATAGATCACCAGGCCCTCTAAACCTACAGGGCCTCGAGCGTGAATTTTGCTGGTACTTATTCCGACCTCAGCCCCCAATCCATAGCGGAACCCATCACTAAATCTACTGCTACAGTTTAAAAAAACGTCAGCCGAATCCACGAGGTCCATGAACCTGATTCCTTTGGTCCTGTCAGAGGTTACGATCACGTCCGTATGACCGGAGCCATACTGGTTAATATGGTCTATTGCTTCTTCCATACTGTTCACAATTTTGATGGACAGGATCAGATCAAGATACTCCGTTTTCCAGTCTTCCTCAGTTGCAGGTATTGAATTGATCAACTTGAGAGTTTCAGCACAGCCACGTATCTCAACACCCTTCTCATCGAGTGCACTTTTGAGTCTGGTCAGTATTTCGTTGGCAATATCGCTATGCAACAATATGGTTTCTACCGCATTACACACCGCGACGTATTGCGTTTTGCTATCTACAATAATCCTGATGGCCATATCTATATCCGCCTCATTATCGACGTATACATGACATATACCATCAGCATGGCCCAAGACCGGGATGTTCGTATTTTCCATAATGTAGCGGACGAACTCATTGCTACCCCTGGGAATTATCAAGTCGATACAATCATCCATCGCCAGCATTTCTGTAACATCTGATCGCGCCTCAAGCAGAGTCAGCCAGCCTGCAAGGATACCAGCCTCAATGCTCGCCCTATTAATTATATCCGCCAGCACTCTGTTGGTATTGGCTGCTTCACTACCGCCTTTCATCAAAACCGCGTTGCCGCTTTTAAGACATAATGCCGATATCTGTACCAGTGCATCTGGTCTGGATTCAAATACAATACCGATCACCCCAACCGGACAGCTCACCTTGAAAAGTTCCAGGCCTTCGTCCAATTCCATCGCGTCGATTGTTGCTCCCACAGGATCAGCCAGCCCAATCAAGCTATTGATGCCATCGACTGCCTCACCAATCTTGGCATCATCGAACTTCAGCCTCTTCAATAAGGTGAAGCAAGATTTTCGGCTTCAGCCTTTTCTAAATCGGCTTTGTTTGCGGATAATATATCCAACTTGTTAGCCTGTAACGCATTAGCTACTTCCCCAAGAGCCTTGTTTTTAATCTCGTTGCTAACAGCGGCAAGCCGAATAGATGCTTCCTTTGCCTGTTTAGATGCCTGTTTAATATCCATAACTCATGGCTCCGTATCTAATTCACTCTATGAGATGCTCAACTATCATCCGATAGGCTATATGTGCTTTGTCACCCCCGCGAAAAACAAATTCAAAAGAATGGTACCCCGCATGTATGGTGAGTGTACTACTAGCAAAAAAACCTCGCTTAAGCAGGATTCCGGTATCATCTGCGCTGCTTATCGCGTGGATTTTGTTATAAGGGATAGTTACCATGGCCTTTTTCTTATGCGTAAAAGCTCTATCATAAAAAATGATTCTCTTATCAAGAATAGCCACGAAACCCGTCCCACCACCTTTAAGATCAAATACCGCATGGATAGTCTCATTATCCAAACAGAATCTCTTGATTTTTTCAAGCTGTTCCTTTTTATCAACAACTATTTCTTCAGTATCATCTGCCATTCCGTTATTCCATTCAGTATTTGTGTTAATTCAAACCACCCTACTACAATGACACCAGATTATCCCGGTGGATAACCTCATCACCGTAACAATAACCCAGAATCTCTGTTATTCTTTCAGAGCGATGGTTCTTGATTTTGTTTATGTCTACTGAACTGTAGCCTGTTATCCCTGTAGCAAAACAGTTGCCTTGAATATCTTCGATATGAACGATATCCCCCCTATTGAATCTGCTCTTAAGTTTAACAATTCCCGCTGGAAGCAGGCTCCTGTTTTGTTTTTGCAGAGCTGTTTTTGCGCCTGGGTCAACGATGATCTTTCCTTTGGCCGGCTGGCTGAGCATCCAGCGCTTACGGCTCTCAAGTTTTGACGTGCTGGCCGGGAAAAATGTCCCTATAGCCTCACCATCAATCAATCGTAACAATACGTCTGGTTCCTGTCCATGAGCGATTACTACGGAAGCCCCGGAAGTTGTGGCAAATTTCGCCGCTTCAATCTTAGTAGCCATTCCGCCTGTACCCTTCTCACCACAAGTCCCTGTGGCAAGTTTCTCAATCGATTCATTGATTTTTTCAACTCTTGGGATAAGTTTTGCTTTTGAATTCTGTGCAGGGTTAGAAGAATACAGCCCTTCTACATCGCTTAGTATAATGAGCAGATCAGCATCTACAAGATTGGCAACCATGGCAGAGAGATTATCATTATCACCGAAAGTTGTACCGCGTAGTTCCTCGATAAAAACTACGTCATTTTCATTGACTATGGGCACTACGCCGAGATCCAGAAGGGCCAGCAAAGTGTTCCGGGCATTGAGATAGCCGACACGGCTTAGGAAATCAGGTTTTGTTAGCAGAGTTTGAGCAACGATGATATTGTGGGCACTGAAGAGATCATCATAAGCTTGCATCAAAGGACCCTGCCCCACAGCAGCCAGCATTTGCCGGAATGGCGTATCTCGACGCTTTTTACGGATACCCAGCCTATGCTTACCAGCCGCTACAGCTCCTGAGGATACCACGATTGTCTGGAGTCCACGCTGATTGAGCTGTGCCACTTGATCAACAAGGCCGGACATCATCCTACGGGCTAGGCTATCCTTGCCACCTGTAATGAGGTTGGTTCCCAGCTTGATCACCAAACGTTGGTAATTGGAGTTGTTGCTCTTCTTTCGCATATCGGCCAAGCAGTTGCTCCAATTATACCACGCTATCGAATATTTGAGACATCTAAGATGTCTTCTAATTGAAAAAGCTAAGAAACTTCTTGAACCTTGATTATCCCCACTTCCTGCACATTTGACATCCAACGGGCTGAGGTCCCCGTCTGTTTAATCAACTGTGCATAGTCATCAAACAATGGCCCACCGCTTTGAAATCCCTGGAAAATGCCTTTAATCTGGCATCCTGCCGCAGTTTTGAATGCTGCCGCAGCCACCTTGTTGGTTACTTCCAGATTTGATCGACTCTTGCCTCCAGCTATTTCTGCAAAAGCAAGTGTCTCTTCGTCCAGGGCAATCAGACTTCCTTTGGGGGCCATACTGGGCATACCGTTGGAATCGATGGTGGCAAGAACTTTGGAAGCTTGCGAATCCCGGAACAGGCCCATGGCTTCTTTTGTCATTTTGGCCATTTGTCACCCCCTTAATTTTACTTCTCTACTAAAGCTGGTTCCCAGCCTAAGTGCCAATAAACTAATGAGGGATACCTGTTTTTCCTTCTATTCTATTTCGATTAAATACGATCGGTTTTGTAGCGGAATATATAAATGGTGGGATAAAACTATAACACCCAAGATAGAAACAGTCAATATACTCAAAACATCAATGCTTTGGGTAATCGTGAGGGAGGTGCACAATGACTAAATTCGAGCGAGTATTACTTTATGTCGAGTAAGTCTTCCGTGTCCGCTTTTCTTTACCCCAACTATCTGTACGTTACGGAGGTTTGAAGAAGTTGTAATATGTTTCTGAGCCAATGGACCAAGCGGCTGAGCGATAATTGCTGCTGCTGCCGATGCTGTAAGAACCCTGGCAAACTTACTAATTCCTGTGTGCCTTCTACCAGCGACAACAGCGGCTATACCGGCTGCCAGCCCGGCTACAGCCAGATTCGTGCCGCACATCGGGGAAATGGCAATATCCTTTTCCCCCGCCTTGAGACGCTTTAATCCTTCGTCAGCAGCTTCTTTCAAAATTTTTGTAGGGATATTGCCCATAATATAGAAACCATTAATCCCGGCATACCCCGCCATTCTTACCCTTACTTCGAGACGTTCCAACAGCACAGCGATAGTAGCATGTTCCAGAGCATGGTTCTGCCTTATAACAGTAGCTATATCCGCGACCTTATTTCGAAGCTTACCGGAGCTATCGTTATATTCACGAGATGGATTTGTTCCTGATATGCTCATTACCTATCCTTATGATACGAATTGCATCTCAATATCATATCACGGTGATTTCTAATACACGAAAAGATCACGGGGAATTGCGCCATAGGTGGAAAGCAACCATGGTAATAAGGGCAAGTCCGGCAATCAGTGCACCAATCCATCCCAGAAGTGATAGAGTGGTTACGATTACTGCTGCAATGAACACACCAATTATAATCGAGCGGAGAGAACTTTTAAATTCCAGTCCCAGAAGGAACGCTAGAATAGCGCCTGTCCACGCTCCTGTCCCGGGAAGCGGTATGGCCACAACAAGCACCAATCCAATACGCTGGTACTTTTCAACAAGTCTTCCCTGTCGACGAGTGCGTTTGAATACCCACTCAATCAATCGTCTGAATATCTCTACCCTGCTCACAAGTTTTGCCAGCGGATCAAGGAAGAGCAGAAGGAAAGGTACAGGCAACAGATTCCCGGCAAAACAAACAGGGAATGCATAGTACCACTGAATGTTATGATCTACGATTGCTAAAGGCAGAGATAATCTTAATTCTGTTAAGGGTGCAGCAGATGAAAAGAACATCCATAAGAAGTCTTCAAGGCTCATTCTACGGCAGTGTAACAAAGCACACAGTCAACAGTCAACAGCTACTCTCGAACTGTGATATAATACGTGTCGAGAACAAATATGATTCTATGGAACCTGGACCTTTTGTTTGATAACCCTGCCCTGTTCTTCACGGTTATACCTATTGCCATTCTTGTACTCCTTCCCATGCTGGTTTTTCATGAAGTAAGCCATGGCTGGGTTGCTTATAAACTCGGTGATGACACGGCCAAGAATTTGGGGAGGCTCACTTGGAATCCGCTTGCCCATTTGGACCGTGTTGGAAGTTTGATGCTACTTTTTGTTGGTATTGGATGGGCAAAACCTGTACCTGTCAATCCATATCGTCTTGGCATGGACCCTCGCAAAGGAATGGCAATTGTGGGTGCTGCTGGACCTCTATCAAATTTTTTGATGGCCTCCATTGCTTCCATCCTCTTTAGGTTGGATATTCTGGATTTGCCGGCTTCGTATTCTGTAGCGTCTTTCTCAAATTTACTTGCCATTGTAATTCTCTTCGTTGTCCAAATTAATGTGATATTGGGTGTCTTAAATATGCTGCCGGTACCTCCGTTGGATGGTTTTAAGATAGTTGCTGGATTACTTCCCCAAAAATATGCCATATCATTTACCCGCATGGAAAGATATGCCCCTCAAGCTTTCCTAATTTTAGTCCTTTTCATCTTTTTCACAGGATTCCTTTGGCGTATTGTAGCTTTTGTGGTTAATATTTTTCTAGGGACGGATTTCTATTAACATGAACGTTAAAAGAATTTCAATCATCGGTTTGGGACTCATCGGAGGCTCACTGGGATTGGCACTAAAGCAGTCCATGGGAACTAATGTTGAGATTGTCGGTTTCGCCAGACGTCCGGAAGTGGCCAAAGAAGCCGTTCGAATCGCAGCAGTGGATAAGACCGCAGCACAACTGGTCCAAGCGGTGAGAGATGCTAACATTGTCATTATTGCCACTCCAGTATTGGCAATGAAAGACATTTTGCAAGAAATAGCCGGGCACCTTTCCCCCAATACTATCGTCACAGACGTTGGCAGTACCAAGGCCCAGGTTTTGAAGTGGGCCACGGAATACCTGCCACCAACAGTTGCTTTCATTGGAGGACATCCCATGTGTGGGAAGGAGACCTCTGGGATCGATGAAGCTGAGGCGGGACTTTTCAAAGATTGTGTCTACTGCCTGACTCAAGATTCAAATTCGAGCAAGGAAGCACTGGCGCAAATGGAAGATATTGTAAACGCGGTAGGGGCAAGGTCAGTTGTCCTTGATGCCGAAATGCATGATCAACTAGTAGCGGGGATCAGTCACCTTCCTCTTTTACTTTCATCAACCCTGGTATCAACTCTCTCAAAAAGCCTTCTCTGGCCTGAAATGTCTAAGCTGGCTGCTACCGGTTTTCTGGATATGACTCGATTGGCTTCGGGAGACCCTGAGCTATACAGAGGCATTTGCATGACTAATCAGCATGCTATCTCTGACTGGATTGATAAGTATATCGATGCTCTCAGAGAGTATCAACGCACCGTAATGGCAGATGACCACGAGCTTCAGAAGACATTACAAGAAGCTCGCGAAGTGCGCAAAAAATGGCTGGATAACGAAGGCTATCGTTATAAAAAGTGAGGGAATGGTCGAGTGATACAGGTCGTTCGAAGACCAAACTCATTGAGAGGTAAGATTTTCCCACCTGCCGACAAGTCGATTTCCCACAGATCGCTATTACTCAATAGCATCGCAGAAGGAAAAGCTCAAGTATCCAATTTCCTCACTTCTGCTGACTGCCTTTCAACCCTTTCCTGTTTGCGTGCTTTGGGGGTTGAGATCGCACTTGATGGAACTGACGTGACCATTACTGGCAATGGCAAAAATGGATTCACGCAACCAACGGGTGTTCTCGATGCGGGCAATAGCGGTACTACTATGCGACTCCTCAGCGGGCTTCTGGCCACTCAACCGTTCACATCTACCATCACCGGGGATGAATCGCTGCGATCTCGACCAATGGGGCGAATCATCGATCCACTAATTCAGATGGGTACAAAAATAGAAGGGCGTGAAGATAACAGGAAAGCTCCGCTAACTATTTCAGGCGGTAACCTCCATGGTATCGACTATGCTATGCCGGTAGCAAGCGCGCAGGTAAAATCGGCGATTCTACTTGCCGCCCTATCTGCCAAAAGGGATACGATAATTAGACAACCAGCGCCTTCACGTGATCACACGGAACGAATGCTCAGTGCCATGGGAGCGAGTATTGATGTGTCAGGTTTAGCCATGACATTATCACCAGTTGATAGTTCTTTGAAGGCATTGAGCCTTCGAGTTCCCGCTGATATCAGCTCAGCAGCTTTTTGGCTAGTGGCAGGCGCGATTCATCCTGATGCCAGAATCACTGTAAAAGGTGTGGGTATAAATCCAACAAGAGACGGTATTGTTGAAGTATTGCAATCAATGGGCGCCAATCTCATAATAGAGAACCGAAGACTAGATGGAGAAGAACCTGTTGCAGATTTGGTGATCAAATCAAGTTCTTTAAAAGGTACTGTAATCGAAGGCGATATGATTCCTCGGCTTATTGATGAAATTCCGGTGATTGCGGTGGCGGCTTCCGTCGCTGAAGGTACCACGATAATTCGGGATGCAGCTGAACTTCGTGTTAAGGAGTCCGACAGAATAAACACAACTGCCTCCGAATTATCTAAGCTGGGAGCACAAATCGAGGAGTTCCCTGATGGAATGGCTATCCATGGAGTTGCCAATTTGACAGGGAATCAGTGTGATAGCCATGGTGATCATCGACTGGCTATGGCCCTGGCTGTAGCAGGATTGATTGCCGATGGTGAAACCACCATATCCAATGCTGAGGCGGTGGATATATCCTACCCCGACTTCTGGGAAGATCAAGCGAGGTTAAGTGGATAAGAATGTGAAACCTCTTCTTGTTGTTATTTCCGGGTGTTCTGGTGTTGGCAAAGACGCCATCCTGGTTAGAATGAAAGAATTGGGGCTATCCTATTTCTTTGCTGTAACTGCAACAAGCAGGCAACAACGACCGGGTGAAATAGATGGTATAGATTATCAATTTATCGAAAAGGATCACTTCGAGGAAATGATTGCGAACGGGGATTTTCTCGAATGGGCCAATGTTTATGGAAATATCTATGGGGTTCCAAAGACTACCGTTGAGAAAGCGATGAACGAAGGAAAGGACGCCATTGTAAAAGTGGATATCCAGGGAGCAGCTACAATCAAACGCGTTGCCCCAGACGCTGTTACGATATTCATTTCACCACCATCCATGGAAGAACTGGAGCGTCGACTTGTTCAACGCAAGACAGAATCAGGAACTGACCTTGAGCTTCGCCTTCAAACCGCTCAGAAGGAGATGGAAAGCCAACCTAAATTCGACCATGTGGTTGTGAGTTATAACAATGGAATAGACAAAGCAATTTCTGATATTGAGGATATTATTGCGGCTGAAAAGCGCCGCTAGTAATCTGGGAGAGTAGGTATTTGCGATGGCAGAAAATGATAAAGAACAACCTGAAAAAATAAGGGGGAAGCGACCCGGAGATGTTATCGTTCGCAGAAGAAGAACAGAACGGCAACGGCTGCGTGCAGTACCGAGCATACCGGCGTTTTTCAGGTTCATTGGCGATCTCGCTATGCACACGCCTATTGTACCAATCGTAATAGCCTTCATAATACTCTGGTTTGTTTTTGCCTCAGTCTTGTTCGCCGTTGAAAATGGCGCAGCAGGGGAGCATTCGATCGATTCATGGGGAGATGCGCTTTTCTGGTGTATTTCTTCAGCTCAAACCATGGGGGCGAGCGACCCTCTACTGTATACCACAGCAGGCAAAGTGATTGGGGCTACTTGGGCAGTATTGAGCACCATCATGTTCTTTGGAGCTATCATAGCCGGAATGACCGCCTACTTCGTTATGCCACGAAAACGCCCATCCAAACAAATTGTGGCTACCGTTCAGTACAACCTTGAAAGGCTGGATGATCTTTCCATAACAGAAATTGAGACCCTCAAACAATCAATCAATACGGTGCTAATCAACCATATTGAAAAGCTAAAAGCTCAGGAGGCTTTTTCCCAAAAGGCCTGGAGTGAATTGGGGAAAATCAAGGAAAAACCGAAAGATTAATTCGAACCTATCAAATGGAAAAGGGGTAAGATATTATTGGTCTTACCCCTTTCGGTTTGTTATTGAGTTAGCTTTAGCTTACCTTCTTGACCTTCTTCTTTCGACGACTTTCAAGCGCATCAGCGACCGTCTGAGAGCGGCTTCTGCACGAGCAGCATCAATATCAGTCTGGGTTCGTAGCCCCATTTTCTCCTCAGCCCGCTTCTTGGCTTCTTCAGCCCTGGCAATATCTATTTCTTCAACTCGTTCTGCGCTATCAGCTAGGATCGTTACCTTATCATTCATCAACTCAAAAAACCCGCCGCTGACGAAGATTGAGGTATCCTCGCCGCCCTTGCGTACAATCAGCTCTCCGGGCTGAAGCATAGTCATCAGAGGCGCATGGCTCGGAAGTATGGCCATTTCACCATCTATGCCAGGCACCACCAGCAAGTCCACTTCATCAGAGTGAACCACGCCTTCTGCCGTGACTATTTCAAAACTCAGCTTGCCCATTTCTCAAATTCCTTATTCTTTCATCTGAGCCGCAGCTTCAACTACTTCATCGATGCTGCCCTTCATGTAGAAGGCCTGCTCCGGCAGATCGTCATGCTTGCCTTCGAGAATCTCTTTGAAGCTCCTGACGGTTTCAGCAGTGGATACATATTTCCCGGGCCTGCCGGTAAACTGTTCAGCCACGAAGAACGGCTGTGAGAGGAATCGCTCGATCTTACGGGCACGGGACACGGTCGACTTATCTTCCTCGGAAAGCTCTTCCAAGCCGAGAATGGCGATGATATCCTGTAACTCTTTATAGCGCTGCAGCACCCGCTGAACGCCACGCGCAGTATCATAATGCTCCTGACCAACAACCTGCGGGTCCAGAATTCGCGAGGTGGATGTTAGCGGATCCACCGCCGGATAGATACCCTTTTCAGCAATGGCGCGTTCCAGTGAAAGTACACCATCAAGGTGACCGAATGTGGTCACAATACCGGGATCAGTGTAGTCATCAGCAGGCACATATATCGCCTGGAAAGATGTGATGGAACCCTTCTTGGTGGTGGTGATTCGTTCCTCAAGGTCACCCATCTCAGTGCTCAACGTGGGCTGGTATCCCACCGCTGACGGCATGCGGCCCAGCAGCGCGGACACTTCCATACCTGCCAGAATGTATCGATAGATGTTGTCAATGAACATCAACACGTCCTGACCTTCCACATCACGGAAATACTCCGCCATAGTCAGACCGGTCAGCGCAATTCTCAATCGGCACCCCGGAGGCTCGTTCATCTGGCCGAACACCATCATGGTCTTATCGATAACTCCGGATTCCTTCATTTCATTCCAGAGGTCATTTCCTTCACGTGATCTTTCACCCACACCAGCAAACACCGAGTAGCCACCGTGCTCGGAAGCAATATTGCGAATAAGCTCCAGTATAACCACGGTTTTGCCCACGCCAGCGCCACCATAGGCACCTAGTTTTCCGCCTCTGGCGAACGGCGTAATCAAATCAAGTACTTTGATTCCGGTTTCCAGCATCTGCGCCGAGGTTTCCTGCTCATTAAGCGGGGGCGGAGAACGATGGATTGGCCATTTCTCCTGCGCCTCAACGGGGCCCAGATTATCAAGAGCCGTACCCTGAACATCAAACAGCCGACCCAATGTGGCCGGGCCAACAGGCACCGATATGGGCTGACCGGTATCAACAGCTTCCATACCCCGCTGCAAACCATCGGTCGGGGCAAACGACAGGCACCGTACCCAGTTATTCCCGACGTGCTGCTGCACCTCAAGGGTTATACTTTCACCAGCATTATCAATGGTGACCGCATTAAACAGTGCCGGCAGTGAATTTGCCGGGAACTCACAGTCAACCACGGTTCCGGTTACTTGTACTATTCTTCCATTGGCCATCTTTAGCCTCCTTGGTTCCAATCCTCTTCTTACTTCTTAACTGCCGCAGCGCCCGCGGTGATATCCAGCAGTTCTGTCGTGATCTCTTCCTGTCTAGCCTTGTTGTACTTAAGCGTAAGTATATCAATCATTTCGAGCGCCGCATCGGTAGCGTTACGCATCGCCACCATGCGCGCAGACTGCTCGCTGGCAATTGTCTCCAGCAGAGCATCGAAAATCTCCATTTCCACGTACCGAGGTAAAAGCTGATCCAATACTGTTGCCGGATCCGGTTCATAGATGTATTCAACGTTACTTGCGGCCGGGAGATCAGCCGGTTCGATTGGAAGCAACTGCTCCATTACAGGCTCCTGAATTGCAGTGGAACGGAATCTGGGATACGCGACGAATACCTGGTCTATCAGACCTTCCATGTAATCATCAATTACGATACGAGCTACCGGGAGCGCCTCACTGACATAGGGACGATCCCCCATCTCGGTAAACTGCGCCCTGATATCCCTCCCGGCGCTTCTCATGAACTCCATTCCCTTTTTCCCCACAGTAACCACAGTAGTCGGCGTACTTGACTGAAGCATATAATTTCCTACCAGCTTCGTTATATTAGAGTTCAAACCACCGCACAATCCTTTATCCGATGTCATCAGCACAACTGCAACTTTGTTCACCTCTCGCTTTTCAAGCAGAGGATGAGTTGATTCAGCCCCAGTTGGTTGCGCCGCTAAATCCGCCATCACTTCCATCAGTTTTTCGGCATATGGTCGTGCCTGAAACGCACGCTCCTGGGCCTTTCTCATCTTGGAAGCGGCTACCATTTCCATTGCCTTGGTTATCTTGGCAGTGTTCTTGACGCTACCTATGCGTTTCTTAAGTTCGCGAATATTAGCCATTATCTTCTCTCTATTACAGAGTCATGGTCTTCTTGAAATCTTCAATAGCTTTGCCCAGAACTTCTTTGGTACTATCCGAAAGAGTTTTTTCAGATGCTATTGTCTTCATTATGTCCGATTTGCTGGTCTCCATGTAACGAATAAACTCAACCTCTAATTCAGCCAGTTTGGCTACTTCAACATCATCAAGATATCCTTCTGTCACTGCGTAGAGAATAGCCACCTGGTTCTCCAGGGACGCCGGTATATACTGGCCCTGCTTGAGGATTTCCACAGTGCGTTCTCCTCTCTCAAGCTGCTCCCGGGTGGCCTTGTCCAGATCACTGGTACCAAACTGGGCAAATGCCTGTAGTTCTCGATACTGGGCCAGGTCCAGACGCATGGTCCCTGCTACTTGCTTCATCGCTTTTGACTGAGCAGCACCACCAACACGTGAAACCGACAGACCCACATTCATAGCTGGCCTGATACCAGCATTAAACAAGTCAGACTCAAGATATATCTGGCCATCTGTAATTGAAATTACGTTAGTAGGAATATAAGCCGAGATATCGTTTGCCTGTGTTTCGATGATTGGCAATGCAGTAAGCGATCCACCACCACTACCTTCATCATATTTGGTAGCTCTTTCGAGTAATCGGCTGTGTAGATAAAAAACGTCACCGGGATACGCTTCTCGTCCAGGAGGACGCTGTAGTAGTAGCGACATCTGGCGATAGGCCCAGGCATGTTTGGTGAGATCGTCATAGATGATTAAGGCATCCTTGCCATTATCCATGAACTCCTCTCCCATAGCGCATCCCGCAAAGCAAGACAGATACTGCAAAGGCGCTGCATCTGCGGAGTTGGCTGCCACCACAATAGTGTGCTCCATGGCGCCATACTTTTCAAGAGTGCCAACCACTTGGGCTACTTTTGAAGCTTTTTGTCCAATAGCAACATAGATGCAAATCAGATCTCCGCCCTTCTGATTGATAATGGCATCAATTGCAATAGCGGATTTGCCTGTAGCACGGTCACCAATGATCAGTTCTCGCTGGCCGCGCCCGATCGGCACCATGGCATCAACTGTTTTAATTCCGGTCTGCACCGGAGTATTGACTGAGCTTCTGTACACCACGCTGGGCGCAACACGTTCTACAGGACGGGTCTTCTGGGTATTAATCGGTCCCTTACCATCAAGGGGTTGACCGAGAGAATCTACAACTCTGCCTATCAGTTCCGGCCCAACCGGCACCTCAACAATACGGCCGGTGCAGCGAACCTCATCACCTTCTTTAATTTTCTGGAAATCGCCGAAGATGGCGGCACCAACGTTATCCTCTTCAAGGTTAAGCGCCAGCCCAATTACATTTTCTGGGAACTCGAGCAGTTCCATTGACTTTACACCGGCCAGTCCGTGAATACGGGCAATACCGTCACTGACCGAAACTACCGTTCCCACATCCACCGCGCTTACTGTGGCACCGAACTGCTCTATTTGCTGCTTTATTATTGACGCTATTTCTTGTGCACTTGTTGCCATTGGACTTACCTCCGACGTCTATCCTTCTTAAATACAGACCCAAAAAATGAGGGCAAACCTCATCTTTAATTAATCTAAACTGCTTGTGCTATATTCTTCTTCAGGTTCTGCAACCGATTACGAACGCTCCCATCAATGACTTTGTCACCTACTCGGACCACAAAACCACCGATTATTTCTGGATCAACTTTCGATGTCAGTTCTATCTCGCTGCCGGTAATTTTGGCTAACTGATCTTTTATCTTAAGTTGCGCACTTAAATCTATTTGAACTGCTGTCGTCACTTCAGCATGCTCTATACCCTTATGCCGATCCATGAGTATGCCATATTCGGTTTCTATTTGTGGCATGATTCTTACGTGATGCTTTTGAATCAAGAGCTTTGCCAGGTTCAAAGCCATTGGACCAACATCCACCAGATTTTTTACCACAACGTCTGCTTTGTCTTCAAACCTGATCTTGGGACTTTCCAGTACCGGCAAAAGTTCAGCATCCCCGAACACACCGGATAGCAATTCCAGATCAGAACGCCACTTTTCCAACTCGTTCTTTTCTAACGCGATTTCAAATACCGCTTGAGCATGTCTTTTAGCTGCTATTTCTCCAGCCATTGTCTTCTCTTACTCAGTCCCCTTCAAAGTGCTTGCCTCTAATACTTCATCGATTACTTTGCGGTGCTTATCCGCATCCAGCTCTTCGTTTATCACCTTGCCAGCAGCGAAGATGGTAATATCAGCAAATTCCTTGCGTAACTGCCCAATTGCCTGATCTTTTTCCAATTGAATTTCAGCTCGGGCTCTCTCAAGCAAAGCTTCCGCTTCTTTCTTGGCTCCCTCTTTCGCCTCTTCTTTAAGTCTGTTGCCCATCTCATTTGCTTGAGCGATTAACGCCTGGCCTTCTTTTCGAGCTTCCTCAAGAGCCTTTTTTGCCTCAACATCGATATCCGCTGCTCGTTTTTCTGCTTGCTCGGATTGGTCCAGCCCTTCTTTAATCTTGGCTGATCGCTGATCCAGCATGTTTAAGATCGGTTTATAGGCAAACATTCCCAGTAAAATAAGTATTACCAAGAAATTCACCAATTGAACAACCAAAAGTTGCCATTGGATACCTAGACTGTCAACCATTTCTCCCATAATTCACCCCTACTCGCGCTATAGCTACACCTTTGCATACTTATGCCAGTATCCCCCATCTCAACAGCCTACCAAAAAACCGGTTTACTCGATTGGCAACTAGACTCATAATATCCCTAATTTCCCTGGCTGCCGTGGTGGAGAATCTACCTTTGTTAAATCCTAGACCATAGCCAGCAGAATACCGATAACCAGACAATAGATAGCGACCGCTTCGCAAAGCCCAATAGCGATAAGCATATTGGTCATGATCGGGCCTCTGGCCTCAGGATTGCGACCCAGCGCCTGCATGGCGCCTGCCCCCAGAATACCGATTCCAATTCCAGGGCCAATGGCTCCCATCATTGCTATTCCTGCTCCTATAGCCTTCGCTGCTTCTTCTGATAATTGTGAGACCGTTGTAACCTCGTCCATGAAAGTCCTCCTTGCTTGATATTATTCAGCGCAGTTTTATTTTATTCGTGCTCCTCTTCATGCGGGGCAACCGCAATCATAGCAAAGCCTAATGTTAATCCAGCAAATACTATCGCCTGGATGAAACCAACAAGGAATTCCAGTCCATAGAATATCACCGGCCATCCTAGCGGAATCAGGAAGAACATCACCATTAGGAGAATCTCACCTGCGGTCATGTTCCCGAAAAGTCGGAAGGTAAAGCTGACAAGTCTCACGAACTCCAAGAGCAATTCAATCAGACCGACAAAGAATTCGATCACTCCGATGACCGTGTCCATCGGTTTTCCCTTAAATAGCTGCTTTATCCCATGCCCTAAGACTTTAAGCTTTATGAATTTCCCCATGTAGCTTCGGAATCCAAGAGCACTGAAGCCCCAATACTCTACAAAGATGAAAGACATGATAGCAATTGCCAGCGCAAGATTAATATCCGTATTTGCCGATCGGAATATGGACGTAGTCACTACAAACGCTTCTTTTGAACCCGTGAAAAGAGTGTCATACTCAACCGTGTGACCCCAACCGATGGCATTGAAAATGGGGAATAGAGCCATCCAAGCGTTGGTAATGACAAACAGGAAGATCGTGGCAAACACAGGGAAAAACCGCCTGCCATTCTCTCTGCCAGCAGCTCCCTCCACAAAGTTAAGCAGAGCTTCAATGATCCACTCACACAGGTTCTGTAACCCAGTAGGAACCAGCCGATTCTTTCTCATGCCAAAACCGAACAGGCACAGAAGTATAATCACTGTAATCCAGGAACAGACCATGGTGTTTGTTAGGGGGAATGCCGATTTTTCCGGCTGGTGGGTCATCGCTCTGGCGAACGTTTCACCGTTTTCTATTCCATTTTCCCAGAGAGCAACCTGAACTGTATATCGTCCCTCTTCAGGAAACTCAAATTCAACACCATGCCCGTGTTCATCGATGGCTCTTCCTACCTCTTCATCATCAACAGAGAAAACCCACTCGTAAACACCATGTTCAGGGATATCATCCGGTTCATCTGCTTCAGCGTTGAAATGCAGCTCACCGTGATGACCTTCTTCAATAGATAGGTCAATTTCCTCGCCTATTTCGTCTGCGTGAGGATGTATCTCCAGTTCAACTTTACCATCATAAAAGTGAGCTGGATTTTCTGCGGTCAGTAAGTTACTTGGGGGAAGATGGACCCCTGGAGCAGGAACGCCGAGGAACAGGATCCCCGCTACCACTACACATAACACAAGTAGGATTATTCCGAAACAACCTATTTTAGGAATCTTAGGCACGGCCTATTTCTCCTCTTTACCGTTGTCTTTATTTTCACTCTTTTTTATCAATAAGTAGCTTTCGTACACCCCATATCCCGCCAGCATCACTCCCACCGCCAATCCGAGAAGGCTGAAAACCACTTCATTACCTGCTTGCTGTCCAACCCACCGCCCACCGAACACCCCCCCCACGATGCACACCGCAATAAACCATCCTATACCAAGAAAACGCGCGGCCGTTATCCACGCATCATTCATCAACAATCACCTTTCTCATCGTATCACTCGTGCTATGTAAGGGGCATCGGCAGGCAGGCGTATTCTTTAACCGAAGAAAAGGCCTAGATATATTAGTCTGATCCTAAGCATATATGCCTAGTGGCCTACCAGCCAATACAAATGTTTTTTCTCATGTAAAGAGCCCTGACCGAATATACCGATCAGGGCCCCTATTTATACGGTGTCTCTCTCAACCTATTTGCGCAGATAATTAATGCCTGTCTACCGAGAAAACATCTTACCCTTTGGTCTGGTCAAGGCCGTCCATATCAAGAGTATCAATGAAATCGCGAAAAGCTGAAAGGCTCTTTAGTTCTTCTTCTGTGGGCTCAGCCTGTGTACCCTGGCTTTGAGACATAGGTTTTCCGGTCTCGCTATCCAGCAATATACCAGCTCTATCCAGAACCGATTCGTCAGCGTATATGGGCGCTTCGGCTCGAATAGCAACTGCCATAGCATCACTTGGCCTTGAATCTAATTCTAATCGCTCACCGCTTACATCTAGGATCAGTTTGGCATAGAATGTATCATTTTGCAGATCAGTGACAATAATTGAATTGACCGTGGCACCAAGGGATGTGATACTGGTCTCAAGCAGATCATGTGTAAGAGGGCGCGGTGGTGTAACGCCCTGTAGCTTGATGGCTATCGCATCAGCTTCAGCAGGACCGATCCATATAGGCAAAAAACGCTCGGCATCCTTCTCTTTCAGGATCACGACGCGTTGATAATTCATCATGCTAACCCGTATACTATCAATACTCATCTCAATCATGGCTTGTCCTCCGTCTCATCCTGTAAAGGAATTCTATATCACACCATGTTCGATGTCAAATAAAAACAACGTTAAAACCGACTCTGAAATACCTTCATTTTTCGTTCGGTTTTTTTAATATATTCCTTACATTTTAATTAAGAGCCTTTTGCAAAATTCACTTTGGCAACCCCCTCACCCCCCAACTCGGGGTGAGGAGTGAGATGGGGGACACCCCCAAAACCCCCGGCGGGAAGAATCCTGACCTCTTTTTGCAAGAAGCTTTAAAGAGTATAATTATAGCAACGATTATATTTTCCGGAATTCGAGAATATGCGGCTCAGACCTATTAAATGGTACAAGCATTTGATGTCACAACGTGGGCGCCAAGAAACTGGCGCTTTTCTTGTTGAAGGTGAAAAGGCTATCAAACAAATAGCTGAAAATCGCCCCAATGACATTATTGAGATTGTCACAGTTGAGTCATCATCCAGGTCTTTTTCAGATCATCCGGTTCGAGTTGTAACAGAAAAGCAATTTAACTCAATTTCTCCTGCCAAAACACCTCAGGGAACGATGGCTATCGTTCGTATGCCTGAAGAAATTAATACGGACGAATTGCCCGAAAGCGCAGGATCAAAAGTGTTACTACTTGAAGACATTCAAGATCCGGGAAACGTCGGTACAATCATTCGTACTGCTGTTGCTTTCGGGTTTGACGGAGCAATACTCTCAGACAAATGTGCTGACCCATTCTCTCCTAAATGCGTTCAATCAACGGCTGGAACAGTTCTGTCACTATGGATAAGACGGACTACCGACCATCTCAAACTTGCGGACAGACTGAAAATGAAAGGGTTTTCACTGATAGTAGCTGATGTGAATGGGACAGATGATGTCAGAATCCTGAGTTCAAACAATCGGCTTGTTCTCAGTTTATGCAATGAATCTTCGGGTCCATCGGTTCAATTAATGAAGCTGTCAGATCAGGTTGTTGGAATTCCTATTGATCGTTCAAAGGCTGAGTCACTCAACGTAGCGATCTGCGGCGCCATCTGTATGTATTTGAGTACCACCGAATGCAATGACAGCGTCGCAGATCCTGAATCATTCTAATGTGAAGGATGAGCGGTATCGCGGAGCGAAAGCCGCTCGATCTGGAGGTTAGAAGCTTTTTTTAGTTAGAAGCGCCTTAAGCCCCCCTGTTCATAATCACGAACAATTTCAAAAACTATTTCTTTTTCTGTTGGAGGAATTTTCCATAAGTTTAAATGGCTTGATCCGTAGTCAGAATAAAAAGCGTATACTGTTGCAATCAACGCTTGAGCCATATTATCCTCTTTAACTCGCGGCAATGAGACAAAACTTGCATTTACTCCTCTATCGGCAAACCAAAGCACAGAGTTTTTACTAAAATCAATTTGTGGTAGTTCGGGCACTTTCGCATTAGATTTATGATAATATTCCTTTTGTATGTTAATCATTTGGGACCAAAGTTGATTTAGCTCTTTCTGAGAACGTATAGTGCCGTAATAAGTGGAATAATCAAATCCATCTCTTAATCGCAAATCATAATCAATAATTATTTCTTCTACTTGCGAGATTTCACTCGATATTTGAGATTCTTCCAATGTATTTTCTTCATCATCACTTCCGCATCCCGTCATCATTATCGTTGTTACCATTACCACAATAATCAGGAAATTCAGGACTAAATATTTCTGGGCATTGAAAGTCTTTAGCAATTTCATGGATTCCCCCTATAATTGGTTCTGCATTTTTAGACGGATTTCATTGTCATCATTTAACAATTACTGTGTGGATAGTGCCATTTGTTGATCGTGTATTTGTCGACCTACGGCGCCATCTGTATGTATCTAACTTCAGTAAGAGGTAGCGATAGCGCCGCAGATCAAGAGTAAAAGTAAATCCTAAGATTCGATAGCATCAAGTTACTAATTCAGAATGCAAACCCCATTATCACAGTTTCCAACAGTTCTGATTATTTGTTCCTGATTGGCTTCAATGCGAACACCTGAAATTTCACTATTAATAACCCGAACAATAAGATCGTCCAATCTGGTTACTACATAACATGGTATCTTGGGTTCTGCGTGCGAGTTACCTACACCGGAGTCATCGGTCAAAAACAAGTATCTACCCTGGGTGACACACGCTGACAATCTCATAAGAAATTCTGCTGTATCCGCAACACCACTGGCCGCAACCGGATATATGCGTATACCCTTTTGTCTTGCCATTTTTGCTTGGTCCAAAGTCACCCACAAGTTTTCATCATGCGGTGGTGCATCAGCTACCAGAAGTATAACCCTAGCTGTATTGCCTTCACGCCACTGAGCATTTACCGCAGCTTCCAGCGCTTGATCCATGGCTTCAGGGTAATCTCCTCCACCATCTGCCTTTTGGGCAGCCAACTGCTCTTGCATTATGTCTACAGAGTGCATAAAATCGAAATTGCGCACAACATATTTATCGCCAATATCTCGGTATGCTATCAATCCAAAGCGAATATCGGTGTTCGGATTTTGCTCTCTTACATTTTCCACAATACTCTTGAATTCAACAGTTAAATATTTGAGTTCGTCTTTCATGCTGCCGGTGGTATCGAAAACAACCATCAAATCCAGTGAATCTGGTAGTTCTGACCGTGCATCTTCAGTCGTAATATATATTGTCTGATCACTAACTATCTCACCAAGGTCTATTTCTCGATATGTATAAGGCACATCGGCATTAGGCGGACTTACTTCTACTATGAACTTATCTTGATTTCCTGCTCCATCGACTGTGGGAAAGAACTGAAAAATGCCATTTGTCCCAGCATATGTTTCAATCAATGGTGTCGAGCTATTATGTGGATAAATATTTATAATTGCATTGCTTATCGGCTGACCATTACCATCGATTACCCTCATAGTAACTCGATCTTCGATGTATTCTGAGGGCAACACTTCCTGCTTGTCCTGCCTCAACATCCTGTGATAATACCGGAGATAGTACGCAAAGTTTAGATTGTCATCAATATCTCCGGCCGTGAGTGTGCCGGACTGAGGTTCCGGTTGCATCGAAAATCCACTGGTTGTAGATTCCAGTGATTCACTTTTATCACTCGAAATAATTGACGGATCAATTACAATAGGTTCTTCATCTGATACCGATAATTCCCCTTCCTCTGTACCTATCCTCACTGATGCTGAAGCGCCACCATCCACATCGACTGTCGTGCTCTCAGATGCTTCTGCCGGTAGTCCATCATAGTCTTTAAAGATTATTCTTGAATCTATTGTCACTTCATCGACTACCGGTGGTGGGGGTGGAGGAGGTGCAGTGGATTCCATTGCCGGTTCAGCGTCTGGCTCAGAAGTTGCTGTTGGTTCTCCTAAACTAAATGTATGCGCGCCCACCTCTGGCAAAGGTTCTGGGATTGGCTCAGACACTGGAGATGACATCACCATGTCATCTGCATCATCATCAACAGGAGTGTTGAATTCAGGCTCGTATGTACCGGAAGGCTCACTAGCAGTTGGCTCGTATGTTGAGTCTTCATCGCCACCGCATCCAGTAACCATGACCGCGGCTATCATAACAATAATAATCAGTGAGTTCAGGATCAAATGCATCTGGATATTAAAAAGGCCACTCAAATTATGTCCTCGCATAAATTTCCCCCTTTAATTTGGCTTTGTATCTTTAGACGGATTTCATTTGAAGAAAGTTCTTCCGGTTTCTTGCATTTCATCGTTATCATTGAACATTTACTATGCGGATTATGCGTTTTATTGATAGTGTATTTGGCGACCTGCGGCGCTACCTTTATAATTGTGTTTTATCAACCGCTGGGATAGCACCGCAGGCCTTTGATGGTGTTAATAATCCAAGAGAAGTTCAAGAACGTCGAGTTCCTGTTCCAGAGTGTTGTCTCCTATTCTCTTCATCTCGTCCTCAAAGTAATCTGCAAATTCTTCGAACAGTCTCTCGTACTCTCGTGAGACACTGAGTGGCTGAGACTGACGTTCCCACTGACTGAGAAATGTGTAAGGGTCAGGTGGTATGCAAATACCTATCTCATGGTCAACTCGGGGATGCCACGGCTCTACCCAGTCGTCATGCTGACGCTCATCTGTGATCCAGTTAATCAGAAGGTCAGCATATCTGGAAAGCAGTATACCCTTTCTTATCCCATCATTGTCGAAATAGTCGGGTGATCTTCGATCAAGATCGATATCGGTTCGAACTGTATCGCTTCTTCCATTTCGATCCTCATACGTTACAACCAGGCTGAGATCATTGTTCGATGATATCTTGTTCAGTTTGAGAAGGACTATGCCTCCCTTGGTTTCCCCACCTTTTGTTTTGGATGGGAACAGCGTGTTTATTCTCAAAATTTCCCCGGTTGCCTCGTCGGCTATGGGACTTCCATATACCTTTTCTATCTCCCAACCCCGGGTTTCCAGCCTCAGTTCTAAATCGAAAACCAGAGGAGTTACCATAAACTCGAACTCTTCATCCATGCGATCCCTGAATTGCCTTGCTGAATGTACTGAGTAATAGTTGGCCCCTTTCATTTTGGTAATGGATTCAATCAGGTCTGAATTGAAATCTACCCCAATCCCTATAAAAGATGTATAGAGCCCATAGTCTGCATTATCGTCAGTCATTCCGAGAAGCCCATATCGGCTGGTATTGCCGGTGTTGAGTTGAGCATCGGTGAGGAAGATTATGCGGTTTTCATATTCTGATTCGTCATAATATCCCAGGTACTCATCATACATGTCTGTAGCCATTTCAATTCCCGCTTCCATGTTTGTACTGCCTTCTGCCCGAAGAGCCAGGATATGGTCCTCAATGGCGGCCATGTCAGTTTCACCCACGAGGTTTAACGGTTTGGCCAGATGGGCACTTCCATTAAAAAGGACCATTCCGAATCGATCATCATCTTCAAGATGGCCCAGCAGCGCCACCACAGATTCCGCTGCAATCTCCATTTTTGTTCTGCTGAAATCTTCTCGTGATCCCTCCAGTTCTACCCTTTTCCCATATCGATCGTAGTAATATCGATCGAAAGCAGAATCCATAGAGCCCGATATATCCAGTACAATCACCAGATTAAGCTGCTTCCGTTCGAAATCACTCTGTTTCATTCCTGAATTCAATCCGACTGCCAGATAGTATTCTCTCACGCCGCAAAACGGATCACCTGCTACAGCATAGCTGTAGGCCGGGCAAAAGAGACTATCACATTCCCCGGAATCTCCGGTGTCAAAGTAATAATCATAAAACAGTCCTTCATAAGTGACATCTGTCGGTAATGGGAGATAACCATTTTCGATATTCTCACGGAAGTTATTGATGTCTTTGGCGCCGCCAACTGAAAATCCAAGGCCCTCTGACTCGTCGTAATATCTTGATGCTCCTACGGAAGCTCCTCCGCTCATTGCAGTCGACGAATCAGCAGTTGCATCCCATGAATATAATGGCACTGTCGTTGGTATTGGAACAGAAGATGGAATTGATGGGGTTGCGATTGCGGTTGGTGCAGATATGCCATTGTTTGTTTTGTAAGCCCAATCATCCACTTTTCCTGTATTGGGTGTTGGTGGAGTCGGTAGGGTAGGAGGTGTTGGTGGTGTTGGTGGTGTTGGTGGTGATGGCGGAGTCACCGGGTGAACATTGCCATTA
>JABMQN010000253.1 GCA_013203045.1 Chloroflexota bacterium
ATTCAAAGCTGATCATCGCAGTGAACAATGACAGGAATGCCCCCATCTTCAAGATGGCCGACATGGGGGTCGTCGGGGACCTCCACGACATAGCCAAGGCAATGATAACGCAATTGGTTACGAGGCAACAGGCTAATGCTTCCCATGATCGGTGACGACTTATGGATGAAAGATTCGACGCGATTGTAGTGGGATCTGGTCCAGCTGGTACGACGGCGGCCTTGTGTATGGCAAGAGAAGGGCTGAAGGTCATCGTGCTCGAGCGAGGGGAATATCCTGGTTCTAAGAACCTCTTCGGCGGGGTCATGTACACTGCGATATTGGGAAAGCTTGTCCCCAAATTTTGGAACGAAGCTCCTGTTGAGAGATACGTAGCTAAGCGCAGATTCAATCTCCTTAGCGAGACCTCGTCCGTCTCCTTCGAATTCAGCACCAAGGACTTCTCCGACCCCCCGCACAATAACAGCTTCATTGCCTTGCGAGCGAGATTTGACAGATGGTATGCCCAGAAGGCAGCAGAAGCAGGGGCGCTATTAGTGCCAGAAACTGATGTAATCGATGTCATTCGTAAGGATGGGAAAGTTGTAGGGGTTCGTACTCAGCGAAGTGAAGGGGATATCTATGCCGATGTAGTGATTGCTGCTGACGGCGCCAACTCGCTAGTGGCCAAGAAAGCGGGATTGAGATCTGATTTCAGCTCAGATCGCTTCACCACCGGCATCAAAGAGATCATTGAGTTGCCAAAAGAAGTCATCTCTCAGAGATTCGGCCTCGAAGGTAATGAAGGGGCCGCAGTCACTTTTGGGGGTTACCCTTCGGGGATTCTGTGTGGTGGCTTCATCTATACCAATAAAGACAGCCTCTCTGTAGGTGTGACTACCTATCTACACTCCCTTGTCGAGAACAAAATGCAGGTTTCCGATTTGCTGGAGACTTTCAAGAAGCATCCAATGGTTAAACCGTTGATCGAAGGGGGAAGGGCAAGAGAATATGGAGCACACCTGATCCCCGAAGCGGCTTATAAAGGTAAGATGTGCGACGATGGCATTCTCGTGATTGGGGATGCTGCCAGCCTGCTTAATCCCTCTCCGATCTTCCTCGAAGGCACCAATCTGGCCATGGCATCCGGAATGTATGCTGCTCAAACCATTAAAGCCGCAAAGGAAAAAGGTGATTTCTCCCGGAGGTCTCTCGACCTCTATCCTCAGCTTCTGGAAAAGAGCTTCGTAATGCAGGATGTTACAAAATACGGGAAAATCCCCGAGTTCGTCACGAAGAATCCGCAGTTTTTAACAGACTACCCGGATCTTCTCTGTCAGTCGGCAAAGGAGCTCTTTACACTCGATGAGAGACCTAAGGCCGAGAAAAAGGCACTCGTACGGAAGATCATGACTCAGAACAGCTCGTCACTCAAAGTGGCCCGGGACTTGTACAAGGCCTATCGGAACCTGCTATGAACATAGAAGATAAGCTTCTCCTGATACGCTTCAACTCCGATCAGTCAGCGCATATCAAGCTTAACAAGGATCTGTGCGTCGATTGCGAAGAAAGAGGCTGTCTTTATGTATGCCCAGTGAATGCCTACCAGATTGAGGGAAATGAAATGACCTTCGACTGGTCAGCTTGCCTTGAATGCGGCGCCTGCCGGATTGTCTGCTCCAGAGGTGCTCTCAACTGGGAGTACCCGCGGGGTGGTTTCGGAGTCTGTTTCCGGTATGGATAGTGTGATATGAAGATCGTTGTAGTTGTCAAGCAGGTTCCCGACCCCACTGTTATCAAGTTCAACGTTGAAGCAGATGCTGTGGAGGATATCTATTACATTCTAAATCCGTGTGACAAGGTTGCTGTGGAGGGGGCTCTCAGAATAAAAGATGAAATCGGTGAGGCTGAAGTTACCGCGATAACTTTTGGGCCATCCGGATGCGAAGCGATTCTGAGAGCCTGTCTGACCATGGGTGCAGACAGGGCAATACGTTTGTGGGACCAGAGCTATGACGGTCTGGATTCCAGTGGAGTCGCGAGTATTCTTGGTGAAGCTATCAAGACGCTGAGGTACGACGTCGTTTTGTGTGGCAAAGTAACCATCGATGATACCGATAGCTACGTTGGTCCGGCAATTGCGGAGCTGCTAAGTCTGCCTCAGGTCTCAGCCATCACCAAAGTACAGATATCCCCGGATAGGCGGACGGCCACTGTTCATCGTCGTCTGGAACGTGGAGATAGAGAGGTAGTGGAATGCTCGTTGCCGGCGGTCTTCACGGTCGATGATGGACTTGCCCTGCCAAGGTATGCATCGCTCCCGACTTATCTCGCAGGTGTAAGGAAAGCTGTAGAGGGCTTCGATGTGAAAGCGCTTTTTGTGGATCCCGGGAAACTCAAGGTGCGGGCCGAAGTTATCGGCGTCACACAGCCGAAACCCAGACTCAAGAAAGGGCCTGCCATCGATAGCAGTCTCTCTGCTGCGGACCGGATGAATGCAATGATGTTCGGTGCTTTTGCTAAGGAGAATAAATCCGATCTCGTCGAAAAAACACCAGATTTAGCTGCAGGCGAGATTATACGCTTCTTGAGAGAGAACAAAATCATCGAGTAATACGTGTTGTAAAAACAAACCGCATTGTGAAATCGTGGTGGCTAACTCTAGAGTATTTGACATGAGACAAACTTGCTTGGACATGTTCCGTATGTCTGATATCTCCCACTATTCAAGCCCCGGCATATTTGAGGGTACATTGTCCCTTAAAAGGGAATAACTTTAAATGAAAGGAGGAACTATGTCAGTCCTGTTTGAGCCCGGAATGATCGGACCGATGAGCCTCAAGAACCGGTTTGTTCGCTCTGCAACTGCCGAGTTACTCGCGTCGGATGATGGCCGCATTACTGATCAGTATCTTCGCGCATATAGGCAGTTAGCCAGGGGAGGCGTAGGCCTCATAGTCACCGGAAATTACTATGTGAATAATTTGGGGCGTGGCTTGCCCCGCATGCCGGTTGTGGATAAGGATGAGATCGTTGGCGATCTTCGGCAAGTTGCTGAGACTGTCCATGATGGTGGTGGCAAGTTAGTGGCTCAGCTAAATCACGGAGGTCGACAATGTGACCCGAAGATCCTGGGCACCACACCCGTAGGGCCCTCGGCTATTCCCGATAAACTCACCCGAGTCAAACCGCGGGAAATGATACCGGACGAGGTAGAGGATACCATTTCCGCTTTTGGAGAAGCCTCTCGCCGGGTGAAGGAAGCTGGTATTGATGGTGTGCAGATTCACGCAGCACACGGATACTTGGTGAATCAATTCCTATCAAGCTATACCAACCGCCGCAAGGACAAATGGGGTGGTTCTCTCGAAAATCGAATGCGATTCCTCATAGAAGTGTATCAGCGGATCCGCACAACTGTCGGGTCTGAATATCCCGTCCTGGTTAAGATCAATGCCCAGGATTTTGTCGCCGGAGGAGTAACTCTTGAGGAAACCATCGCCGTTTGCCAGAAACTCGATCAATTGGGAATAGATGCGATAGAAGTCAGCGGAGGTATAGGGGAGAAAGGTTTTGTAATGACAAGAGGGGACATACCGAGGGACCTGTTGATGCGAAACCGGAATCTAATTGAGCGCATTCTAGTCCGGATGATGGCAGAGAAATCCCTGCGTCAAAACGCTCATTTTGAGGAGGCGTATTTCCTTTCTCAAGCAGCAGCCATCAAAAGTAACGTGAACGTGCCCGTGATAGCCGTCGGAGGCATGCGGCATCGTGCCACTATGGAGGACACGCTCACGAGCCGTCAGGCGGATTTTGTTTCTATGTCCCGTCCGTTCATCCGTCAACCAAACCTGGTCAAACAGATGGAGGAAGGTGAGAGAGATCCCATTACCTGTACGAATTGCAATCGCTGCACTTTGGAGATGGTCGTTCATTTCAACCCGATGAAGTGTTACGAATCCGACAAGCCGGAATGAAGCCCACAATATAATAGACTTCATCTGGGGTGTGGCTCTGAGGCAAAGAGTTCGATACGTGTGAACTGACCTGACCCACGAAAACCGGCCTATTTGAAATGTTCGAGTCTGTACTGAAACACTCGGTCAGGACGTTGCTATAATGGAGTCCTTCTGGAGCACCATCTCGAACGTGGTTGTATGTTTATCATGCTTTTGTCAATGAAATGAAAAGCCGGGCTCTAATATAAGAGCCCGGCTTTTCGCATATCAGTTCTTTTGATTTAAATTCTATGCTTTGCCAATTCTGAACATCTTTGTGCCGCACTTCGGGCAGACACCCTGGGTCGCCGGCTTACCGTTCTTCATGGTCACTTTCTTGGGATTCTTCATCTCTTTCTTGGCACGACACTTCATGCAGTATGCTGTCATGACACCTCCTTTGCAGCTTTTGCAAAGAATACCGCATCGTGATCGCGAATGTCAATCCTTCAATGACTGACATTTTCCCTGATCAGTTAACTACTGACAAGATTGTAGACCATCAACATGGTAATGCTAAGTTGAAACCGATAGAACTTTAGAAGCGGATCGAGGCTTTGGGGCGACTGCCCCCTTGAGTTCCGACAGCATTGAGTTGATGTCGAATAGATGTTAGGATCAAGCCTTCAGTAGATGTCCATTCACATGGTATACCTAAAGTGCCCGAATTCCGCTGACGATCTACACCGCTTGACATATAGATGAATTATATATAGAATCGTAGAACTAACTTGGCTGTACTGACCGATTGAGAGGAATGATGCTTCAATCCGTTACTATAAATCGGCTGACATACGCAATAGAATCTCAACAATGAAGGGCTGTTCAGTTATTGCTGAATGGCCTTTTTCGTTTTAGTTTTAACCTTCGCTAATACATTTTTTCTTTTGGTTTTATCGCATTTGTGCGATAGGGTAAGTTAAAGGACCTCATAAAAGACTGAAGAAGAAAGTCCCGATAGAATAGGCCAACAATCACAGAAGACGACCGATATCTCCAAAAACTTGAGACCATAATCAGGGTTGGTGGGGAGGGGACGCACCTACGATGATGAGAGGAGGTAAGAGAATGAACCGAATTATATGGAATCCAGAAAAGTGCACTGGGTGTAGAATCTGCGAAGCCATCTGCAGCTTTGTCAAGGAGGGAGAATTCAATCCAGTCAAGTCAAGGGGGCGAGTGGTCAGGACAACAGAACACCAAGTGCATCGCAGTATCTGGGTGGCTTGCCTCCAGTGTGAGGATGCCCCTTGCAAGGCCGTATGTCCGACGCGAGCTATTATTGAAAATGATGCCAGTGTAAAGATTGTAGTGGGAGAGCGGTGCATCGGGTGCAAAATGTGCGAGATCGCGTGCCCAGTGGGGGCCATAACAGTCAATCCAGAGATAGGTACAGCAATAAAATGTGATCTGTGTGCGAGTCTAGAAGAACCGCAGTGCGTGAAATATTGTTTTACTGAAGCATTGCAGTACCTTCCCGCTGAGAGAGTGGGCATAACTCGTGCTAGGGCTAAATCGGTAAAGTATCTCGAGATGGCGACAAAGGAGATGTGATATGTCCAATGCGGGAATTATACTGCGAGTAGATTTGACGAATCGCACGATTGAAAAGGATTCAACCTCAAGCTATCTACACGACTATGTTGGGGGTCTTAGCATTGGTACAAAGATATTGTGGGACGGAGTTCCTCCTGAGGTCACGGCGCATGATCCAAAGAATATGGTCATTTTCAGCGCGGGGCCTTTAACTGGGACGCTTCTGGGGAATAGGTGTGTTCTAGTAGCGAAGTCCCCAATATACCCAAATCAGACTATTGGCAATGCGGGATTGGGAGGGCAGTTTCCGTCCGAAATGAAATTTGCCGGTTATGATCACATCGTCATCACTGGGAAAGCCGAGGAACCGGTATATTTGTTCATCAACAACGACATAGTGGAGATCAAGGATGCCAAGCACCTTTGGGGATCGGATGTCTACCAGACACAGACAGCGATAAAGCACGAACTGAAAGACCCGGATGTCCAGATTGCTTGTATTGGCCCTGCGGGGGAGAACCTGGTGGCATATTCCATGGTCCTGCATGACATCGAGAACACGGCTTCCAGGGTTGGCCATGGTGCGGTTATGGGATCGAAGAATCTCAAGGCAGTTGCCGTACGGGGCACGAAAGGCCTAAAAATAGCCGATCCCGAAGCGTTCATGGCGCTCTGGAAACAGTATTATGAATACTACACCACCGGAAGAGGTCGCTACGTACTGAAAACGATGAATAGGGAAGGCGTAGCCATTCATTACGATCATTACCTGGATAAGGACACTATGGTATGGGGCAATTTTGATTCGTTTGTGGTTCCCCCTCGAAAGAAGGAGGAGGAAATCAGCGACTTCATGAACGAATACCTGGTCGGCCGTATAGGATGCGCCTTCTGCCCGGCGCAATGTCATGAAAATTACTATGTGGATGGCATTGGTGGTGGTGGCGCTACGTGCATGTTTTACACCGGATTTCGTTTTGTGGTGAAAAACAAAGACCTCAGAGTATGGTGGAGGCTCAATCAGCTGTGCCAACGTTATGGAATAGAAACCCTGTCCGCTTCTGGGATAACCGCATGGTTGATGGATTTACATGAACAGGGAATCATCACTGCCGCCGACACCGATGGTGTGCCTATGGAATGGGGTAGCGAAGAAGCATGTAAAATCGTCATCGAAAAAATAGCCAAGAGAGAAGGTTTTGGGGAGCTGCTGGCTGACGGGATTGTTTCCGCGGCCCAAAGGCTTGGAAGAGATTCCATTTCCTATGCGGTTCAATATAGAAATCTAAATGTTCATCCGGGGTATGGGCCTGTCGGGGCAACCGGTGGAACCAATGCTTTACCAGGAGCGTCGGAAGTCTGGATACATCCACCGGTGGACATACATGCCCACTATCCTTGGATTGCCCCCGAATTGGGAGCGTCTACCGAGGAGGCTGAAAAAATCGTCTACGACTGGCTCTCGGAATTTACGGAGAAAACCACAGGTGATAAAAATTCCTGGAGGGAGGATAACTATGAGAAATATGCGGACTTTGCCATTGTAAATGAGACCGCAATTTCCGTATGTGATATCAGCGGTCATTGTGATTGGCTATCTGATAGACTGCCACAGGTTGGTTGTTGGTGGGGCCCTGAGGATGTAGCTAGGGCGATTACCGCCGCGACCGGTACTGAATGTACCACCGAGTCGCTCATCAATGCGCATAAGAGGAGACGATTGCTGGAGCTGACCTATGTGCAGTTATGCTACCGTGCATTTGGTGAACAGGATGAAATACCCATGAAACTCCTCCGTCCCAGGCCAGACGGATACTTTAAGGGCGCCATAGCTGATTTCGAACGGGTCTTACAAGTGATGAACCGGTATTATGAGCTAATGGGTATTGATCCGGTGACATGCTTGCCCCTGAGGGAGGAACTGGAAAAACTGGGACTGGTGGATGTTGCTGACATGCTTGAGACCCTGCCATTGCAGTCAGCAGTAAACCCCTCTGAAAAAGCCCCTGAATCAATAGAGCAGGAAAAATAGAGGAGGATGGCCAGCCACTAAAGATCATCGATTTATCCGCCTGCTGGGGTTCCCCAGAGGGTAAAAACCCTTTAATTGAGGATAGGATTGACAACCGGGAGGTATTACTATGAGCACCCGGAAAGGACTAAACGTTGTTTTGGCGATTGTTCTGGCAGCATTGCTGGCATTGATGACCAATTGTGGTGATGACGGCGAGACAGCATTACCTACTCAACCAACCGATACCGTCCAACCAACCATCACTGTGCAGTCAATAGAGTCGACAACGCCGACCGAACCGCTCGAGGACTTGACCATAACCATCGGATCCATAACGGACAAGACAGCAATGGCATCAAGTGCTCTGAGCATCGTCGATATGGCATTGACGGACGTAGTTGAATACTTCAATGACAACAGCCTTATCCCAGGTGTAGAGTTGGACGTCATATTCTACGATGGACAATATGATCCTGCCCATGATATCCCCGGATACGAGTGGCTCAAAGAGCGCGGAGCGGACCTGATGATAAGCCCGGTTCCCAGCGTTCCCCTATCTGTAATGCGATTCCTTCAGGAAGACGAGATGGTATTGTTCTCACCGTCTGCTACCAGTGAAGCCTTGGATCCCCCCGGGTGGGTGTTCTTAATGGGAAGCAGACCAGAGGTTTTTGTCTATACTCTTCTGGATTGGGTTGCCCAAAATGATTGGGATTATGAGCAAAAAGGCCCTGCCAAGGTGGGTGCCGTCGGCGGGATGGACGCTTATGCATTGGCTTTGCAAGACGGACTCGAAGCCTACTGCAAGGCTCACCCAGATCAGTTTGAGTGGGTAGATGGATTCATGGTCGAGTGGACCGTGATGACATTTGCTCCTGAAATCAATGCCTTATTGGATTGTGATTATGTTGTGGCACCCTCAACGGGGGTGCAGACGTTTGCTTTCATGAAAGAGTATCGAGAGGCCGGTGGCCAGGCTAAGTATCTCGGTACCGCTGCCCAGGCTGCTTTCTTGGGTCTGATCTACAGTGCAGTCGGTTGGGAGGACCTTGATGGAATGCTATTTGCGCTACAGGATCGATGGTGGAATGAGCGGGGCTACCAGCTGGTTGATCTTGCCTGGGACTTTCTGTACCAAAAACATCCCGATAACGTGGACGTAGCTGTCTTTGGAGGGGTTTCATACCTCGGAACAGTACAGACTTCGTACACCATACTGACTCTCATTGAAAGAACGATTAAGGAAGTAGGGGCTCAGAATTTCAGCGGTCAGGCGCTATATGAGGCAGCACAATCATTCTCGATAACATATGACAGTGGCGCAGAGTGGAGTTTCACCCCAACGAAACGCGCGGCTGGGGACAAAGTCGGAATATACGGGCTAAGTGCGGTTGATGAGGATCTTGTCAGGATTGACGCTGACTGGTACCCTATTCGTCTTGACCCGTAAAATAGGCGGAAAGCTCACATCTTTTCTCCTTGTTTTTGTACTCGTGTTTGTTGTAGTGGGATTTCCCCTTTAAGAGCGGTGGGATCATAGAACCACATGGTTTTTGATCGTCCAGACGTGGCTCAGAATTGCCCCAATACCAACATTTCACCTGTATAGTCTCCTTTCTCTGGGGGCAGGCGAAAGAGCAGGGCTATCAACAGAATCCGTAGTTTCTTATCGCTTCCCCCTTTGAAAGAAATGGTGGAATAAATGACTGCGCCCGGATTATAAGCCTTGCCGGTGGTACGGCTGTTATGTGTCATATTGACTTCAAATTAGCCGCTGTGTATGATTAAGAAACTTCGCTAAAAGGCGCGTGTTGACCAATGCAGGGTTTAGGATTACATAGTAGGGGGTGAAGTAATGAGACTCCTGAGCAAAATGGGAACGGCTGTTGTGCTAATTCTATTTCTTGCAATATCGTTATTGGTTGCATGTGGTAGTGATGATGAGACTAAAGAGCCCGCACCTACTCACGCAATCACTCCAGCACCAACCACGACACCTCCACCTGCACTGTCTCCCACCCCAACCTCATCGCCATCCCCCATGGCCTCGGTGAAGACGTTCGATGAGGGCCTCTGGAGAAATCCCTCTTTGGAGTATCACCCATATGCGCGCTGGTGGTGGCCCGGCGGAGCAGTCGAGAGTGACGAGATAGAGCGAGAGTTATCAGTTATGAGAGACGCTGGCTTTGGGGGTGTCGAATTGGCGGAAGTTGTGTTTGGCCTTGCTCTCGACGAAGTTGAAAACAATCCTGAAATCCGAACTGTGGGTACACCAGAGTTCTTCCAGAAGGTATTAGTGGCAGCTAAATCAGCTCGCAATCTTGGCATGGGGTTTGATGTTACGTTGGGCAGTGGTTGGCCAGGTGGCGTCCCCAATGCATCAGCAGCTCCCGAAAGACAGCTGCTAATGAGTTCACTTCAAATTGAAGGACCCGTCTTATATGACGGGACAGTTCCACCACCAGAGATCCCCTATTCCGTGCAATTTGTCATTGACATCAATATGGATACCGTTCTTGGTCCATTTGATACGGACACCGAGGTTGTAGCAGTGACCGCAGCAAGAGTTATCGATGATAGTACTGCTATCCAGGTGCTGGAATCTTTTGTCGATATTACAGACAAACTGGAGGGAGAGATTCTCCGTTGGCAAGTTCCTGAAGGGAAGTGGCTCATCTTTGCATTCCATCAGAATCGCACTAATCACTGCCCTGCTGGATCCGCCTACCCGGATGCCTGCGAGGTGCCTCAAGTCGTTGACCACTTGGATCCTGCCGGAGCCAGAGAATTGATAAACGCGTTCGGGGATCCTCTGCTCGACGCACTGGGTGATCAATCTCCAGACGCCATCTTTGTGGACGGCTTTGAAATGGTTGCTGAACTGCCATGGACACCCTCGTTTCTTGAAGCATTTCAAACGTCCAAAGGATATGATCTGGTTCCATATCTGCCGCTAACTTTCCTGCAGCGGGGAGAATCCAAATACAACACGATTACCGTTGATATGTACGGACGTACTCTCGATCCTGTGTATACAGCGAATGAAATCGGGTCACGTGTTCGAGAGGATTACGAAGATGTACGTGCTCAATTATTTATGGATGGCTTTGTCGTACCTGTACGAGACTGGGCCCATAGCAACGACCTATTACTACGCCTACAGTCCCAGGGTGGATTAGCAGACTTCATTGATGTGTACGAGATGGTGGACATTCCAGAAACTGAGGGACTGTATTCAGGGGGAAGATTCGATTTTCTCAAGCTCGCATCCTCTGCGGCTCACACCAGTGGCAAACCTCTGGTCGGATCTGAGTCTTTCATTGTAATGGCTGCCAATGGACATGCCCTCACGCTTGAGGATTTCTATCGTTTGGGGGGGCGTCTCCTGAGTGCGGGTGTTAACCGGATTGTCTATCATGGTTGGCCTTATCACTACATTCAGCAGGATGGTGAGCCATGGTATCAATGCATAGCAGATCCGGAGAAGCTGTGCCTTGGCAATATGCCCATGACAAGTTGGATTGATGAGAGCCATCCTGTGTGGGAGGATTTCCCAGCGTTTAATGACTATCTTGCACGGCTGTGCTATGCCATGTCGACAGGCACTCACCGTGCTGATGTAGCGTGGTTATTGCCTGACTGGCGTGTTCCTGACGAGGTTTTTGCCAACTTTGGCGGTATCAAACCTGAAGAAGGGGAATCCGAAGTAAGCAAATCGCTCAAGCGTGCCGGACTGGTATATGATCGAGTGAGCCAGAAAGGCCTCACCGATGCCACGGTGATTGATGGTGGTTTTCAGGTTGGTCAAGGGCAGTACAAAGCTCTGCTGCTTACGGAATTCGATGTCGCATCACCCGAGTTGATGGAATCGATCAAAAGGGTTTCGGCTGCTGGTATACCGATCGTGGTGGTCGGGGAGCTGCCCACTCGAGCTCGCGGGCTAGTGGACTATGAGAAGAGGGACATGGAGACGCAGCAAAGCTCAGACCGATTGCGTACTGAAGTTGTTTTCGTTACGGAAGAGGCTGACGTGGGAGCCTCCTTAATTTCGCTGGGAGTACAACCTCTGCTCACCCCCATGGACAGTGAAGATTTCAAGTTTGCCCTGGATCATCGGGAACTTGCTGACAGTGACATCGTATTGTTATTCAACGAATTCGGAGAGGACCGAGCGCAGACACTCGCGATCAACCTTGCAGCCACGGGTGTGCAAATGCTCAACCCTGAGACTGGAGAGAGCGCGGCGCTCCACACAACACTCGATGCAGATGGTCAATCCATCATCAACGTGACAATCCCTGCGAGACGGTCAGTCGTGCTCTGGATAGAGAGATAGTCCAGAGATGCGAATCAACCGGACGGACAATTTCAGTCGGTGAAATGCTTGCTCGTTTTCGAAAAAGAAGTCCTTTTGGAGAGAGCACCGGAAAAAAGGTTGGCTGAATTTGGATGCTATAAAAGGCCAGTTTCCCAGTCTGTATGGAAATACTAATAAAGTCGAGTCAATCTGCAAGAGGTAAAACGTTGACTTATGTTCAGCATTAGTCTGATTTGCGACTTTGGTGCCGTGTTTGGTAAGAACCGATTTGGACAATCCTATTCCCTGAGCACTTTTCCCAGCTTCCGGATCAACTGTTCGGTCATATTTGCAGCATATCTCAGATCGAATGCAATAGTAGCAGATGGAATCCGATTCGATTGACATTCTGCCAGCTCTAGCATGTCTTCACTGGCAATAATGACAGCATGCAGAGTATCCTGAAAAGACTTTTTCAGCGAACGCAGTCTTTTATCTTTGGGTCGAGGCAAATTCTCTATTGTCTTCAGTATTGGGGGCAATATCGTCGCTCCCTCCAGGGTGGCGATATAATCAACCGGCATGTTATCTAAATCGAGCCTGGTGATATCATTGAGATTTGCCTGATCGTATAGGTGCACAAATTCGGTGAGCCATTTGACATCTTCAGTTTTGTATCTTTTCTTGACACTGGCTGTCAGCTCCGTTGACACAAACACAGATGACTCATTATTTGCCTGTATTGCTGCATGATCCATCTCCGAGAATGATAGCGACGTCTCATCAGGTAATGATTCTAGGGATTTGGATATCGGTTCCCATTTCTCTGCGGACACAGCATTCTCAGCATCTGCAATTATTCTCGACACATTATCAGTATTGAGTCTGAGATGTTTAAGAAATCGTTTCTCCTCTTTCTCCGCTTTGATCCATACCTGTTGGTATTCTTTCATGAGATTCTCGATAGATGCTGTTTCTGTACCTTTACCATATTCACCAGCCGTGATGGCCTTGTTTTTGGCTGAAGTCCATGCTGAGTATGCTCTATACGTAGCCCACCAAGCGTGGTGCATCGAAGATGCTGGCACTGGAATTTGATCTATATCTTCGTGGCGCTCGAGAGCTTCCTTCGCAGCTTGTGCCAGACAATTGGTTGCCTTTTGTAACTCAGTGGTAACCTTTGGGTCATCTAGCATGGAATTGCCATATTTAACCAGTGCTTCATTATAAGAACCGGCTTGTTTCGCTTGGAAAGCTGCAATCCGGCAGGATTTTTCAAGGTAGTCCAGGCATTCCTGAAGTTGGTTACCATCGATTTTGGCATTATTGAGAAACCGCATCGTCCATCTCCTCGTATTAACTTTTTGATTGGTTCTGATGGTTGAATTAGCTTTACAAATCAGCTTCCCACGTTGAATGGCAATGTAACCACTAGAGCTAGTACCCTATATATTAACGAAGTGTGTAACAGAACGTAGCCATACTCTATCACCTTGGATCAACAGATGACCTAACACGATAGCTTTTATTCACGTTGATCATACTCCCCAAACAGCAGCAAACATAGCGTAGTACGTGGCCGTTACCCTGTTCTTACTAATACACGTCCCATCAAGTGAGATGAATCTCGTTCAAATTCATTTTCCAGATAATTGGAGAAAGCGCTCCGAAAGGACTCTTTTTTCATATCCCCTCAATGCGACTTGTGTGTTGATGTTAAGGTCTAACATCCTGCATTCAAACAGCGAACCTACTCGTTCATCACTGATGTTAGTGACCTTCATAATGTAGAAATCTTATATGTGATAATAAGCATGCGGCCAAGCCGAGTGAGATATCTCACTCGGCTTGGCTCATTATTTGTATATGGTTTTAATTGATAAGATGATCGGTTAACCCATAGTAACGGAACTGAGTTCCCTAGTTTCTGCAGCTGGGAAGGTAAATTCGTCCACTACCTTGACCGGAAGCGGCCAGCTCTCATCAGCGTTCCAGTACTCTGTAATAGCATTACCAGATGCTTCTTCAGTGTAAACAACCTTGTAGCA
>JABMQN010000254.1 GCA_013203045.1 Chloroflexota bacterium
ATCACATTCTGCACGGACAGGGATTCGTGCCAGGGGTGGGGATGATTCCTTTGGGATCGGAGTTCAAGCCGTTGTTGAAGTTGTTGGTTTTTTCCTACATGATCGAATGAGGATTTCTGATTTTATTTTCGATTATCCAGCGTTGATTGAATGCTGTCCAAAAGGTCCTTGATGTCAAAGGGTTTGGTGATGTAATCATTAGCTCCGAGGCTGAGGAGTTCCATCCTTGTGTTCGATTCGCCAAAGGCAGTGAGCATGATTATGGGAACGTCAGACGACTTTCGGATATGACAACACACATCAGAGCCAGTAATGCCCGGCATCAAAAGGTCTAGGATCACCAGATTGGGCGCTGTTCGATCCATAACTTCAAGGGCGGTTTTACCGTCTTCAGCCGCTATGACGTCGTAACCACGGATTTCCAGGTTGGCAGTAACAAACTTCAGTATCCTTGGATCGTCATCCACTATAAGGACACATGGTTTCTCCATCACTTTCCAATCTCCTCTCAGGAGTATATTCTGTGCCAAATGCAATTGTAACTCTAGGAGTTCTTTTAAATAGGGTTATCATTATCACTTTCAGATTGTTTTGCAATCGGCAAACTAAAGCTGAATTTGGAACCTTCTCCAAGCTTACTCTCTACTGAGATTTGACCGCTATGCTCTTCTACAATACCTTTGCAGATAGCCAATCCAAGACCGGATCCTCCCCTCCTGCGAGACACACCGTCTTCCAGTCGGTAGAACCGGTCAAAAACCTTATCCTGATACTCTGGTGATATACCAATACCCGTATCGGAGACAATCACAACTATATGGCCATCAGTTTGCGTCGCCTCAAGAAAGATTTTAGATCCCTCATCGGAGTAGGAAGCAGCATTAGATACCAAATTGGTGATGATTTCACCGATCCGTATTTCATCTGCATGTATCCTTGGTATATTGGGTGAGATGTTGATCTCTAAGCTGTGCATCTGTGTAATATCTCTCAGTTCGCCATCTATCTGCTTTATGATTGCAGAGATTCGAGTATCTGTTTTTTCTACCCTCATTATCCCGGCTTCTATTAGGGACATTTGTAAAAGGTCGCTGACTATATGGTTGAGCTTGTCCGATTCCTGCACGATGCCCTTGAGGAAATCTGATTGGGTCTCATCATCCCACTCCACATCGGGTTGAATCAAAGTACTGGCAAGACCTTTAATTGATGTTAATGGAGTGCGGATCTCATGAGAAACACTGGCTAAGAGTGCAGTTCTTAGCTGATCGAGTTCTTCCAGAGCCTTCATTTTAGCTCTTGTTTCTTCCACTTTTTTACGTTCTGAAACGTCTCTCAAAATTGTAAGAGCCCCTTTTATTCCAGCCCTATCAATAACTGTGGTTGAACTGGATTCAACGAAGATCGGGCGCCCATCCTTATGCAGTAATTCTAACTCTAGTAACCGTGGTCCTTTCATCCTGACAGAATCGGCGAAAAGCTCTACCATCTTGGTCATTTGGTCTAGATCAATGAATGGAACTTCGGAAAAACTCTTTCCAACAACCTCTTCTCGAGTATAACCCAAAATATCTTCCAGTTTATCATTGACGTTAAGTACGGTTCCATCTTCATCCAAATGTATCATTACGTCATTGGCAACCTCGAAGATCGTCCGGAACCTTTCTTCGCTCTCCTTTAGCGATTTCTCCGCTTTTTTCTTTTCTGTTATATCCGTACCAAGGCTGATTATCCGGTGTACTTCACCATCAACCAGAATCGGCACATACGTAATACTAAAGTAGAAACTATCATGTTCTGAAAGAAGAATTTTTGTTTCATAATCCTGAGGCGTTTTCTCTTCCAAGAGTCTACCAATTGATTCGCGGGCACTTTGATGATAGGCTTCATCTATAAATTCAAATATGCTTTTGCCCACAACATCCCCCAACTCGTGTGGGGGGTATACCTTGTTTATATACAAGATATTGCCCTCAGTATCAAGAATTTGGATTACATCATTGGTATTGTTGGTTAAAGAGAGCCATCTTTCTTCACTCACTCTCAACATCTTCTCTGCCTGCTTGCGCTCGGTGATGTCTATAAAGACACAGTGGGTTTGGTTGAACTGCCCATCCTCATCAGTAGCGACTTGGCCATCATAAGAGACGGTTTTAATGGCTCCATCTTTGCAAACTATCTCTAATTCAACTCCCAATATGACCCCCATTTTCTTAAAGCGTAGAAAACGTTCCCTAAACAATTCTCTGAAATCTTCCTGCAGGAAATCGCCGAACCAGTGACCGATCACTTCATCACGTGTGTATCCCAACGTATTAAGCCAAGCTTGATTAATCTCGATGATGTTTCCTGTGCTATCCAGAGACTGGTAGGGGATCGGAGTATTTTTATATAGAAGCCGAAACTGTTCCTCTCTATTTCTTAGGACCTCCCCCGTCTGCTTTTGCGCAACATTGGCCGATTTCAGCTCTTTAACCTGCTGCTGCAAATCAGCCACTTGTTCAAGAAGCTGGGCTTTGGTAATTGCTTTGGATTTCATACCTAATGCTCCGCGTCCATGTCTTTCGACGGATTTTCCTTTTTCATTGTATTATCAACCATTAGGAGTAGCTCAGTTTATCATTGGCTCATGCTATTTGCAATAGAAAATATCAAGATATTTCTAAGAAATCAAAAGTAGCGGTTATGTAGGGTGTTGGGAGGTATTGCATATAAATAGGTGAGGGCAAGCTGAGCTTGATAGAATACAAATCCCCTTCATTCAAATGGCTTCTTGGGTTACTCTTTGGTCGCTGGTTTGGTGGGGATACAGAGGGCTACAGGGGGTCTACGGTGTATCTTCAATAATTTTTGAAAACATCTTATCTATTAGTAAAAAAGGATTCCTTGCTCAACACTCACATAGCTGGCTACCGATCAATAATTGGTGACCAAATTGGTGACGTACTGAGCGATACCACACGAAAACCACGATAGAATATGATACAAAGAATCTGCTGATGGAGAACAGAATAAGGTCTGACGGAAGCTAGCGGACTATTAGCACACAATTACGAAACCGCTGCTGTTCTCCTAAGATTGTCCTTGATAACAAACATACTATTCCCCATTCGAATCGTTTATACAAAAACTGGAGATCGTTAGATCCTCAATAATCCACTTATAGTTTGAAAATAGGGAAATATAGCGGGCTGCGTATTGATGAACAGCTGGGCAATAGCACTGATTTAGCATGGAGTACTAGCAATTAAAGACGATTTGAACATCGAACCGCCATCTCCCGAATACCATATTGAGGGGCCGAGTTTATTGCTTGCCTAATGACCGAATTAGTATCCGTATTCTTCCAGTTCCTCTTGATCGTATACGCTATCTAGCTGGTCAAGGATATCTTGTGACACCGTATCATCGGGTGGCGGCGCATCTAGAAATACAACACCGACGTCTTTGAGCTTCATTATAATTTTTTCCGGTGGGTAATCCAGTCCATTGAATATTAATAGATGTCCCATCAATTTTGCCAGCTTGGTGCTTGCCGCCGCGCGTGCCGGGTCCCAGCGGCTGTTTTCCCAGCTACCATCCATGAGCCGCTTTAATCCCCATGGCTTTTGAAGTCGATGGAGGATCTCCATTTCGGATAAATCAAAATAGGAGGCGGTTGCCTTGATAGCTATGGTGTGAAAATCCGGTACTTTTTTCTTGAACTCTTTAACTAGCTCATAGTTTTTACGAAACCCGGGGCGTAGTTTTTTCCAGTCTCGATGGTATGTATAAACAGAATTGAGGTTGAATTCGTATTCACGGCTGATTTGCGCCGGTCGCTTCCCACGATCAAATTACTCGAAACAGACCTGCCGGTTCGATCTACCATCTTCATCGTATTGGATCGGATAACGGCGTCGCTGGCGCCTGAGCTTTCGGAATGGATTTTTCATCGTTTTCCTCCTTTTTTCGATCGAATTGAGAGCGTATGTTCCTATAAAAGCACCTTACAGGAAGGTTCATTTTCGGGGAGTATTTTTCTTGAGGGGTCGCGACTGGTACCGTTTGATATCGAGATTATCACGTGGCGAGCATCTTTGGTGCACGCGACTGACATCCTCCTGTGCCAGGTTGACATAAATCTTGAGTATCTCCAGTGTGGAATGTCCCATAATCCGTTGCAAGGTAAATACATCGCCACCGTTGCGCAGAAAAGTGACCGCGAACGTGTGTCTCAGCGTATGGGGCGAGCAGCGGATATTGGTGATGCCGGCTTGTTTTCCCCGGCGTTTGACGATGATGCCCACCCGATCCTTGGTCAAGGGGCGGCCGTTGCGATTCAGGAACAGGTTGTTGAACCGTGGTAAAGCTGGTTCGGGCCGATAGACATTCATATATTTCCACAGGATCTTCACCAGCGTAGCCCCGATAGGCACGTGCCTTTCCTTGTTGCCCTTTCCCAGGACCTTGATCTGGCGGCGTTCCAGATCCACGTCTTCCAGTTTGATCCCCGTGGCTTCAGAATTGCGCATGCCGTCATCCAGCAGCAGGGCAACCAGGGCATAGTCTCGATAGCCGATCGGTGTGGAAATATCGATGGTGGAAAGCAGGGCAATTTGCTGCTGCTCGGTGAGAGTAGGGATGACCTTCTGGGGCCCCTTGGGGATCTTTATCTTAAGGAAGGGATTTTGTTCGATGAAGCCTTCCCGGAAGAAAAAGGCAAAAACGCTCTGCAAACTGCGCATATACGTATCAACCGATCCTACGGAGATACACCGGCCTTGCGGTGGAGTGAATGGATGATTGGAAAAGGCGGGCTTCGCCAGGAGATAGATGATAAAATGCCGCAATACTCCCGGGTCGATGTGCCGTACGTCCCGGGAGAGGCCCTCACTGACCAGAAACTCAATCAGGTAACGAACCGACGCCATGTCAATGGCGATCGTGTTGGGACTTTTACCTTCCGAAATTGCGGCGAAGGAATATCCTTCGGCTAGATGATCCAGCTGGTATACCTGGTCGGGACCGGTTCGTTGGTTAAGATAGCCCTGAATGTCGCTGAAAAGGTGCCGGTCAGGTCCCTCGGGTGGATGATCTGATTTATTCTCTGAACTCATGGCATACATCCTTACTAGGTCATAATTTGGATTGGGTGAATAAATACCCCAATTACCGACTTTAAGGTACAATAAAAAGCAATCGATATCCTTTCCAGATCTTTCCATTTCTTTCTGAAGGACTTGACATAATGGTTGAAACGAGCGAATTGGATGTATATCTGAAGGTGTTGGTCTTGCGTGTACTCGATGTGAGTCTCACCGATGCTGCCAAAGCAGTGTGCCGGGCAACCCAAGTGGCTCTGGATGCGGAAAGGTGGATCAAGACGAGCCCTCAGCGGGAAGTGGAGATGGTAGTGGGTGACGACGACCGCATCCGGCGGCTGGTGGGGCGGGATTTACCTGGGTCGGGTTTGGTCGATGCCGTTCTCGTCAAAGCCGGTCAAGTCACTGGTGACGACATCCTGAAACACTATAAACGAGATCGGTCGATTGATCCAACGACGGGACCGCTGGATGTTAAATCGCTCCGACGCCACTTCGGTCGGCTGCGTCTTAAGGCGGAAACCATGCGCAATCAGTTGCAGGTGCCGGAACCGTCGCAGATCCTCTCCCCGGAGACCTGCGGTATGGTCATTTCCTCTCAATTATCTGGGGCAATCCAATGGCCCGGACCGCAGTGGGGGTCCTGTTTCGGCACCTCTGTGGAGTGGCGGCAGACGACGGATATAGATGATATCCTGGTAGAAGTCCGGTTACCCTTGGAGGCGGACGATACATTTGGTAACCTCCATGATCACCTGTCTGCGGAATCCCCCGAAATGATCGATGCATTCGTGGAGTGGCGGGAGACGATGGGCCAGTGGCTGCAGCTCTGCCTGGAGCAGGTTCACCAAACAGTAGGAAACTGCCGGGAACGTACCGGTTTGGATTACGTCGGCAGCGGGATCCCGGAGGGGTTGTTCTCAGCCACCCCAGCCTATGTGGGCCAGTTCGCCTGGCACCATCCGGACGCGAACGCTACTCCACAGCTGGACCGGATCGCCCGGGAGGAGAAATGGTGCCTGGTGCCGTCAGGCCTGCCCGGATGGGGGCTGGTGCTGGGTCCGCCGGATGCCCTGGACCAGATCTCCCAGGCCCTGACAAAGTTGATCGCCGACACCGCCGGGCAGCCGGTGTGGACCCGGATCCGGCAGATGCATGACGACCTGGGGCAGCGGACGGCCCAGATGCGTTCTCAGCTTACTACCATCATCGAGCGCGGCGAATTCAAGGGAACCTGCCCGGCGTGCCCTGGAGGGTCTTCCCCGGTTGCTTCTGATTGATCGGATTAGTGACTACCGTCGCCGATCCCCAGCCTCAGGTTGTCCACCGGGCTGGCGGTGCGATGGACCTTCTGCACATCGGTATCGGCCACCTGGCAGTACCGGCGGGTCATCTCCAGGGTGCTGTGTCCCAGCAGCCGCTGCAGGCTGAACACGTCGCCCCCGTTGCGAAGGTAGCTGATGGCAGCGGTGTGTCGCAGCGTATGGGGCGAGATGCGCACGCCGGTGATACCGGCTTTGCGTCCGTAATAGAGCATGCGTCCCCGGACGGTATCCTTGGTCATGCGCGTGCCGTTCCGGCTGAGAAACACCTGATCCAGGGTGGGGAGTGCCGGCTCGGGTCGTGACTGGACCATATACCGCCACAGCTGTCGGGCGAGGTACTGGCCTAGAGGTACAACCCGCTGCTTGTTCCCCTTGCCGGTCACCCGGACCAGGCGGTCCTCGATGTACACATTGCTGAGCTTCAGACCCACCACCTCCGAGATTCGTAAGCCGGTGTCCAGCATCATCAGGATCATGGTATGATCCCGGAAACCGGATGGCCGGGTGGTGTCGATGCTGGAAAAAAGGGTCTTGAGCTGGGTGTCGGTGAAGGCCGGTATGATCTTATAGGGCAGACGTGGCAGCTTGACCCGGTGGAACGGATTCTCGGCGATGATCTCCTCGGACACCAGCCAGGAGAAAAAGATTCGTACGCTGCGCAGGTAGGTGTGGATGGTGTCAATGGTGAGCCCACGGTCCTGGGAGCGGGTGAAGGGATGCTCGGCCCAGGCACGGCGTTCGCGCAGGGACAGGATGAAGGCTCGCAGGTGCTGGGTGGTGATGGCACCCACCCGGGTATCGGCACCGGTCTTAACGAGGTAGTGTTCCAGGTACTGTACGCTTCGGGTGACGATGGTGATGGAAGCCGGGCTCTTGCCCTCGCTGCGGGCACACAGTCGGTAACCTGCCAGAAGTGACTCCAGGGTCTGGGATGGTGCAGGGGTCATGATCTCCTCCTCAAATTACTTTTTTTGAGGAAAAAACCAACCTGGGAAAGCGCTCTTTTGCGCCCTCCGGCGAAAGATAAACGGGCCAAGATCGGGGAATTCGTAGCTAAAATGGGGCTTTTCAATCTCTGGCCAGGTGAGCGTTTTTGTGTGAAGCAAGCGCTCTCCCAACTGAGCTAACCGCCCCCAGAAACGAAGCTATTTTACACAATTTTCGGCCATTTGTAAATATAGGGGGCGCTTGCTTCGACGAATCTCCCCCCAATTTGGAGCGCCTCAAAAAGGACTATTATCTCTGTGCCGCCGCCGAGGGGAAAAGCCCCAAAACCATCGATATTGTCCTCTCCAGCGTCACCTACCTGGAGAACTTCCTGGTGGATTTCGGGGCCTCCACCGAGGTGCACCGCATTACCACCCAGGAGATCCGGGCCTTCATCCTCTACCTGCGGCAGCAACCCTGCTTTGCCCACCATCCCTGGACCCCACCCCAGGATCGGGGCCTGTCCGGTCACACCATCAACACCTACCTGCGCAGCATCCGGGCCTTCTTCTCCTGGCTGGTAGCCGAAGGATTCCTGGAGGAGACTCCCTTCGACAGGGTGAAGCTGCCTCGCGCGCCCAAGAAGGTCATTCCCACGTTCTCCACCGGCCAGATCCAGCAGCTGCTGGCGGTCATCGACACCACCTCGGCGCAGGGATACCGGGATTATGTCATCATCCTGACCTTCCTGGATACCG
>JABMQN010000255.1 GCA_013203045.1 Chloroflexota bacterium
GCCCGGCTGTGTCCATCTCGGTATAGAGAACGAGCACAAAGTCGGCGCTATTGGTAAGGCTGGTTACGGATGGCAGACGCGCATCGTCAGCGAAAAGGGCAAGGATGTTCTGAAGGGAAATGTAGGTGAACTACTGGTAAAGTGCGATTCTCATGTCTCTGGAAAATTTGAACCAATCCATCAGGTATTACCTTCTTATTCCTCAGGCTTAATTTGGGCTAGAAGCAAGCTTTTCAGTCGATTTAAAGAAATCTTATGGGATTCTAAGGGAATCCCCATCCAGTCGGAGAACTCCAAGATTTTTTCCGGTTCGCTTTCCATGACCTTTTCATAATAGCCAACGGCATCTAACATAATGGCCCCGCCGCTGTGTTTGGGGAAATTTTCATTAGCCAGCCCTTTATCCCAATCTTGGTATACATAATGGCGATACTTCATCCATCCCGGGGTAAGCCAGTAAATGTCTTTGCCTTCACTTATTCTTTCCATTTCCTCAGCGCTCGCCAGCATATCAATGCAATGGGTGGCTTTAATTCTGGAAATTTTGACTCTAGGTTCCTCTTGTTCTTGAATTATAGTGTCTATCTTCCGATACAGGTTATCAGTATTAACATAACAGAACTTACCACCATAAACCACGATAATCCTCCGGGCATATTGCTTGGCATTGCTGATCTGTCTAATCAGTTGGCTTTCAAGTTCGCGTGGCACTTCGTGCCGGCCTGGCTTAGTGTACAGTATCTTTCTCGCGTCCAAGAATCCGGCGTCTCTAAGATGGTTTAGCTCCATGTTGAGCGTCCCGCAGGCAACAATTGCATAGTCCTGGAACGTGACACGCTTTTTCATTCTGACCCCCTGAGACCCGTATTCGCTCTGCGCTTATTCGTGCACGTGAACCTGCTCGCCCACTATTGGATTTCCACAAACCGGGCAGCTGGCCACCAGGGGCACCTGGCAGTTCGGGCAAAGTCCAGGCTCTTTAGATTCATAAAAGCATTTCGGACATACATACTTTACGTACTCCATTGCCTGCCTCCTTAGAGCAATGCTTCCACCTTTGGACGAATCATCGCTTCCGGGACTGCTCCCAGTATACTATCAACCTGCTTACCACCTTTAAATAACAGCAAGAGCGGTATGCTCATCACCTGATATTTCATAGCCATCTGATGGTTCTCATCCACGTTAAGCTTGCAGAATTTAAGCTTGCCTTCATAATGCTGTGATAGCTTCTCGGTTATCGGCGCAATCATTTGGCAGGGTCCGCACCAGGGTGCCCAGAAATCCACCACTACAGGTATTTCGGACTGTAACACCTCATTTTCGAAGTTCTCGTCAGTGGTTTCGCTTACCATGATATCCTCCTGAACTCGGTATTTACTTGTCACTATGCATTTTCTTATTTAACTTCGCTACTGCTCCTTCAGCTTCTCAATCCTTGCGACGAGGTCGTCTGCCTTGCCCTTCAGCCCGGCAACTGTTTCTTGCAGGGCACGCCGTGACATGACAGTGATCTCTACGATTGCCCCCTGCGGGCAGACATCAAGGCAGAGACCGCAGTGGTGACATCTGCTTTGGTCTATCTGGCCCAGTCCCGACGACAAGGAAATAGCCTTCCGGGGGCAGATCTCGGCACAAAGCCCACAGCCAAGGCAGAGGTCTTTCCTCACGCGCAAAAGTATGTTACCCTGCACAGTCTTACCTTTCTTTCCCACGCGTTGCGCTGGATTTCAGTCGAAAGGTATGGCATAAGTTCGGCCTTCTTCCTTAAATCCTTTTAGCAGTTCACAATGTCTCAGTGTGGCCAGTTGAGCCTGCAGTTCGGAATCAGTCAGATTAAAATTCTTAAGCAATTCTTCCTTGGTTACCCTGCCACTGCTCTTGACAAAGGCATATATTGCTTTTTGCAGGTCGGTTAATCCCTCCGCATTCTTGAATCCCGAGTGTTGTCTGGAGCGAGTTGCTGAATACACTGCCCATGGGTCACAGGCCTTGGCCGGAAATTGCCTGTCGATGTAGCAATCTTCACAGAGCGTTTGGCCATGGTACTCGTACTTTTCACTATCGGGGATCTCGCGACCGCATCTGTTACATTTTACCATCATGTTTTACCCCTACGATTATCGTGAATCCGGCATCGGGGAAATAACCTTCTCTAGGCTCTTCCATGTGGCGCACTTCCCCCGGCCTCTGGAAAAGTGTGGAAACAATCTTCTCAATTAAGAAACCTGCTTTGACCAGAAGTCTAACTACCTCGTCACAACTGTAAAAGGTAGCATACTTATAGAAGCGGTGCCCCTCTTTTTTCTTCTGCTGATAGAACTTACCCCAGGAACTCTCCCTCAGTACAAGGCCGAGTACTATTTTGCCCCCGGGTTTCAGGATACGGTTGGCCTCGTTCAAGACATCCGGTGGCGAATCCAGAAAACAGAAGCTAACAATCAGGAAGGCTGTGCCGAACGATTCCTCACCAAAGAGCGGCTGCTCTCCCCGACCCAAGGATGCGGCTATACCCCGCTGCCTTGCCATCTCGATGAGCTTGATCGAGGGGTCAATTCCTGTCTCTATCCCCAACGCCTGGGCAAAACGACCGCTACCGACCCCGATTTCAAGCCATGGTTTAGGCAGGGTCGGCAGGAGCGACTTAAATGCGTGGACCTCAATGGAAAAGACAAAACTTCCCTCTCCATCAAACCAGGCATCATATTCCGGAGCCAAATCATCGAAAGGGGAAACGCTATTGCTGTTACGATTCGTTCTCCCCTTCGATTCTAGAGGATGATACTTCATTTTCAGCTCCTTAGGCTTATTAAGGCTTTTTGCCACCGCGCTCATTCAGTAATATCTTGGAAGCAGCGAAATCTACTTCGGCCAACCTTCCCAGTATCACCTTTTCCTCGCCAAATAGGGTCGAAAGTTCCACCTGCTCATCACGCAATCGCATGTGAGCGATATCCTGAAACACCGGATCAGCGTCCCACTTGTCTAGATAGGCCTTGGCAAGGCACATTCTACACCTCCAATCACTCCTGCGCACTGACAGGAGCAGTCCAGATTAATGTCATCCTGATGCACGTAAACCAGCCTTTGAAAGGATATTATCCAGAACATATTTCATCTCCCCCACCGCTACCCCTTTCACCGGAATCTTGCCTTCCAGGCTGGACATGAAAATACCGGCATCAAAGTAGATACACCCGACCGCTTCAATGTGCCGCTTCTGTAATTCCCTTTTCAGTCTTGTAGCTATCTCCTCTGATGGCACCTTGTTAATGATAGCCCAGACATTCCTGATGGCGATTCCTGAGGCCAGGTCGTGAATTTTCTGAGCCACGTTTAGTGATTCCAGAGGAGGTTCAACCACAATCAACACACTATCAATGCTGGTATCCACTCCCCGTCCGAAATGTTCCACTCCGGCTTCCATGTCTACAATGGCCAGTTCATTCGTTCCCAAAGTAAGCTTCTTCAGAAACTCACGGCTCAGCACCCCCATGGGGCAGGCGCAGCCTTCCAAGGACTGGAGTATTTTCCCGATGGCAACTAACCTGAGGCCATCTCTTTTGAGTATATGCTGCTCAGGAATGTGCGCTATTGCAATCTGGGTCTCGCTGAGGACGCTCGGCTGTCCCATCTTTCTCTTCAGGTTTTTCTTTCCTCCGACAAGTTCCATGAGCGGCACCGGCGGGAATTTAAAGCCGAGCATCCGAAAAAGCCCCGTGTTTGATTCATCCGAATCGACCACGAGCGTTTGATAGCCTCTTCTAAGAGCTTCATTGGCCAGCAGGGCGACCATGGTGCTTTTACCGCTTCCTCCTTTACCGCATACGGATATTTTCATCTTTTAATCCTTACCCGCTTCCGTTCTTACTCTGCCGATATTCTTCAGTGGCCGTCTCGAACACGGTCACCGCGCCAGTCGCGATCATGTGCCCAATTCATTGCTTCGCGTAGGCAGCTTCCGCGCATAGAATCTCTTTCCCTGATATTCCAGCTGCACCATAACGCCCTTATCGATTAGCTTCTGGACAGTTTCCCACCCGATATCAAGTCTATTAAGGAGTTCCGTGACCGCCTCTTCTCTCATCGGGTGTACCGCAGTAATGCTAAGAAGGTCCTCCTGAACATTACCAGTGCAGGCAAATGCATTTCCTTCGTAGCCTATCAGGTATTCGACCTTATTCAGCCTTTCAGCGAAGCTCTGGTATGCCGCATTAATGGTTTCCTCGCTTGAAGGCATCACCCTTTCCGCCGGTGGCCTTATCGGGATAGCCACATAGGCCCTGGCTGGCTTTAGCACCGCCAGGAAGTCAGCTATTCTCTTGATACTATCGAGGTCGTCGTTAACGCCTTTGATGAGCATGGTTTCTGTGACCAGCTCGCCACTAAACGTCTGGGCGAATTCGAGCATTCCTTTCTGAATTGTTTCCAGCGTTAGTGATTTGTGCGGCCTGTTGACCCTGTGCCATATATCTTCGCTAACCGCGTCTACTTTCAATGACACCCAATCGGCTTCACGCAGGTTCTGCCTTACATCTTCACGCCAGAGCAGCGACCCATTGGTGATAACAGCGACCCTGACTCCCAGTGTCTTTAAAATCCTAATCTCACTGCCGAGGCCAGCATCCAGGGTAGGCTCGCCGTCAGGAACAAAAGACACATAGTCCACCGGCTCATGTTTATCTCTGGCCCGTTTGAGCTTCGTTCTTACCTGTTCCACTATCCTGGCCGTCCTGTAGAAAGACCTCGGCTCTGCCTCTATCTTCAGGGTTCTTCCCAGCTGACAATAAACGCAGGAGTAACTACATATCTTGGGAGGAATATTGTTTATACCTAGGCTGCGCCCCAGTCGCCTGGAAGGGACGGGACCATAGACAATTGAACTAATCACAAAACTATCCTCTTTTTCATGGCTCCCTCTTCATTGCTAGACAGTCTTTTGTGACTGCTCTGAGGGTATTCGCTGCTAGCAGAGCGCAGTGCTCGCTCTCCTCCGGTAATCCACCTAAAGCACTTAAGACATCCTGCTGGCTAATCCTTCGGGCTTTATTAACACTCTTTCCCTTGGCTAGCTCAGTGACTATGCTGCCTGAGGCAATGCTGGTGCCACAGCCATCAGTCATAAAGGTCGCATTGGCAATGGTACCATTCTTTAACTTGAGCCAAATCTCCATAGTATCACCACAGGGACCAGTCACCCTGGCAAAGACATCGGCATCCTCCATATCGCCTACGTTTCTCGGATTCATGGCATGGTCAATAGTTGTCTCGGAGTAGATCTTCCTCGCATCTGCTATTATAAGTTCTTGAAGCTCGTCAAGTTCTGAAGCCATCGCCTTATTCCTCATCCTATCTTGTCTTAGCTGATATAGCTTCAGTAAGTCTCTTACTGAAGCTATTCATAATTTCAGCATCATAACGCTCGATATTTCCCTCATCACAGAGCTTGGCCAGTTCCGGGTCTATAGGCAACTGCCCAAGTAGCGGGGCATGGGCTGCTTGTGCCATTTCCTCTCCGTGACTTTTACCAAAGAGTTCAATTTTTTTATCTATTTCAGGGACATAGAAATAGCTCATATTCTCCACCACACCCAGAACACGTTTACCCATCTTCTGGGTCATGTTCACTGCCTTTTTGACTATCATCTCAACTAGGTCTTGAGGAGTGAAAACGATAATCACCCCTGATATAGGGAATGATTGCATCACAGTAAGCGGGGCGTCAGCTGTGCCAGGAGGCAAGTCTATAATCAGATAATCAAGTTTGCCCCAGAGCACCTCTTCGCCAAACTGGATAATTGTTTTCCCAATAAGGGGTCCACGCCAGATAACGGCATCATCCTCGCTAGGCAGGAGGAGGTTGATGGACATTATTTCAATACCGGACCTAGACAGTACGGGTAGTATTCCGCTCTCACTGCCGCCGGGACGAGTATCGATGCCAAACATCTTGGGAATACTGGGGCCGGTAATGTCAGCATCAAGGATACCCACTTCATAACCCTGACGAATCAGTGCTACCGCGGCTAGACTTGCTACCAGCGACTTACCCACACCTCCCTTGCCACTCATCACAGCAAAGGTGTGGCCGATCTTATTGAGCTCTATTGGCTTAGCATCAATAAATCCTACCTCTACTTTGTTTACCTCAGGTATCCTCTCTATGGCTTCCTTCGCCTTGGTTTTAACCCAGTCC
>JABMQN010000256.1 GCA_013203045.1 Chloroflexota bacterium
ACCCTCGCCGGGATCAGTGACTGAACCGCCAGCACTGCTGGCTGTGTTAAGGTTGTAAGTAGTGGGTCCACCTCCACAGAAGGAGCATTCTTCAAGCTCAAAGAGTTGCACCCCAGAGAAGTTGGCGGTGTCCAACGTTTTCACGGGCGCGAGATCAAATAATCCGGTGGAATCCCACCATTCTGTAATCGTTCCAGCGCCGCCGCTGACGGTACCTACCACCTTATAACACTCGAAAGTTCCTGCCGGCACTGTAATAGTTTCAAGTGAATCAGCAACTACCGCAGTAACCCCTACGGTGCTATTTACCATGGCAACGTTGGATTGCGTTCTTACCTGGTAGGTCCATGATTGCCCGAAAGAAAGCGGGTTCCCGTGGGCCCCACTGTGGTTCTCATAGAATCGCTCATACGACACCAGTCCCCCCACGGCGGGGACGTTAGCTATATGATAAGTGTACCGGAGGTCATTATCGCTGTCGCCTCGCACTGTAAGGGCACCTTGTTGTATAATAACAGTCAACCAATAGGGTGCTGGCATAATGCGTACCGGAAGCTTGTCGAAAGTTGTCTCTACAACGTAACACGGAACACCGTCTATTGTCGCACTACCAAGAATTGTTTCGGTCCAGTGAGTCACCTCGTTACCATAAGTAGATTTCAGTATCCAGTAATCACCACTCGAGGTCTGTACAGTTCCACCGGAATCCACCAGAGCCGGCGTGCTGAAAGCACTCTGAACCCCGGCACTCGCAGACTTCGGGATTGCCGCTGCCCCCAGGCTAGCAACAATTACTACCAGCAACAGATGTAGAACAGTTCTTTTCACAGCGCCAAATCGGATACGCTTCATCATAATCTCCTTTCAAAATCGGGCAATTTCCTGCTCATTCGTCCCCCCCTCCCTCTCAGCGACTTCGGATTCTTGTATAACCCGTGGCCCCTGAGAGACAGAGGGGAGGTAAATCGATCCAACTGAAATTACTTTATAAAGGTAAAGACTCTAGCCACCTGAGCTTGAAAGGGAGACGTTTCATAGGGAGTATTGCCCAAGAAATAATATGGAGCAATGTCAAAAATGGTATGTGTCACGTCTAATACACCACCACAGCCTCCGATGTTAAATGTGCCAGCATTGATGTTAGTCTGCAATTGGTCGGTGACGCCATTATAAACGGCTTCTTTCATTCTAAAAAGTCCATAAGTTATCTTAATGTTCCATTCTCCACCTGGCCCGTACATATGGAATTTCGACCTATCTCCAGGCTCTGTTGTATATGTACCTTTCTTATTTAGCATTTGGAATTCTGCATACGTTTGTGGATTGTCATTAAAATAGTTTCGGTTGTAATGCGCCCACTTTACAAATTGCATCCCAAAAGACGTATAGAAGCCGTCTCTGAATTGCCCGCCATTCAAGTCAGCAGTAATTCCGCCGGCTACACCAGAAAGCACTGCACGTGAGAAGCCTTTTGATCCCATCCACTCTTTCCCATAGTGTGCGTTTATTCCGGCAAACATCGCTCCGCTAATTGCCCCATTCCTCCAATTGCCACCTGCTCTATCTGCATTAATGGCTCCGGCCATTCCGCCTGCGGAAGTAAAGACAGCCGTTCTTTGCATCTTGCTTAGTTGTCCAACATATGTCCCATTCTTAGCCACGGCCATCCCAGGCAATTGTCCAGCAGCACCAATGAATGCTCCAGTTATTGCTCCCGCTTCCATCGCAGCCCCCACATCACCACCAGTAAGTACTGCAAAGCCTCCATTTACGGATGCACCAATAAAGGCAGCTTTTAGAACAGCAAATGCAAAACTAAAGAAGCCATGCCCACTCGGATCGGTATAACCAAGCGGATTATTCCTCACATAGCTGTAGCGGTTTAGACTTTGAGGATCAGAAAAATCAGGCACAATAGTATCCGCTGTAATGAACAAACCAATCATTGGATCATACAGCCTGGCGTCGTAATTATAGAACCCAGATTCGCCATCCAACTCCTGGTCCGTAAACTTGTAGGCCGAGATCGCATCACCCGGCGCCGGGTCATTTCGCATTAATCCAAAGGGCATGAACTCTGCCTCTTCTGCCACTGTTTGTGAAGATGCGCTCGTTGTTTTGGTGGTGCTGCCGAGATGATCTTTGTGAAGATAATAGGGCACACCGTTCTTCACCACTGCTATGCGCATATTGCCGGCGAAAACGTAGATTGTGGCCTCATTATTGGTAACATCATACTCATACCCGGAACTGACGTAATGGGTTGTTTTTGTACTAGGGTCATCGGTCACAACTTTCTTTGCCCTTGAGCCACTTCCGTCATAGGCAAACTCGGAAATTACAGTGCTGCCGGTTTCGCTGTTTTCAATCCTCACCGGCATATTGTCTGCATTATAGGTTATTGCTTTCGCAGGATTTGACGGTCCATCTGTGACATCATACATATTACCGTTTGCATCATAATCATAATAGTGAGCATTGAACGTGCCACCCCCAGCTATTGCGTCAACTGCATGCAGCGGACCTGAATCATAAGTGTATGCCAATTCACTTGCTTGGGTTGGAGTGGCAGCTCCATTGGCTTCTTCTGAGAGGAGCCTGTGGAGCTCGTCATATTCGTAACTGTAGGTAATGCCCGTATAAGCGTCTTCTATGGACGTGATGTCACCTGCCGGTGAATATGTATATTCCTTGTCATGCAGGAAATTGCTGCTTCCATTACCGCTTTCAATGTTTGTCAGCCTGGTTGATTTAGGGTCATAACTATAATCAGTTGATATACCGTTACTATAGGCGATGCTCCCGATGCTACCTGCAGGCTGGTAACCTGAAAATGTTGCAGAGATGGAATTATCACCCGTTCTAACATTCTGCAAAAGGCCGGAGTTCGCGAAATACGCATACTGGGTCACCGGACCTGTGTCGTGGGTAATCTCCGTCACCTTTCCAGACAGATCATATTCCGTAGATGTCGAGTAATTCCTTGAATCAATTGTCTTTGTAACGGATTTTACCCGCCCCATTGCGTCATACGCGTCATAGGTCGTCGTTGCAAAAGCATTTGACACCGAGTATAAAAGACCTTTGCCTTTCGTCCCAAGATCATATACATAAGTTACAGGGGGATCGTTGGTGGAATAGGACTTTGTCTTGACCCTGTTGAGCTCATCATAGGTAAAGGTAATGGTCTGGCCTTTTGCATCTGTTTGGGTTTCTAGATTCCCGTTATCATCATAGGTATAGTCCCATTCACCCATATCAGGATCATTCATATATTTCTTTTGCCCGAGTGAATCATATCGAATAACAGTCTCATTATTTAAAGCATCCGTTACTTTGAGCAGATCTCCAGCAGCATTGTATTCATATTTTGTTTGTAAGTTTAATCCGCCTTCGTCTGGGTCTTCAATCACTTCAATAAGCCTGCCAAGATAGTCTTTTGTCTCTTTTTTCATGCCTCCGTCAGGATCTGTTACGGTTGTTGAATCACTTTCATATTCAAACGTCGTGACAAATGATGAAGCCCCTGTACTAACGTATAGCGGATTTGCAGGGATCGTCACAGTTTCAGGTCTGCCCCGTTCATCATAAGATGTTATACTCCGGGGATAATTAGCCGAAGAGGGTGCCGAGCTATAGGATAAGGCACCAAAAAACGGCCCTTCTGTCCTGTAGTTTCTTCCCATACTGTCATAGTAATTCTTCGTAACTATCGGCTTCTGGCCTTCCCCGAAGGATACAGACTGCACCTCTCTTCCAAGGCCGTCAAAATAAACCCAACTGTTTATGTAATCTGCTGAGGCGTTTTCTTTTACCGCTGTTCTAACTTTACGTGGCATCTCGTTGTCAAAATACGTTGTGACAACCTGCCCCCCGTCCGGATAATTGACCTCTTTGATGCGCCCGAATACGTCATACGTATAAGACGTTTCGTTTCCATTTTGATCGATCTCTTTCCCGGGCTTGCCAAACCTGTAATCAAAATCTGCTTCAGGATATTCAACCACATGGCCTGCAGCATTTGTTTCTTTTACAGGAAAGGTCTGCGTTAATGTGTCATATACGGTAACGGTGGGTGGATTCCCGTTTGCATCCGTCACCTCAGTCAAGTTACCGTAACCGTATTGATCATAGTCGTAAGACGTATGGGCACTTGCGCCAGTGCTGACATTGTACACAAAATCTGTAGATAGATGATTGCCGGTAACTTGCTCGTAGTCATATGTAGTTTTTCTTGTAATTGCATTGTTACTATCTCTAAGAATTTCGGATGTCATCCGCAGCGGATAATTTGAAACACCTGAACCAAAATATCCATAATCCTGATCGGTTGTTACGGTTTCTCCCGCCGCCCCCGAGAAGCACCAGGACTTTATTGTATTAACACCGCCGTGGTCAGGGTAATAAATATAATCATCCCGGGTTTCGACAGCGCTACCACCACCATAGTACTTCATGATTTTCTGCGTGAGTCGTACAAATTTGCTCTCAGAATTCCCTATATCCAGTGTGTCTCTAGTATAAGTTGTCTCACTTTTAAGACTTTCATAAGGGAGTGAAGTAGTGCCGTTTACTACAACCTTCTTTTCCAAACCTGCTCGGTATTCATCCTGGTAGAATGTGGTTGTTACGGTTGAACCATCGGGATTCGCCTGCTCAACGGTTCCAAACCCCCAGAATTCGCGGGTTTCATAATCAAACATGGCGTCTTCATAGGAGTAAGTTGTTTTATAGGGATGTTCCAACCCATCATTGATTTTAATATAGTCAACTGTTTGCATCGTAAACGGGATATTGTTGTATTTTATTGGAGATGAGTAAGGGTCTAAGTCGGTAATTTCTTTCTTGTAAGGTTTGTACTCCATTGACATAGTGGTGTTATTCAGGGAATCGCTTATGCTCATGATAAGATCACGTTCGTAGCCCCCGGGATATCCTATGTATGCCAAACTCATAACATCTACACCTGAATCGACAATTCTCGCGGCATCTGTCATCCCGTCTCCGTTGAAATCACCTGAAAAGAAGGGATATTTGGAATTGGTTATAAACCAATAGCTTTCGTCATTGATAACATCTCCGGGAACGTAACTAGATTCATACCATCCGATACCATTAACGGAAGTCCTAAAATCCACCAGGTTAGTTCCATCCGTAAAATGGTAATAACGACCAACATCTGTCATCCCGTCTCCATTAAAATCACCTGCTATAATAGGGGCCTGATTAGTATAAGGATTCGGCCATTGCGTATTTACAAAATGTTGGCCCATTTTGTGCCAACCCCCTGCGCCATCCGACAACAATACGGCCACTTCCAATTCATAGGGTGATCCATGAGATGCAGCCCTGCTAATATCCGATATTCCGTCTCCATTGAAATCGCCTATTACCACCGGAAAGGCCGAATTATATACCCTTCCGTATTCACTATATAGAAAATCGTCAATTGTGAAATCAGTCATTTTCACCCAGTTTTCATTATCATCTGCTAACTCGTAGAATGATGCCGAGTGCATTAAATCCCACGTTTTAACACGGCCTACTTCAGTCTTACCATCGCCATCGAAGTCACCTACCAGAAGCGGGGATCTATTTGCATTGGCGTATTCTGAGTTGTCACCATCAGTGTCGCCAAAATCATTGATACTGGGCATGGAAACCCAACGATCATCAGAAGAATAAAGTGGATCGGCGACATCGTATGTGTAAAACTCTACACTGCTCCCACCGACTCGCCCAAGATCGACTTGGCCATCACCGTTGAAGTCACCAATTACAAGAGGATTTTCATACAGATTTTCGTAGTCAAGTTTACCGAACGCTGGCAAATCCCCAAGTCCATAAAATTCCACTTCGGTTTCTCGGACTTGACCGACTTCTGCTCCACCATCTCCGTCAAAATCACCTGTTACTATCGGAAACTCACTGGAGTCATCCAAGGGGTACGGAAATGCTCTTAATACGGAAGCAGGTATTGTGTGTAAAAGACTCCAGCCCCCATTAAGACCGCACTCATAAATCGGGATACCGTCATTCGTAAGTCGCCCTATATCTGTGGTTCCGTTTCCGTCAAAATCGCATATTACCAGAGGGTATTCTTTAGTATCAGTGTATTCACTTCCGTCTTTGTTTTGGAAAATGGGCTCATTAAGCGTATCAAACAGGTTCCACGCTTCAAAACTATTATTATCCCAATCAAAGCTGATTTCTCTTAATTCAGTGGTAAAGTCACTACCATACTGTTTAATCGATTGAAGAAGAGACCGGAACGTCAGTGCCCTAAGATCATAACCCAGCACATATTTTCTCACCGGAAGATCATTATTGTTCTGATCAGTTGCATAGACCTCGATTGAGCTTAATCTATGTGTAGTTTTAACTGGTGCTCCTGTAGTATACAGGGTTGCAGCATCATATAATCTACCCTCATAAGAGAACCTCACCTCATTCGTTGGGCTAAGGCCGTTTTCATTACCAGTATATTCAATCCGGTCAAGGTATATTTGGCCGTCATCCGGAGCGCCATTTGGAGTCTTTGTATAGTGCACCTCCATATAGTTGCCGTTTGTATCCTTGACCTTGTCAAGACACCACTTGAAGATACCACGGCTGCTCTGCTGCCTTGAAGCAGGTGACCCGCCATAATAATATTCTGTCCCATCGGTAGTTGTAGCCACCCATGTTTCGTTATCCCGATCGTAAAAATATTTTGCAAAACTGCCTTCGATCTTGGCACCAAAATAATCAGCTTCCCATTCTGGCCTCAGCACGAGTTCGGCTGAGCCGCCAAAGGTAAAATCATCACGGTCATAACGCACGCCAAATTTGGTGGACCGTTGTATAGAGCCTACTTCAAGGCTCCAACCGACGCCTACAATGCCATTTCCCGCGGCGCTGTTGTAAGCCAATGCCAGGTCGGGAGCTATACCGTTTCTTCCAGGCGGAACCTCGATGGGGACCTGGTAGTTGAGCGATCCATTATGCATGGCAACGTTTGGAGCATTTCCGCTCTGAGTTCCGATAGCACTTCTATATATAGCTTCCTCTTCTGCTACTGCTACACCTGATACAAAGACCATAAAAGCTAATAATAGGATTGGAAAAATCATGTATGGGCGATAAGTCCTGAACTTCATAAGATTAACCCTCCTGTAAGAACCATTTTTGAGACAACTTAATTGATATATTCTGCTTCTCATATGACTACTCTCCCTGCGAATCTCTTTTTTTAGGTTATTTCTAAAGCTTCACGTATAAATACAGTTATTTAAAAGCTAATATATAAAAACTCTCTATTTTATCCTTGTTATTTTTAGTATTCGACCAAGTTCGTCATATTCATAAATCGTTTTAGGTTTAGGCGTTTCAAGTGGATCTGTGGGATCTGTTCCGGCTATGTTCTCAACATAATCGGGAGCGCCGTCATTATCTGTGTCCGATTCTATATCTACCGCCTCAAAGCCGATATAGAAATGGTATCCCACACTCCAAATCACAGTTTTAGATGGTGGGTTAAATGAGTAACCGCTCTTTGTGGGTGTAATTGTATAGCTACGACCCGAATACAGAAGGCTAGGGCTATAAGTAGCTTCGCCATCAGAACCAGTTTCCCGCTCCACATCACCATAGGGCGTATCGATTGTTACCGTAACTCCGTCGACGGGAAGCCCAGTGCTGGTTTTGACCGTAATAGTAAACAGATTCAGAGGGCAGTTCAAATCACTGCCACTACAGTCCTGATCGATGCCGTCACCACATATTTCAGTAGCTCCCGGATTAATCCCTGCACCGCAACACACAGAATCATCACAGTCACCACTGTCAGCAACATATCCAGTTGGTTGAGTGTCTGCTATTCGTGTAGATAAGCCACCATAGCCGTCGCCGTCTGAATCCAGATACCATGTCTGTAGTGTGCAGGTCAAATCACTTCCATTACAGTCCTGATCGATGCCATCACCACATAGTTCAGTAGCTCCCGGATTAACACTGGCATCAGAATCATTACAGTCATTACTGTTACCAACATATCCAGTTGGTTGAGTGTCTGTTTCTAACGTAGTGCCCGGGTCACCATAGGTGTCGTTATCAGAATCCCGATACCATGTCGGTGCAACCGGTATACGAGTCGCTTCAAAGTTGACGGTTGTTGGAATCCCAAACCAAGTCAACTCATAAGGATCTGGGCTAAATGTGTAACTGCTATGTTCGGGGTCAATTGTGAAGGTCTTCCCCTTGTCAGCATCCGTAGGACTAAAAGTAGCTCGGCCATTAGTAGTTGTTCGAGTTGTTTCCGTACCATCGGGCAGTGTGATCGTTATATAAACTGGAGAGATGCGATTCCCATCACTGTCTTCGACAATCATAGTAACCACATTCGCCGGAGGCGGAACAACAACCGGCACACAACCAGCTGCAATCACCATCATTAGAATCAAGATAAAGATGACTAATTTTGTTACCATTGTTTCCTCCTTTTTTAGGGGTGCTTTCCTCTAACAATTATCCTGACGATTAATCATGTTTCTAATTCCCATCTTTCTGCGTCCGGTTGTTTCACTGTTAGACTTAATATTTCCCCCTTTATTATTTATAACGTATAAACACCAGAAATGTTAATTACGTATGGAAAATGAAAGCTTATTTACCAGAGTGATCGAACGTGGTTTATTTATAAATAGTTATTTACTGAATATTTACCATATGTTTACATTCAAGCCCCGATATTCCTGGTTAGACACAACACTGCCGGACAATGGTTTTCTCTGGGTGCTTGCCAGTTTAATGCCGGTACTTCTGGCAAAGTTACCTTAATTTGGGAGACTGGGGCCAACAGCAGCTGTAATGACCATCAGCAGAACCAAGATAAAGATGACTGATTTTGTCACCATTGTATCCTCCTTGTTTTTAACATTGCCATCATTCTCAGAGCCAAATTTGAGAATGGTGAGGCAGAGCCACCAATGGCTCTGCCTCAAAATGAAACTCAGCAATTATCTTAATATCAATTGGGACTAACTAGCGAACAACTTTACCGGTAGCGGCGTTGATAACTATTTCGTCTCCAGTTTCGGTGATGAGGGCATACGCTGGAATGATTTCGGTCTCTGTGTTTGCGTAAACGTTCTTAACGTCGACGATTGTAACTGGGTTCTCAATGATAGTTTCCAGGTCAGCAGCAGCCAGCTCAACAGCTTCGTTCACACTCAACTTGTTATCAATAGCCATAGGTTGAACAATCTTCGTTTTTGTAATTTCTGGCCATAGAGTGGAGCTGTAAGCAACTTCGCCGTCGTTAACCATAAGCTCGATGTGATTCCTCGCATAATTGCTCTGGATTGGGATACCATTGAGTGTACGGCTATAGCGAATTGCATAGGCAACTGTCTCACCGTCGCTCGTGATAGGCAACCATACTCCAGTACCGCGTCTTCAGGCAGGCTTTCGCCCAGATACTCACTGGCAATTGCCATAGCTTCAGTTTCAGTGATCGAAGTCTTCGCCAGTAATTCATGCTGTATACGGAAGTCCTCAGCAACCTGCTCTGTAGATTCGGTGATTGCGTAATGATCGCTCTCCAGCGCAACAAAGTCGCTGCTAAGTTTGAGACTATCGTCAAGCAGGCTAGATGCAACGGAAACTGTTTTGTTTATTATCTGAACATCGTCCGCAGGTAAAGCGTGACTTGCTAAAGCTTTACTTGGAATATTGCTGGGGCGATAGTTATGCACACCGCAGTTCTCACGATATAAAATGCGCCATCTGTCGGCCCCCGGGGTTCCCAAGTTGGCTTGGTACCAAGTCCATGCCATTGTGTGATCGTTACCCACGTAATTTAAGAACCGCGCGACTATAGTCGGAGCCGCAGATCCCCAAATTGTATCAGTGTATCCCATTACCCCTATGCTTCTCGGTCCCATTTTGTATTTCCAATCCAATACTGGGAAATACGGGGGCGTAAGGGTTTCACAGGTGTAAAAGACAATGTACTGAGCCTGAATTGAAAAATCAAGGAAATCGTCATCGTCGGTCCAGATATTCCCATTTCACCCACAAATTTTCAAAGGCAGATTTTTTAAGCGTAAACCATTGGTATTTCAACAATAGATATCTGAATCTATGAGAGCGGGTACATCGTTATCTCTAAAATCGAAAGACAAAGGGCCAGACCCACACAACTGACAAGCAGAATAGTGTATGTCTGGCCCTTATATTCTTTTTGGAGCAATTCTATGGTTTTAAAATAAGTATTCTCGTGATGATAGTTTACTAATTAGGAGGTGGAGCTGTCTTAAAGCTATCCCTATAGAAATAGCATCCGGATGAAGTATTCAGTATATCCGCCCCATAAAACGACTCGACTCTCTCCTCCAAATCCTTCGACCAATACACTAGGCCCCCATTCGCTCCGGGATTTACAGGATTTTTAATAGGTTTTCCATCGTCGCCTATTACCTCTGATGCTGCCACATCTATTAAAAAATAACTTTTGGGGCATTCGCTTAAATAAGCTTTCTCCGCATTAGCCCATTTTACAGAATGATCGTAGACTGTGTAGGGCACACCATTAAATGTAACATTAATAACTGATGGCGACACTCCCCACATCACCAAACTATATGGTCCATTATATGTTCCAAAATAGCCGTATGATTCTCCATCCATGGTAAATCCAGAAAAATCACTGTACCCAAAATAATCTGTATAGTTATTAAAACCCATAACCATCGGTACAGGTTTCGAAACTACATGGCAATCACCTACTTGATCACCGTCAACCCATTGATCCATGCCATTAACTATATAACCGTCTGCAAGAGCAGCTTTACCAGTCGAATAGTAAATGTTGCTCAAGTAATATGTTAATACATCCAATGCATCATCAGTTACAAGGCAACCATCGCAGTTTTCATCGATATTGTTGGAATAATCTTCTGTAGCCCCTGGATTGATAAGCGGATCAGAATCATCACAGTCAGTATCGTCTGCAATATATCCGGGAGGCGGGAGATCATCATTATCGGTGTCAGTGGTATTGCCTGGATCACCATATCCGTCTTCGTCAGAATCATAGTACCATCTATACGCAACCAGGCCATTGCAGTCTTCGTCAATAGCGTTATCAGGTACTTCTGTAGCACCTGGATTTATATCCTGATCAGAATCATCACAATCATCGCTGTTAGAAGAGTATCCTCCAGGCAATGAACAGGCCAGTTCTGTGCTGTCGGTAACGCCAAATCCGTCTCCATCAGAATCAATGAAATATGTTCTTAAAACACATCCATCGCAGTCTTCGTCAATAGCGTTATCAGGTACTTCTGTAGCACCTGGATTTATATCCTGATCAGAATCATTACAGTCATCGCCACCAGTGATAGCAGCGCCATCCCATCCTCCTGCATCGATTGAACATTCAACATATCCGTCTGAATCATTGTCACTTTCGGTAGATGGTAAGGAACCTCCACAATTATTGAGTTGTCCGTCACAAAGTTCAGCTGCTCCGGGATATATAGTGCCGTCACCATCATCACAGTCTGTGTTATCAGCTACATATCCTTCAGGTTGATAGATTTCAAGTTTAGAATTGTCCGGATCACCATAGTTGTCGCTGTCTGAATCCTGATACCATAGTACTGGTGTGCAATCCTTATCCCCTCCAGCACAATCTTCATCAATATCATTACCGCATATATCAGTCGCTCCGGGATTTATCATGGGGTTATCATCATCACAGTCTGTCTTATTTGACACATACCCGATGGGTTGTGAAATAGCCGTTGAAGATTTGTCAGGGTTACCATAGCCATCGCCATCTGAATCCAGATAGTAGCATAACTGCACAACCGCACCACCACCACAGCCAGCTGCAATCACCATCAGTAGAACCAAGATAAAAATGATTGATTTTGTTAGCATTGAATTCTCCTTTTTTAACCTGTTTTTCTTGCAATTGAGTCACTTGTTACCACAAGATAAAGATGACTAATTTTGTTACCATTGTTTCCTCCTTTTCCTGTTTTTCCTGTAATTGCGCCTGTTATCATCATTGGGCTTCAAGATTTATGACTAAAATTCCTTCGAGGGTCTCACCATCTTCTATAACTGTAGTAGTAATGGTAGCAATCTAATTTGAAGAGTCCACTTCAAAGGTAACGAAGCTCGGTTGTGAATCAAGAAAATCCACAGTTTGAGATGGTATCGATCCTCCGTAGTTTGAAGGTGTAATTGTGTAGCTGCCGTTGTCACCATCAGGAACAAACAGAATTGTGCCATCATCACCGGTGCCCAAAAGAAGGTTATTTACGTCATCACCATTCTGATCCACGATTGTGAACTTAACTCCCTCGACGGGATGAATCCCATTTTCTGTGACCGTAATCAAGATCCCACATGTCGCTCTAAAGTCGATGGGGTAGTAGCTTGAGCCATCCCAATAAAAAGTATAAGAGGTTGGATTAAATGTGTAACCTTCCTTCGAAGGTGTAACTGTGTAATCGCCCTCGCCATAATCAAAAGTAACTTCGCCATAATGAACAATAGTCAGAACCTCTGTATCACCATCGGGCTTCAAGATTGTCATATCAACTCCATTGACCAAGTAGCGCCGCTTGTCACTGACCGTAGGGGTAATCTCATTTTTGTTCGCTTCAAAGTTGACCTCGACATCTGATAACCCGCCCCAATACTCAGTTCTAGATAGTGGGTAAAATGAGTAACCTTCCTTCTCGGGTGTAATTGTATAGTTGTTGCCGCCGCCACCAGTAGGCGGATAATTATCAGTGCCATCAAGATCGGTATACCGAATCTCTTCAGTATTATCGGGTTGATTGATGGTTAACTTTACTTCAGAGATGGGAATCCCATTGTCTTTGACCGTAGTATTAATAGTAGTTGTAGCAATATAATTCGCTTCAAAACTGACCCAAACGCACTGTTGCCCATCCCAATCCACACTTTGAGATGTTAGGTCGAATCCGTAACCGAGCTTTGAGACTGAAATTGTGTAGGTGCCGTCAACACCAGCATCAGGCGTAAAATGACTTAAGCCATAACTACTAGTGGTCAGAGCCTCTTGATCCTCATTGGGCTTCAAGATTGTTACCTCAACTCCAGGAACGTAATCATTATTATTGTCTCTGACGTTAACAGTAATCCTATTTGAAACCTCAGCTGTAAAGCGGACGGAGGTTGGTTCTGAATCATCCCAATCCACAGTTTGAGATTCTGGGCTAAATTTCCAATATGTGACGGTCTCTGAAGTATAAGGTTCATTCCAAGGTGTAATTGTGTACTCGCCGTCGCCAACATCAGGCAAATACACATATTCGCCATTTGAATCAGTAAGAATCCCGTAGGGCATATAGCCCGTACCTTCGGGCCTTTCGATTATTAATCTAGCTCCAGAGAGGGGCTCCCCATTTTCTGTAACCGTAGTAGTAATCGTATTAGTATCAGAATTGGCTTCAATGTTGTAGTTTTGCGGTGCTCCCTTCGAAAGCATAAGAAGCCTGTGTGGAATAAAGCTGTAAGTGGGCTTTTCGGGTCTAAAGCCATACATTTCCCCGACAGCACCAGGACTAAAAGTAGCTATGCCGTTATCATTGGTAGTCAGAACCTCCGTAAAATTAACATCAATGCTCGAGACTGTTATCGTAACTTCAGAGACGGGAATCCCATTGTCTTTGACCGTTACAGTAATGTCAGCCGGAACAAGCGGAACAACAACCGGCACACAACCAGCTGCAATCACCATCAGCAGAACCAAGATAAATAGGATTGATTTTGTTACCATTGTTTCCTCCTTTTTTAACCTGTGTTTTTGTAATTGAGCCTCTTATAACCCATGGTATTGAATTGTATCCATTTCAGTTCATTCATTCATACAATGAGTCTGATCTCACCTCGTTTTATCCTTAAAGCTGAATGTTAATTTGATATCTTTCTGTGTCCAGTTGTTTCATAGTTGGATTTAATATCCCCTTTAATTATTAAAACGTATAAACACCATTAATGTTAATTAAGTATGAGCCCTGAAAGCTTATTTACCAGAGTGATCAAACGTGGTTTTATTATAAATAGATATTTACCGTATATTTACCGTATGTTTACATTTAAGCCCCGATATTCTTGGTTAGACACACTAAGTTGAGGCCTATGTTGACCTATCCAAGCGCGCATTTCCGGGTATTTGTTCAGAATGACCCAAACACTGCCGGACAATGGTTTTCTCTGGGCACCTACCGGTTTAATGCCGGTACCTCTGGTAACGTTACCTTAACTCGGGAGACTGGGACCAACGGCACTACCAGCGCCGATGCTATTCGATTCGTCAGTCACATTTGACTGATCTGCCCCTTAGAAAACTGGTCCAATCAAAATGTCAGAGCAAGAGCCAGAAACGAAGTCTTTTTGGAGGGGGCAGTTTTTCGACTTCTGCTAGCTATGCACTCCCCCGTCCCCGTTTTGGAGTATCCGCTAATAGTTACATGCTGCCATCAACAAAAGAAATGGCTCCACGCGTATACTTCGGCGTATAGGGAGATTTAGTCCTGTGCTGTATCCCGAAGGGAGTCTCTCGGATGTCATTGCATGCGTAGTACAGCCGAAGTGTACTCCATAGCTAAAGTATAGCGCAGTGCCAATATGCACCATACTTGATTTCTCTGTACTCTCCCTACAAACTCCATATACACTGTCTTAAAAAACGCTACGGCTTCACCTATGCACTGTCCTCTTCATAGCACTCACCCCAAATAAGGAGTTGACTTCTGCGGTGTATAATGCAACGCTGTACAGCAAAACATCATACTGCATGGTGAATATGGAGGTTGCTATGGAGTACACCTATGTCATGCAGGAAATAGGAGAGTTCCTGACTCAGGGCAATTCCAGCCGCCAAGTCATCGACATGGGCTATACGCCCCAGGGACGATGAGCCACAAGGGATTGAAAACTACCTCGATCGTTTGACATGTATACGCAACAAGTATACACTGGCCACCACGCCGGAGCAGGGGAGCGAAACCGATAGTCTCATGATTAATAACTTTTTGACCACTCTCGCAGATATCGCCATAGCCGTTGCCTCCCGCAATCTCCAGGATAAACAGGAAGGAGAACGTTGAGAGAGTGAGAGCCGTCGGTTACTTGCGAGTCTCCAGCGTATCCCAGATCGACGGGCATTCCCTCGATGCGCAAGAACGCCTGTTTGCGGAGTTATGCAAAAACAGGGATTGGGAACCGGTGGCTGTTTATCGGGAAGAGGGAAAATCTGCTCATGTCGAGGCCATCGCCCGAAGATCTGAGTTCAAGAAGCTGCTCGATGATTCCGCCAAAGGCAACTTCGACATCGTAGTAGTTCACACTTTGGATCGATGGTCCCGGAACCTAAAAGTAACTTTGGAGTCGTTGACCATCCTGGGGAAACACAATGTCGGCCTGGTTTCCATTACCGAGAACATTGATTACTCCCGTCCCGAAGGGATGCTCTTCACCCAGATGCTAGGGGCCTTCGCTCAATACTTTTCCGAATCTTTAGGCAAGCATATCTCCAAAGGATTGGATCAGAGAGCCGCCGAGGGAAGACATACCGGCGGTATCCCTTTCGGCTATGAATCCTGCTGGGCTAAAGGCGAGAAAGGGGAAAAGAAGCGACGCTGCAACCCGGAACATCCCGGAGGGATTCATATTCATCCTGCCGAAGCCGAAGCGGTTACCGAGATGTTTAATCGCTATGCCACGGGGACAACCACATTGAGTCAACTGGCAGGATGGTTGAATCATCAAGGATTCAGAACTCGCAACACCAAGAAGTTGCCCGATGCCGAAGGAAACCTGGTTGAAGGCCCCAGATTATTCACTACGGCTTCCGTAAGGGGTATCCTTCATAATTCCTTCTATACCGGCAAAATAAAGCACAAAGGCAATCTGATGCCAAGTGTGCATCAAGCAGTGATAAGCGAAGATATTTTCGATCTGATTCAAGCAACACTAAAGAAAAATAGTGGTCGATCGGAAACCTTGCAACCACATCCTGAAAGACATTATCTGTTAAAAGGAATTATCCGGTGCGCCTACTGCGGTATGCCCATGTGGTCACAGACCTACAAAAACGGTAATCGTTACTATCGCGAACAAACCGGTTCTCGAAGTCACGGCGATTGTCATTCTAAAGGTGGATCCATAAAATGTGAAATTGCCGATGAACAGATGGGACGATTGGTCGAGTCCATTGAATTAGGCCCTCAATGGATTGAAGAGGTTCTTAGTATTGTCAGCCATAAGGATGAAGTACTTCGAATCAGTGAGGAACGCCAACGAACTCAAGAAAAGCTCAGAAGAATGGCCAAAGCCTACATCGATGGAGTATTCCCCGATGAGGAATATCATCGCCAGAAGCGATTATTGGAGATGGAACTCGAATCACTGGTGGTTCCAGGGGCAAATGCAGCCGAAGAGGCCGGGAAGATCATTGCCGATTTGCCTAGGTTATGGTACGGGGCAAATGAGGAAGAAAAGCGAAGGCTTCTCTTGACCATGTTGGATGCCGTTTATGTTGACGCCAAAGAGGATAAGGCCATCGTCGCCATTAAACCCAAACCGCCTTTCAGGCCGATCTTGAAAGTCGCTACCACTAGGCAAGATTCCGATGTCATCTTACTAAAAGAACCCCCGGAATTACACGATCTGGAGGCTCTGTGTTTGTGGTGGAGACGGGGGAGAGTCGAACTCCCCGTCCAGAAGAATCCCTCGTCTAGGA
>JABMQN010000257.1 GCA_013203045.1 Chloroflexota bacterium
CGGTAATCTTCACCATTCTTGTTCCTGCTAATGGTTCATTCGCCATAAATATGTTGCACCCGCCCATTCGTTCATATTCATAATCATATCGTGCTAATCGCCCTGCTTTTGCCGATAGCGGCGTTTTCGTTTCCGCTATCAACTGCTTGGGTGACTCATCCATACAAACAACTGGAAAATCCGGGTCATATGGCCGCTTGTAAACATCAAGCACTTTCTCCATATGAGCCACAAAAGCTCTGTTTTGTTTAGGAGGGATTACCCATCCTTGCTTTTTCCAGGGTTTTATTTCGTTTTTTTAAAACCCGCCTTACCGTTTCATAAGATACGCTGTCGATATATTCGAGTTCAACAAGCTGATCCGCCAAGAGTCTCAACGACCATCTTTCATAGCCTTCCGGAGCTTGGCTGCAACTGAGTGCCACTAAATGAGCTTCAAAATCTCCGTCCGCCTTCCGTTTATAAAGTCTTTGTCCTTTATGCCCAGAAAGGGCAATTCCGAGACCTTCTTCCACAAAACGCCTTTTAACATGATCAATCTTTCGAGTGCCAATATTCAACACTCGGGCTGTTTCGTGATTCTTAAGCTTGTGTTTTTGAAACTTCCCTTCATCGCAGTTCAACAAAATGAGGGCATTCAAAACCTTCTGAGAATTATGCTTTCCTTTTTCAGTGATCTTTTTTAATTCCCCGCGTTCCTCTTCAGTCAGTGTCACTTTATATTTCAATACAGGCATAGCACCCCTTTCTAAAGGTTACTATACTATCATGTTAGCGTCAGTACAAATGTGACATGACACTAGTGCACTGTCAACTAGAAAAATATCAGTTATGCGTATTTTCACCCTCACCTAACCTACCACATAATTTCATGGCTAATCATCTAGTGGTTTTCCCCCAAAATATCCCCCTGATAAGCGCTATAAGGTTGAGTGCTGGCACCCTTTTGGAAAATCGCGCTTGAAGGTATTCTGGATATACTTAGAAAAGTGTTTTCAGGAGGTGCAGTATGCAGCCTGATATTTGGGAATGCGAAAACCATCATATACACGTTTTACACAATGGAGTTGAAATCAAATTTGAGAATATCTATGATTTCATGGACGCCCTGGGAACATGGCAGGAATACGTGATCTTTCATATGATGAAATTTGATTTCATGCCCGAAGAAGCCTGGGAGGCATTCGCTGAAGCAAACAAAAACTAAGGTAATGAGGAACCCAGGTTCTTTGAAACAAACGATCCTTGCCCCTCTTACCTAACGCCTCCCATTCACCGTATATCTATGCCTCAATTTCGAGTTGGTAAACCTCTACCTAAGCCTTTTGGCAATTTCGGCAAAAACTGGTAATGCGACGATTGGCCTGCACTTGGGAAATCGGCCCACCACACGCAGGACAAGGCTTTCCCCCTCTACGATGGACCTTCAAAAAATCGCGAACTTCTGTGGTAATATCATCTCGCATCCGATTCGAAACCGTGTCTACCGCCTTTATGAGAACTGACCGCATAGCATTATATAGTGCCCCAACCTCTTCATGCGAGAGACTTGTTCCTGGCCAGAAAGGATATATCCCTGCTTCAAAGAGTATTTCATCAGCATATGCGTTACCGATCCCTGTTAGGAAAGTATCGTTTAAAAGAACATTTTTGATCTGTCCTGAATACGGTTTGATTCTGCTGCGGAAAACGTCCAGTGTCATATCATCATCAAGGGCATCGGGGCCCATTTCATTCCAGCGCGGAATCGTGTAAAAACGGCCCTTTTCGACCAAATATATTTTCCCCATCAATTTGCTATCAAAGTAACGAAGCTGTTTTCCGTCTTCAAGATGAAAGATAAAGCAGGTTTTTGGTTTGCGGTTTTCCCTGGTGCCACAGTACTGTAGTCTACCTGTCAGCATGAAATGCATTGCGAGTATATGCTTGCTTTCCAGATTAAACAACAGGAATTTGCCACGTCTGTTAACATCTATGAACCTGTTCCCGGTACAGACTGCCTCAAATTCTTTCAGGTCAGGTTGACGGATGACCAGAGGTTGCATCATCTCAACTCGCACGATTTTGACGCCAGCGATTTTAGAGTTGAGAACTGCTTTAATGGCTTCGAGGTCTGGTAACTCAGGCATCGTTCAGATTGTACCACAGAATATTTTTGAATGTACCACATACATGATAGAATTAGAATAATGGCTGAGATAATTGAGTTGATTGTTGAAGAGACAAGTAATCGCTTGGACAAATACATAGCCGAACACACGGACTTTTCTCGCGCCTATATCCAGAAACTAATTCGGGAAGGGAACGTCCTCGTGGGCGGAAGCACTGCTCGCCCTAAACGTGGGGTAACTAAAAATGAGAAGATTGTCATCACGGTACCCCCGCCAGTACCAATCGAAGTCAAAGCCGAAAGTATTCCTCTGAATATTATTTATGAAGACGATGACCTTTTGGTGATCGATAAACCAGCAGGACTCACAGTTCATCCCGCGGCCGGGAACTGGAGTGGAACTCTGGTGAATGCCATTCTGGCACATTGTCCGGACATGGCCGGGATAAAAGGATCTGTACGTCCGGGAATTGTACATCGACTGGACAAAGATACTTCAGGGCTGATAGTAGTGGCTAAGAATGATGCTGCTCATCTGAGCCTTTCCAAACAGATAAAGAACCGCAAGATTACAAAGGGATACTTAGCTCTGGTTTCAGGACATCTCACTCCGAGAGAAGGTGCCATAGAAGGGCCAATCGGCCGCCATCCGAAAGATCGCAAAAAGATGGCTATTGTCTCAACAGGAAGAGAAGCACGCACCTTCTATAAGATAAAGGATTACATCGGGGATCACACTTTGCTAGAGGTAAGCACGGAGACAGGACGGACCCATCAAATCAGAGTACATTTGTCATCGATTGGTTTTCCAGTAGTGGGGGATGCAGTCTATGGTGGAAAATCGAAATTCCTCAAGCGACAATTTCTACATGCTTACCGATTAGGATTTCGACTGCCGTCTAATGGGGAGTATGTCGAATTCGAATCAGTCCTCTCTCAGGACTTGGAGGAAGCGTTGAATAACGCTATTTAATAGATGAAGGAAAGCGGGATTCTTGCTTTCTAAATAATCTGTTCCAGATCACGAATCAGTTGGCCCACTTGTATAACTTGGGAAGCGTATTGAGATGGAGCCTGTTCAACGAATGCACGATAGCATAAAACAGCTTTACCGAACTCTCCGAGATCACAATATGCATTTCCCATATTGCAGTATGCTTCTATTCGGTCAGGATTAATCTTAAGTGCTTTTTTGTATTCCTTCAGTGCCTCAACGACTTTGCCTTGTCCATAATACAACGTCGCCAAATTACTACGTGCCTCAGCAAGATCCGGTTTGATTCGCAAAGCATTAACGTAGTTCCTGATGGCATCGTCAGTTTTTCCCTGCGATTGGTTAATAACTCCCAGGTTGTAATGGTCTTCAGCTCGATCGGAGTCTAAGCCAATAATCTTCGTTCCAGTGCTATCATAGATAATCACAAACGGCCTCCTGATACTATCTTAAGCTGTTTCTAGAGCTTTTTACAGAGTGAAGACACCCAAATTGACACAGGATACCTGTTAAAGATGTATTGTATGCAAAGTTGCTGTCAGTCACACCCTATGCTATATTACCCCTTGGGGCCACTTGATTGTAAAAATAGGCGTAACGTCGCCCGTTTATACTTCGAGAGCCTCAGTACGAACGGACTGATGACCTGGCCCTCTTTCTTCCGTTCGCCCTAAGCCTGTCGAAGGGTGTGGAACGGGAGAGGGGAGTGCTTTACATAATACTACAATAGCATACACAAGGAGTCGAACATGTCAGACGAACTAGTTCTTTATGAAAAATCCGATAACATCGCCACTATCACTTTCAACGATCCCAAAGGCTTTCATTCCATGAGCCCGGAGATTTTCAAGGCCTTCAGCGATGCCCTGATTCAATTTCGAGATGATTCAGATGCACTGGTCGCTATTGTGACAGGGAACGGTAAGAAGGCATTTTGCGCCGGAGCCGATGTTAAAGCCATGATCCCGGCTCTTCGAGACCGTAGTTATGTTCTCCCTCCATTGATTACTCGTGGACTTAACATCATGAAACCAATCATTGCCGCTGTGAACGGTTTGGCATTGGGTGGAGGCATGGAAATAGCTATGGCTTGTGATATTCGAATTGCTGCTGATCATGCGTTGTTTGGCCAGCCGGAAGTCAATCTGGGAATCATGGCAGGATGGGGCGGAACTCAGAGACTGCCAAGACTCGTCGGGGCGGGTAAAGCAGCAGAAATACTGATGACCGGCGAAAATATCGACGCCAATGAGGCCTATCGTATCGGGCTGGTAAACAAAGTTGTGCTCTATGATGAACTGATGACTGCCGCACGAGAAATGGCTGCCAGGATATGCTCCAGAGGGCCACTCGGGGTTCAAGCTACTAAAGAAGCAATAGTTCGCGGGCTGAACATGAACCTCGAAGATGGTTTGTATATGGAAAAAGCCTTGTTCGATAACGTTCTTACTACTGAAGATTCATTTGAAGGGGTGGCCGCTTTCACACAGAAGCGTGCTGCACAATACAAACAAAAATAACCGGTAGAGGCAAGGTTTGAAACCTGCCCATACAATGGTTAAAGGAGGAATTATGGAAATAAAGAAGGTTGGCGTAGTCGGCTGCGGACTCATGGGTGGAGGTATTGCCCAGGTCTGTGCCGAATCAGGCTACGAGACCGTAGCGAGAGAAATCAACGATGAACTACTAAATAAAGGGATCAGCGCAATACAGGCCAACTGGAAAAAGGCAGTTGCCAAGGGAAGGATGACTGAGGAAGACCAAGCAGCGGCACAAGGTCGACTAAAAGGCACAACTAACATGAATGACTTCGAGGGCTGCGATCTCGTTATCGAAGCCGTCATTGAGCTGATGGACCTCAAGAAAGAGGTGTTTACGGAGCTGGATAACATTACTCCGCCACACGCAATTTTGGCAACAAACACGTCATGCCTTTCCATCATCGAAATGGCATCCTTCACCAAGAGGCCGGAACAAGTAATGGGCATCCATTTCTTCAACCCTGTCCCGGTTATGAAATTGGTGGAAGTGGTTGAGACGATCAGTACCAGTCAGGAAACTATGGAAACCGGTCGAAAATTTAGCGAGTCACTGGGCAAGCAGGTTGTCACGGCAAAAGACAGCCCGGGATTTATTGTTAACTTACTTTTAATCCCCTTCCTCCTTGACGCCATACGAGCCTATGAGAAAGGTTTAGCAACTAAGGAAGACATCGACGCTGGTGTGAAATTGGGGCTTAATCATCCCATGGGCCCACTGACCCTCACCGATTTGGTGGGACTGGACACAACCTATCACATCGCCTGTGCCATGTATGAGGAAACTGCAGACTCCAAGTACGCCCCTCCAGTGCTGCTTAAGCAGATGGTCACTGCTGGTTGGTACGGTCGTAAATCAGGAAAAGGTTTCTACGACTATTAGTATTTAGTATTAGGATGGATATGACATGGAAAATAAAGAAATAGTTATCGTTAGCGGTGCCCGTACGGCTGTCGGATCATTTGGTGGAACATTGAAGGATGTCCCGGCAATCAAGTTAGGGAGTTTGGTAATTAGAGAAGTATTGACCCGTGCTGGAATCAGGCCTCAACCGGCTCAGGATTGCGCAGATTGCGGTCCGAACGCATTGAAGGGGGACGCTCCATCTGAGATCGAAATTAAAAATTATGTTTGGGACGAATCACTAAAACCGGTTCATGTTGATGAAGTCATCATGGGCAATGTCCTCCAGGGAGGGCAGGGCCAGAATCCGGGACGGCAGGCTACTATTTATGGTGGAATGCCTAAAGAAACCCCGGCAATCACTATCAACAAACTGTGCGGATCAGGATTGAAATCCATCATACTCGGAGCTCAGGCCATTATGACCGGTGATGCGGATATTGTGATTGCGGGTGGCATGGAATCGATGAGCACAGCCCCTTACATTCTACCCGGAGCCCGATGGGGCTATCGCATGAACATTAACGCTAAAGCGGACATGTACGATATGCTGGTGCTCGATGGCCTGTGGGAATCATTTTATGGCTATCATATGGGCAATACCGCTGAGAACATCGCTGAGAAATACGGCATTACCCGTGAAGAACAAGATGAAGTTGGTGCTTTGAGCCATCAACGGGCTCTGAATGCAATTCGCAGTGGTCTTTTCAAGGACGAAATAGTGCCAGTGAGCATTCCCCAAAAGAAAAAGGATCCCATCATCTTCGATACAGACGAGCGACCAATGGAAACATCCGCTGAAAAGATGGGGAAACTCGGCCCAGCTTTCCGCGCTGGGGGTACTGTCACAGCTGGCAATGCATCGGGAATTAATGATGCAGCCGCAGCAGTGGTTCTTATGACTAAAGAGAAAGCCTCGGAATTGGGCCTTGAACCGTTTGTTACCATCAGAGCATACTCATCTAGCGGAATCGATCCTGCTTACATGGGATTGGGGCCAATCCCTGCTGTTCGAATGGCTATGAAAAAGGCAAACCTTTCCATTAAGGATATGGATTTGCTGGAAGTGAATGAGGCATTTGCAGCCCAGGCCATCGCTTGCCTGAGAGAACTTGACATAACTAATGACCAAGTCAATCTCAATGGTAGTGGCGTTTCACTCGGTCATCCGATTGGGGCCACTGGTGCACGAATGATGGTTTCCGCAATATATGAAATGAAGCGTAAGAATCACCATTATGGGCTTTTAACGATGTGTATCGGTGGCGGTCAGGGGATCGCGATGGTTATTGAGAGATAAATCTTTGTTGTAATAGTAAAAAGGGCAGGTTCAAACCTGCCCTTTTTTAGCCACGTTTTTCATAATCAGGGCATTCAACAGCATTTGGTCGTTCAGCATGGTGGCAAGCGCTGCGCCAGTCCCATTTACAGGTATCACACAGAATGGTTTCTTTTATCCCAAGAAACTCCCTTATTTTCTTCTTAAAGCTCTGTATGACACCCATATCGCATTACCAAAATTTAGGCAATTCTAAATCGAACTTTTTCTCCGCTGCATCAATAGCTACTTTGAAAGCTTCCCTTTGAATTGGCTGTAATGGCCCCATTTTAGCGAAATCCATTGGGTTTTTGATAAACCTTACTTTCCCGGCTTTTACCTGCTCTCCAAAATCGCAATTCTCATCACCAAGCATCTGAATGCCGAGAGCATATGAATCGTATTCGATAATTGAATTACCTTCTTCTTCTATAAAATAAAGGGTGCCATCCGGGGCATATGCATAGCTAAAAAACCCTCTGCCACCCGGCGCATCCGGAACACGCTCGGTGAAACTGCACCCCGTCAATCCTGCCTCAACAAATTTTTCTTTGTAATGTTCGTTCTGGTAATCACACCAGACTTCGTGCCAATAATCATAGGCTTCTACCGGGGTGTCAGCAGGGTTCAGTATTTTCTTTGTCATGTCTTCTCCTTAAAACACATTATCAGAATATCATTGGGTCGCACTATAATTGTTATGTAAATCTATGTACAAGTTTCAGTGCCGTCTATACGGTTGACATAACACAGTATTTTAACTATTGCCTGTAATCGGGGTGAAAATGACCCCGCGTCGGGGTCATCAATTTATCTGGTGGAGACGGGGGAGAGTCGAACTCCCTCTGCAACAACGGTTGATGATTCAGTTGCTACTCAACGGCCCATTGATCAGCAACCGCAACCCAAGCCTTCTTCAACCATCATATCTCAGCGGACAAGCCTGACAACGGTTTCCACTGAAAGTTCTTTCCAAACCTTATCTGCTGTCAGTGCAGGAACATCCAGCCTTCGAGCCGTATCTAAACACGCCCGGTCTCCCAACGAGAGCCCTACATTATCAGTCACAACTCGCAACAAACCAACGCTATATGACTGTTCTTCCTCAAATGCAATCACTTCCAGATCAAGGCCATGCAATGCCTGACGGATGGCTTTCTCGGGCATACCCGCCGTACAGAGTTTTCCCACCACCTCCGACAAATTCACCGCATTGATTGCTGCTTCTGGTATAGATTCTGCTACTACGTCCGCGCCCGGTTCCGAGTTGAGAAGAGCCAGTAACGCTGAAGCATCCAACACGACATTAGCCATCCGCAGCCTCTTCACGGCGTTCTTGTATCAACTCCTCAGACAAGGATACATCCCTGGGAATATAGCGGCGCACGAGCCTCTGAGCACGCTCTACTGCTTGTCGAGTGGTCACAAGCCTGATTTCCCCTTCTTCAAGCGTTAGCAACACATCATCCCCCGGATTGATGCCCAACTCCTTGCGATATGCCGCCGGTATGACTACTCTGCCACCATTGCTTACCTTTGTCTTTACCCTGTCCATCAGACACCTCTACGATATTATACCACACGGCAGATGTATGAACAGAAGGGTGTCCGGCCTTTCTCGTATCTATTTTCGCGGAAGTCAGAGAGGTATCATTTTTCTTTCTCACAGACAGACCTCATTAAAGCTCCACCCCCTAGGCTTCGCCGTTCAGTTTTTTTCATTAGCTTGCTATATTATGTCAAGTACTATATCTCGTCTCTGTATTTCAACCCAGTCTTGTGGGTATCCATACAACCTATCAAACATCATACCACGCTTCCTATTCTTTGGACTCCAGCCAGTTCCGTTATATAGAGGATGCATCTACCTCTTCGATATCTTGAAAATTCCCATGCCGCAAATCGAACAGATCGCCTATCTTAATATGACACCACATCGTGACGAGCATCCAGCCAAGTCATAATCGTCCGTAATTTAGCATCGGGATCATCCTCTAAGCGGCCAAGCTCAACCACTATGTCGATCTTATCTCCTCGTCCGCCACCTCCACAGTATAAACCATTAGCCTCTATAGCTTCCATGATAAAGTCGTCAAGGAACTCATCAAATCCCTCTTCACTTTTAAGCGTCACGATCAGTTGTCGCCCCCCCCCTGAATTCACCGAAACGTTTCTTTTTCCTTAACCGTTTCCTCATTATTTACCATCACTATGGGAGTTTGTTGACCGTCTATTACCCGTGTTCTCCCATACCCTTCCAGAATCAATCCGTCAGTCGAATCAGGATTTACTTCAATGATGGCTACAATTTTACCATAAACAGAATAGCTTCATTGCGCTTATATGAGAATATCACGACCCTCCAAAAGGGGAACGTTTCCCGCTGTGGCTGCTAAGGACGCAAAATCAGGCCATCCACAAGGACTCCGTTTCGAATATATTACTGTTACTCTTCCTAAGTATAAATCACATGAACGGCATATTTAATTATATGATGTCGCGTTTTGCCTACAAACTGTGTGGACATATTGATCACAGTAGATGTCGCGTTCTGCCTACAAACTGTGTGGACATATTGATCACAGTAGATGTCGCTATTTGTCTACATTCGTCTCATTTAATTGGCAATATTGCCATTTCCACCAATATTTACCAATTGTTTACCTAATTTTTACTGATTTGTTACTAAAAAAATGTTTTAATCCAATCACATTGGGAAAATATACCCATCATAATGTCATATCCATAACCTAAACTTAATAATCTGGAGATTGACATGAAATTCAATAAACTATCTTCTGTGATACTGGCCCTATTTCTGGTTTATTCATTGTTGGTACCAGAAATACAAAATCGCATTCCGGTGCTGGCCCTTCCTACTGGATTTGATTCATCTTGAAAGACCATTCAAGGCAGCTTTTCAATCTGCCTTTTGTTAGTTTCATAATCTTAATCTATTTAAAGTAAGGAGGACAGAACAATGAAGAGGACCCAAATCAGCTTCCCGCAATGGAAAAAAACAAGATCCACACTATTAGCAGCTGTGGTACTTGTTGCCATGATTGGCACCATGTTTACCACACCGGCAGTCCCCGGGATTCCGGGACTCCCCAGAGCGGATAGCGCTTATGCTACCAACATCGAAGACATCTCTGTGGGTCAGGTAATTGAATGGGATGTTGTATATTTATGGCCTTATCATTTTCTAAACAATCCATGTACAAAACCTAATTCTTGGACTAACTGTTACACGCCTATTGAAGAAGTATGGACTGAGACCATAACCGACGTGAATACCGTACAGGGTTGGTTGGACAGCATAGACGGTTGGGTGGACGGCACGGACGACCAGACAGCTGAATGTTTTGAAACCACCGTTACCTATGATAAGCTTCCATATCGTGAGATGTTTGGCACTAGTTGGCAAATGACCATACAGGAAGGTGGTATAAACTGGCGTGACCGCAGCAATAGAGATCTTCTTGAAATGGAACAATCGGCCTACGTGCCCATGGTCGGCGGTGTTGTCCCGAATCGAATTTATTATAAGGATTATAGCGGTCCTCACGGGTACGATTTAACCCCGGGCCAAACATGGACCTATAACTTTTTCATAGATTCAGATAATGACCTGGGAGACACTGCCCCTCCCGGTAATGCTTGGACTGCAACAGTAGCTGATGCGACGGAACTGGTCATCGTGCCCGCTTTTCCAGATGGGATTGAGTGTTACAAGGTAACACATCACCAGGCGGAGGCATGGGCAGGCCAAGATATCCACTATTATTGGGATGCCACCGACACCTATGACCTTACCCCGATAAAGGTATATGATACGCACAATTGGAACGGACCTCAGACACAAGAGTTACGCAATTACCCCGGCTTTGAGCCTCCCTGGCCAACGGTAGCTACCGATGCTGCCACTGGTGTTGATGGCGGGTCTGCTACTTTGAATGGTACCCTCAGCGCACTCGGCACTGCTGGCAGTGTTGACGTCTCCTTTGAGTGGGGAACGGATACCAGCTACGGCAGTGAGACTACTCCTGCAACAACATTGAGTTCAGCTGGTGCTTTCTTCGCCGATCTCTCCGGCCTCACCACCTGTACGCAATACCATTTCCGGGCCAAGGCAGTTGGCAACGGGACTGTCTACGGTGTTGATCAGACCTTTACCACCGAATGCCCGCCCGCCTTCAGCTTCTCTTCCGCTGACCCAACCGTAGGTGAAGGCGATGGCACCAAGACCATTACCGTCAACCTCTCGCTGGCTATTATGGGTTCTACGGTCTATGTGGATTATGCCACCAGTGACGGTACCGCTACTGTCGTGGATGATGACTACGACTCTACCAACGGGATGCTTACCTTCGAAACGGGGGTTACTTCCCAGACCTTCGATGTCACCATCACCGATGACGGTGAATCAGAGGGCGATGAGACCATCATCCTCACCCTCAGCAATGCCAGCGGAGCTGCTCTCGGTACACCCAATCCGGCCACGTTAACCATTGAGGACGATGATGGCAATCAGGGTACTCCATCTGCTGGTTATATAAAAGTGGGTGATGAAATTGAATGGTCAGTTACATATACTCAACCTTATAGCTGGAACGATCCATGTACTCCAGCATATGCATGTTCCACTGTTTATAACGAAGCATGGGTTGAGACCGTAACCGATGTGAACACCACGCAGGGTTATTCTGGCCAGACAGCTGAA
>JABMQN010000258.1 GCA_013203045.1 Chloroflexota bacterium
CGTGTCTACCGATTCCACCACCTCGGCACTCGCTGGCAGGGGTGGCAGGATTCGAACCCACGGCCTGCGGTTTTGGAGACCGCCGCTCTAGCCAACTGAGCTACACCCCTCAGATACCTAGTATTAGATTATACAACATTTGATCAAGCTGTAGTACCCCTATTTGTTCCTAATCGAGCATATGAATAACAAAGAATCATGATAGAGGGTTGAACGGAGACAAAAAGTGCGGTTAAATACGGGAAGATGAAATTAAACTAAGCAAATTCTTCACCGCAGTATAGGCACTTATCTTTTCGCTTGGATGTCATTTGCCCGCAGTGTGGACATTTTCTCAGTCCACTGCTCTGAATATCCATAAGGCTTCTTCCAACTTCAAGCCCTGTATAGCCTTCTACCAAGTCAACTAAACTTCGCGCTTCATCACCATATATGCCGGAAAAGTAACTCATATCGTCAAATTCTCCGGGGGCTAATCCTGATAGATTTGAACTTTTCAGGCTAAAGATATCATAGTGCACGTGGTTTTTATCAACTAAAGATACATTGTATGTTATCCTTGCTGTCTGTACCCTTCCTTTAGCATCACACATTAGAAAGTCGGCATTTTTATAGGAGAAATCAACGCTTTTAAGGTTCTCAAAATATAGCAATTGCTGTTTAGAGTATATCCAGAGAATTCGACGATCCATGACCACTATTTGATTCGACTTGTCTATCGTAGTTTTCTTTATATTCAGACCCAGAGTCAGTATTCGATAGATTAAGGAATATTGTATTATCAGTCGATCTCGGTTAGTACTAATGCCGGGTATCCTGAAGAGATATATCAATAGACCTATTACCACTAACAAAGCAAAGCCTGCGATTTCCCAAATCCATTCCATAATTTAGAAGGCCTTTTGTGATTATCTCAATTCCTATGCTCCCTACAAGTTTTATCAAGAGTACATGAGGCAGTATCCATGAGTCAAGACAAATGCTAGAATTGAGTCATAGTTTTATTGACAATCAATAGAGCTTAAGTAAAGTGAAAAAACGGAGCAATATGGTATGAGTGATGATCGAAAGGGATTAGTTCAGATTCTGACCGGAAATGGCCGTGGGAAAACGACCGCTGCTCTCGGAACAGTACTACGTGCTGTGGGGCAGGGTTTCAGAGTTCATATTGTTCACTTTATGAAAGGTACATATCCCTATGGCGAACAAAAGGCACTGAAACACTTGTCAAATGTAACCGTCTCCAGATTTGGGAAACTCGATTTCGTCGATCCAAATAACGTCCAGGATGATGAGTGTGAAGAAGCGCGTAAAGCCCTGGAGGCTAGCAAAGAAGCTATTCACAGTGGCAAGTATGATATGGTTGTTCTCGACGAGGTAAACATCGCTTCTGGTTGGGGGTTGGTACCGGTTGAAGATGTGATCGACTTGATCAAGAGCAAACCTCAAGAGGTGGAATTAATCCTGACCGGTCGGTATGCCGATGCAAAATTAATTGAAATTGCAGATCTGGTTACTGAGATGGTTGAGGTGAAGCATCCCTATCAACAGGGTATAAAGGCTCGTCAAGGGCTTGAGTATTAATCAAAATCTAGGATTGTTAACCATGATTTCGCCCGTTCATACTTCGAGATCCTCAGCACGAACGGACTGGCAAAGCGTGCCTCCTACTACCGTTCTCCCTGAGCTTGTCGAAGGGGAACGGGAACACTGGGGAATATTACGGTCAATTACAAAACTTGGTACTAATCGTCAAAATCGCCTTCCGGCCCTTTATCGGATTGAATAGTAGCCCCTCTCTCGACAATTTTACTTTCTGTCCATTCATCAGGGTCCTCAACTCGCTGTGCTTTGGGGCCAAGGTCGTAAGAGCCGGCACTCAATATTGCTTCGATTGCCAAAGGTGCTGTATCTTTTGCGTTAAATACATTTACCAGCAAATCATAAACGAAATCTTCTACCCTTTTAACCATTCGTTCCCTGATTTCAGCGGGTTGTCCCAGAAGATTGTTTTCAAAGGGGAGATTCAGTTTCTTATAGTCACCCTTTTTCAGTGCCTTCGATTCAGCGTAGGCTGTTAATTCGGCCCACATCTCTTCAGTTATTCCTTCGTTCTTCACTTTAATGAATTGTTCGTTACTGTCCAGAATTGCATTTCCGTAATCGTTTACTTGCAATCCCCATGAAATCATTTGAAGGGCTGTAGCCACGTTGGCTTTCGTTGTTTTGGTTTGGGAAGCAATTGCTCTTAGACGATCCGAGTTATTTCCCGATGTTCCATGCTGGGCACCTGAAATATGGTAAGGGGCTAAAGCATGGTGAATCTGGGCGGTCGTATCAACCTGTATACCCTCGTCGCTTGCTTCGATACCATGGGTAGTTCCATTGTTCAGGGCGATCCAATCGGGGAAGATGTCATTGGCATTGAGTCCTTGTATAAGGAATGAAGCCTCCTCTACCGTTGAAAGCCCTGCTTTTCCTTTAATTTCGCCTACTTCGGTTTCGTACCCTGCCCATTTGGGAATCAACGAATTCAATTGGATATTTGCCAGAAGGTTTTGGGCGTCGGGAAGATGGGATGCATCAATAGCAATCGAAGTTATGCCTGCTTCGAACAAGGTCGGAATTTCCGTTTTTGCCTGCTCGATATCCTTTTCGTTTTTAATTCCATAATGATCCGCATGAATTGCTATAGGAACGGTAATCCCCATCTCATTGCAGGCCGCATCTACCTGGCGTGCCATATTCCAGAGACTGACGTCGCAATACGCATTGGCACCACCTTCAGATTTTGCGATTTCAATAATGATTGCAGTATTTGCCTTTTGAGCCGCTCTAAGAACTCCGCGAATGACAAAATTACTCCTGCCGTTGGCCGCTATGGTCATGGCGTTGCCTTTAGCCTGCATAGCTCTGTCTATAACTTTACCGCTCACCAACAACGCTTTGGAATAGGGGAAAAGGTTTACCACGTTAGGAGGACGCCCGATCTCAAGTGCTCTCAAATAATCTGATGTGAAATCTGGTTTTTGAGTCATATTATCTCCCTTTGCGTAAAAATTGCTACTCATCACTTGTCATTATCAGCAGGGGTTGCATCCAGAAACTGTGGAAATGCGGGCGTAGCCTATTCGTATTATAATATTTCTCAACATCAACGAGTTTCTTGGAGTTGGTAATAACATCGATTGGCACATTATCATAGCGACCTTTCTTCAAAACAACAAGTCGACCGTGCATCCCTTCAAAAATGAGATCCAAAGCTAAGCTACCATACGCAGTAGGAACAATAGAATCAAGGGCATCAGGGGCACCACTGCGGACAAGGTAGCCCAGCTTCTGATTAAGAACGTTCACTTTTTTCCCATTATTATGCCGGGGTGAAAGCTCTTTTAGTCTTGCTGAAACAAGATCGCCAATTCCCCCTAACTTGGCATGACCATAAGCATCGGTGTCGGTATCGCAGTAAACCATATCACAGTCTTCAAATGTTGCTCCCTCAGAAACCAGGACAGTTGAGTAATGGCTTGAGTTTTTACGTCGATCATCTTCCATCACTTCCGACAATTTTTCAATATTAAATTTGTACTCTGGTATAACACATCGAGTTGCTGCACCGGCCATTGTTGGTAGCATGGCTGTAAAACCGGCATAACGTCCAAAGACTTCCGGGACCAGGTATCTTTCATGTGATCCTGCTGATGTGCGCAAATTATCAGTCATCGATATGGTTCTGGTAATGCATGTGCTAAAGCCTATGCAATAGTCAGTTCCGGGAACGTCATTATCCATCGTTTTGGGGATAGCTATTAATTTAACTCCTTTGTTGTAAAGGTGGACTGCATAGCTGAGTGTATCATCGCCACCTATTGGGATTAGATAATCGATCCCTAGAAAATCCAGGTTATTCAGTACTTCGGGGGTCAGGTCATTAAGTTCATCATTATATTTATCCTGTAAATGTTCTGGTACATCTGATGCGACGACGCGGCCGGGATGTGTGCGAGAACTATGCAAGAATGTGCCGCCACTCCTTCCTGCCTGGTTGACAATATCTTCGGTAAGAATTCTGTAATGATCATGATTGTCGGCCTGTTTGTCACGAACAATCGACATAAGGCCGGCCCATCCTCTCCGGATGCCGATGACCTGGTAACCTGCTCTTATTGCTCTGATTGTGATTGCTCGAATCGCTGGATTCAGTCCCGGAACATCACCGCCTCCAGTCAGAACACCGATAGTTCCTTTTTTAATGTTGATATTAACCAACTGGCTATACCTCCGCCTTGATTGCCACGACTCAGCAGCGCTGGCCCTAGAGAAATATTATTCTATTGCTGAGGAAAATACAAATGTTAGGCGCTTATTGCGCCACATCGACAAAATGTTGTCGATGTGCAAAGTCAAACGTCAAAGTGCAAATTAAACCTGAATGACAAATGTCAAACACTGTTTCCGGGCATGGCTTCATGTCACTTGAACTTTGAACTTGATTTGGCATTTGGATTTTGTTATTTCACTGTCCTTCCGATATCAGAGGGCCCTGTGGTCTCCGCAGTCCCGTGCGTTCCCCCGATCCCTGACTCCTGACGCCTGATCCCTTTCAATGCCAGTGTTTATATCTATTGCACTAAATCCTTTACAGTGCTAAAGTAATGCCACGGTCATTTCTTTTTGGCACGTTTACGGATCGTTCAGGTTTTAACCCGCATTAATTGGGAAGAGATCACAGCCACAAAAGATACTATCTTCCACACATTAGGCAAAGTGTTAAGGCTCGGCCAGGGTTCGAATTCTAACCAAAAGGAGGGGGCAAATGATTACACTGAGTGTAATAAAGGCCGATATCGGAGGCTATGTAGGTCATTCCAGCATGCATCCGGAGCTGATTGCTAAGGGGCAAAAAAACCTGGAAAAGGCCAAAGCCAAGGGACTCCTCACCGACTTCCACGTCACTCGCTGTGGTGATGACCTCCAGCTCATCATGACTCACGAACAAGGAGAGGGTAACGAGCGCGTCCATAAACTGGCTTGGGATACGTTCATGGACTGCACCGCAATAGCCAAGAAGTTGAAGCTCCATGGAGCAGGGCAGGATATGTTGAGCGATGCGTTCTCCGGAAATGTAAAAGGTATGGGGCCGGGATCAGCGGAGATGGAATTTGAGGAGCGTGGGTCCGAGCCTGTCCTGATCTTCATGGCGGATAAGACCTCTTCAGGTGCCTGGAATATGCCTCTGTACAAAATTTTTGCTGATCCTTTCAATACCATCGGGCTGGTCATAGCCGAGAACATGCATGCGGGCTTCTCTTTCGAGGTCCACGAAATGAAGAAACACCGGAAAATGATCTTCGATGCTCCTGAGGAGATCTATGATATGTTGGCGCTGATTGGAGCGCCAGGGCGATATGCAGTCAAAGCAGTGCGTCACCGGCCCTCCGGGGAGATAGCAGCCGTATCATCGACCGATAAACTTTATGCGATTGCCGGCAAGTATGTCGGAAAAGATGATCCTGTGCTCATCGTTCGTTCTCAGGGATCGTTCCCGGCTGTTGGTGAGGTGCTTGAACCGTTCGCGTTTGCTCAGGCGGTGCAAGGATGGATGAGAGGATCGCATTTTGGCCCGCTGATGCCGTGCTCTATTGCGCAATCAAATCCCAGCAGGTTCGATGGACCACCCCGAGTGGTATGTGCGGGATTCCAACTCTCTGGAGGTATGCTGGTAGGACCTCTTGATATGTTTGATGATCCCAGTTTTGATGAGGCCAGACGGCAGGCAAATATAGCTGGCGACTACTTCCGTCGACATGGACCGTTTGAACCGCATAGACTGCCGCTTGAGGAAATGGAGTATACCACAATGCCTAAGGTGACGAAAAAACTTAGAGGCAGGTGCGTACCCATTGATTAGGAAATCGATAACACAGACAAGAAATTCCAATAGGGGCGATTTGCAAATCGTCCCTATTTCTTAATATACTGACTATAGGGGTTAGCCACGTTGGAAAAAGTAATACTGGCCACTAACAACAAAGGGAAAATAAGGGAGTTAAGCTCGCTGATATCTGGTTAATCATGGTAATTCACCACACCTGCTGCCGAGGGAATAGAGCTTGATGTTGAGGAGATA
>JABMQN010000259.1 GCA_013203045.1 Chloroflexota bacterium
CGATGGGCGAGCTGGAACGTCTTGCCCGATCCAGCAGAGGCCGATATTGCCTGATGACCGATTTTTTCTATTGTCATTTTGTCGTTCACAGATAGGGACACAACATGTTGTGTCCCTACGAATATCGTTTCATAAATGCTTCGAATGATTCTGTGTCAATGCAATCAGTAACATCAGCCGGGAACAGGCTCTCGAAATCATCGTACTGAACCCTTGCCGTCGGCGGCCAGAACCTTCGATTTTTGATATCCTCAATAACGCTCTTAGCACAGTGCTTGGCGGATTCCAGTTGTTCTTCCCGGAAATTCTCCCAGATAGTTATACCGGTGTCATTGATGGCTTTCGGAAGATTAAAATAGCCCAACTCCAATTGACCCTTGAAATCCATTTCATCGGCGAGTAGTATCTGATAGAGCAGTAGCTGGAGATCGATCCAGCGTTTTTCTTTGCCGTTTATAGAGGTTACTGCGTAGTCGCGTGCATTCGGAGAGGTAGATCCTAGATGGGCAGCCTCAGGCAGTGTGACTCTATCGGAAGTCTTGTAGTCGAGAACACGGATCTGGCCGGTCTCCCGATGTCTATCGATACGATCAATCCTCCCGCTAACGATCACCCCATTCATTTCGGTGCTGATTCTCATTTCGTGGTGTAGAATCTCCCAGCCTTCGCCGGTTAACTGGACTTGCACACGCGCTGTTGCGGAGAGCCTTTGCTTGGCGGAATCGAGCTGTATTTGTACTGGAAGCGGAGGTGTTTTTCCAAAGCGTTCTTTGATCCAGCTTTCAGCCTGTGAATGAAGAAATTTGATCAGTTCCCGTTCATTCTCGCTCTTGTGCGCTTGTTCATTCTCGGCCATTTCTTGCAGAACTTCATGAACTAGAGAGCCGAAATCGAGTGAATCCATCTCGGTTTTTTGATCGCCCAATTCTTCCATACCAAGGATGTGCTTCAAATAGAAGCGGAATGGACATGCAAGGTAGTCTTTGAATGCGGTTACGGAAAGCTTTTGTAGTTCCATCTGTTCCGGGCGAATGTCATCAGGTGGGGTTACCTGAAGCGGGAAGTTAATTGTGGCGGGGTGATTGGTACGTTCCTCTTCAGGGTCACCGAAAAGGGTTTTGGCACGCTCTGGCAGTTGATTATCTTCACAGCGAAATAACAGGCGTGACGGTTTCAACGGGTCGCCACTTGAACTGGTCTTGCTGGTGATGAAACAGGTTCGACCAGTCTCTCTGCGAGACTCAATGAGAGTACGCATCAGGTAAGCATCTCGAGCCAGGCGGTCTGCATCGTGCCTCAAATTCAGTCGCACCCGGAGCGAATCGGGAAGGAACATATCGCTCAACTGGCTATCTGGCACTGATCCATCGTTCATTCCGGTGACTATGAGTAGTGGGGCATCATTCCAGGGTATCTCAAGCCAACCCTCGAGGTCAATGACCGCATTCTCACGCTCCAGGTAGTATTTCTGTGCACCCAGCCTACGGAGCAGAAGATCGAGAGCGTGCTTCTTTTCAAGTCCCAGTGCGCGAATCGATTCGGTAGCGAATTCACGAAGTGCAGTATCGATGGCTTTCGCTACGGCAATAAATTCTTCGTCATCAGGGTTCTGAGGATTGACTGTCCGAAGCTGATAAACAGTTTGAAGTAGAGAGAGCACAGCGGTATCGAAATCATTATCGTGGAAGGCTGCTACTTGTGCTTGAACGAATTCGACAGCTTTGTAGAGATGTTCAAATTGACGCGCTTCATTTGATTGAGTAATACGATTGGCAATATCTTCCCACCCCATCGGCAGATGGTCGTTCTGGTATTTATCCAGTTCTTCGAGTATTTTCAATGTTGAGAGAGAATATTCCTTTTGCAGGAAATCGAGGATGTCAGCGTTTCGCAAAAAGGCACTGAAAGCTGCGTAACTACCTTCACTAATGAGTGCCCGGTACGAATCAATAAGAAGATATAACGGATGTGCTTTGAGTGCCTTTCCAGATGGATCGAATGGGGGTAACCCTCTGTCATCCAAATCAGCTGCCAGGAACGGAATAAAGGAATCGTCCGGCACGCCGATGGCTATGTCGGCTGGGCCAAAGTGATCCTGCTCTGAGGCGATCACTTCTAATACCTTGTGGCTCATTGATGCCGGTGAGCTGGCCAGGCTGATATTTATCTCCGGATCGGGGATATCGATTAGAGACTTTTGCCATTTTAAAGTGATCGGACGGCCCCAATCATCGAAATCATCAGCCAGTGATTCCGGGGCATGAATGAGAATGATGATCGGTGTTTGTTCTGCAAGTTTCTCCAGTGCCCGTATCATGAGAGAGATCGGATCAGGCACTGCGGCGATTACAATTCGTCTGGTTCCTTTTGGCAGTTCTGGCTGTTCTGCTCGTATGACCCCGAGTTCATGGGGGTCTTGGAAACCAAATTCACCAAGTTTATCAATATATGCTGTTTCCAGTTTGTCCAGGTCCTGCCATCTATCCAGTTCTTCTAGTATCTCACTGAAGTCTCTGGGTATGTCGGCGATTCGATAGCCGCCATCTGCTAGCGTGTCTCTCAGTCGTTGGATGATTTCTCCCATATGTAGTGCCCAAGGGAAATCCTGATCTGGTGTTCGTGCCGGGAAGAGACCTTTGAATTGGGCAAGGTTGGCATTCATCAGCGCATTCGCCCAGACTGCTGACACCTCAGTTGCATTGGCAACGTTTGTCGTTTCTTCGTCGGGGCGCAGGAAGTAAGCAGGTGTCACGACTCGGGGTGAGAGGAGTGCAGTCTTGCGCTCAGCGCAATGAAATGCCAGGGATTCTCTCAATCGTCGTCCGGCTTGGCGCGTTGGTACAATAATCAGGTCTTTTCCCAGATCAACCGGGCCAGAGATCTGTTCCGGGACTAGGAATTCTCGCACCTTCGTGGTGATTGGTGCATTCCATCCGAGGAAATGTCGTTTAATAAACATGGTTTATCTTTGAACTGTGATATTAGTAGGGTTTTCTTCGTCGTTTTCCCAGCGGAGTGGGTTATCAATGATGTATTGACGGATATCGTTCAATGATGTCTCATCACGAATGACATGTTCGTAATAATTGCGTTGCCAGACGGGGGTTCCCGTCGTGTCCCGAATTTGGTTGATATGGCGCGATGAGAACGTTTTGAATGCACGTACGATTTCGGGCAACCCGTGTCGTTTCCTGGTAGGGGCAGGTTTTAAACCTGCCCCTACGTCATCGTGCAACATAATTATACCGTGGATATGGTTGGGCATGATCACAAATGTGTCCAATTCGATATGAGGATAATGGTTTGGTAGATCATCCCAGCATTTATCAACGATCTTCCCCAAGTCATTCAATTTCATTAATCCGTTACTGATATTACCAAATAGACCTTCATTATTTTTCGTGCAAACGGTAGCAAAATAAGCACTGGGTTGAGAATAGTCTTATTCTTTCAGGCGAATTGAACGCCGGTGATGTTTATCCGGATCGAATTTCATTCTGTCTTAATCTGCCATAACTCCGTGGCTAATGGTTCGATGTACAGTCGATTTTCCAGCTTCGCCAGCCACTCTGCAGGTATGGAATCCATTCCGAGATATGCTCCCGAGATAGCCCCTGCCATGGCGCCAATGGTATCGGTATCGCCCCCTAGACTTATGGCATAGACCACAGCTTCTTCAAAGGAGTTTGGATGTGTTAGAAAACTGAATATTGCTGCTGGTACTGAATTGAAAGCCTCGACGCCGTTCCCAAGTTCTGCTGCTATTTTTATTTTGTCTGACTCATTCCACAGGTCTTCCATTGTTTGAAGTTTTTCTTTATACGTATCGTTCACGACGAAGTCTCCCAGCTTTCTCAGGAAGGCCTCCCTATCGAAAGAAGAAGTAGGATCAAGGGTCGTAGCCAAAGCAACAGCGTATGCTTGAAGGGCTGCGCCTTCCTTCCCCAAAATATGAGCATGGGTGACATGACTGGATTGATAAGCCACTTCTTTCAATTTTTGCGGGTTATCATAGTAAAGAAGCCCGACTGGCGCGATTCGCATAGCAGCACCATTGCCATATGATCCGCCAAGGTATAGCTTTTCTGAAGCCCTATCCCAAGATTCACCTTCCTGTATTGCAGCGAAAATACGAGGCGGTCCTGGTCCGTATCCACGAAAGGGTTCCCAATTGTAATTATAGATGAATCTGTTTGCCATATGTTCGCCGTCAAAGCCGCTCTTGGCGATGAGCGACTCGGCAACTCCGATCATCATATGGGTATCGTCGGTATATCTGAGAACCTTTCGGCGTTCGGCTACCGCGTGGACTTGATCTTCAGTGAAACCTTGTAAACCTTCGAAGCCGGCCCCAACTGAATCACCGATGGCAGTGCCCAATATGGAGCCAAGGAACTTGTTGCACAGGGTGTCCGTATCCATTTGTTGGGATTATAGCATTGTGGGTTGGGAAAAGGGACCTGTAGGGGCGGGTTTCAAACTAGCAACTATAGTAGTGCCTTCTCGATCTCGGCTTGCCACTCAGGTACACGCTGGGCGAATGCACGCACCAAACCAAAGCAACCGGTGAGCATCATGTCGCCATAGGGTGCAGCGAAATGTGGTTTCAGGGTTGAATTCGACATGAGGTGTCTTTGGGGTCCGGTAACGGCGGTAAAGGGGATTTCATTACTACTCTCAATTACAAAACATCCATGCCCGTTATCGTCGTAAACCTCTTGATTGGTGAGTTTGCCTTTGACTAGTCTGGTAACCAGATCATCTATCTTCGTACCATCTAACAGTCGGGTGTGATGCTCGAAGAAACCCATAATGGTATCCCCTCGAAGATGAAATGCCAGCGTATGGAAATTGCCCACATTAACGATCACTTTGTGTGAATGTTGACCGACTTCTGAATCCTCGGTAGCACCGATGGCTGCAGCGACGGGTGTATCCATAACCAGCAAGGGTATGTCCCGGCCCAGACTCTGTACAACGGCTTTCATTCGTGTTAGATGGGGCGGTATTTCCTCGGCTAGATAGGCGAAATCAATCAGATTCCTCCTCTTCTGAACCGTCTCCTGCAAATGTTGAAAACGGAATACCCGATCACTCACACCGGGAGGGGCAGCTCCATGATCGAGAACAGCAACTGCTACAGCATCGAAATGATAGTCAACTTCGAAAGCGGCCAATGCGCCTTCCATTGCTCCAAGGTCAAGGTCTCTGGTCTCGATTCTTTCAATTTCGTCTCCCTTTGGAACTTCTTCATTGGAGACAATATGGACACCCATTCCTCTTATTTGATCAAGGTCGTCATCAAATGTCGCTGCTGCTTCCGAAGTTGCGTATACTTCGAACCCTGCTTTGAGGTGAGTGTTTAGCGCTCGTTTGGAAGGCCCACCACCCATGTTAACCCCAGAGAAGTAAATAGGGCGTTTGGCTTTGGTTGCTGTCTTGATTTTCCGGGCCAGATTTGAGGTAGGGGAAGGCATGATCATCTTGACACAGTTCTCGATGGTCTGCGTAGAATCAAAAAGGAGAATGTCCTGAGTTAGGCCACCGATGTCTATAGCTAGAATCCGCATGCTGAAAGTCCTTGTAGTAGTGTGAGGCTTCAGCCTCGTGAAAAAAAGGCGACCCTGAAGGGCCGCGCTACGAGATTATATCCGTACCCATGTATGGTCGTAGCACCTCAGGAACCACGATGGTGCCATCGGCTTGCTGGTAATTTTCCAGCACTGCAATCACGACTCGCGGAAGTGCCAATCCGGAACCGTTCAACGTATGAGCAAATTGTGGTTTAGCACCGGGTTCGGGACGATACCGCACATTCGCACGCCGGGCCTGGAAATCAAGGCAGTTCGAGCAGGAACTGACTTCCAGCCACTCATCGCAACCGGCTGCCCATACTTCTATATCGTAAGATTTTGAGGAGGCGAATCCAATATCACCGGTGCAAAGCTCAAGTATCCGATAGGGTAAACCCAGTTTGCGTGCCACGGTTTCGGCATTGTCCATCATTATAGCAAGTTCGTCGTTGGAGGTTTCTGGTTCCACAAACTTATAAAGCTCCACTTTGTCAAACTGGTGGCCTCGCTTGATGCCTCTAACGTCTTTTCCCGCCGACATCTTCTCTCGACGGAAGCAGGCAGTGTGAGAAACATGATAAAGGGGCAAAGTGCCTGGGTCTAGAATTTCATCTCGATAAAGATTGGTCAACGGAACTTCGGCGGTGGGCACGAACCAGAAGTCCTCTTCTGCATCGTGATAAAGGTGATCGGCGAATTTGGGCAGATTCCCTGACCCGATAGCGCATTCTTCTCTGACCATGAATGGCGGGTATGTCTCGAGGTAACCGTGCTCGTTGACATGCAGGTCAAGCATAAAATCGATCAATGCCCGCTGTAACCGCGCTCCGAGCCCTTTAAGTACATAGAACCGTGAGCCGGATAGTTTAACGCCTCTTTCAAAGTCGATAATGCCTAAGGATTCACCCAGTTCCCAGTGTGGTTTGGGATCGAAATCAAAAGTGGGTTGCTCACCCCAGTGCCGTGTGACTACATTTCCACTTTCATCTTCTCCTATGGGCACGCTATCCTGCACCAGGTTTGGAAGCCAGAGGAGCATATTGGTCAACTGCTCAGATATTTCAGATGCCTGTTCTTCAAGTATTTTGATTTCTTCTCCTATTCGCCGAGACCGTTCTTTACGAATTTCCTTCTCGATGTATTCATCTATTTTACTGATCATTTGATCGCGTTCTTGCTTCAAAGGCTCTTTGATATTGCATTGCTCCAGAAAATTGTCGATCTCTTTGATGATTTGAACCGTTGGGAGCCTTGCCGGATCTTCGCAATCGGAAAGAATGCTGGTTAGGGTGGCGAGAATGTGATCCCTTTCCAGCTTGCCGATAAGCTTGCTGACGTTTTTCCGTTCTCCTCGCAAGGCTTCAATTCCCTGCAGGAGTTTGCGATGTTCCTCGTCCATTTTGATTATGGCATCAAGAGAAGTATCATCATGCCGTTTTGATAAGGATTCCCGCACTACATCCGGATTCTGTCTAATAAGACGTATGTCGATCATGGGGCTATTCCTGCGACCTCAATTGTGGGAATAAAATAACTTCACGAATAGAATGCTGGCCAGTTAACAACATCACCAGTCGATCAATCCCGATCCCCAATCCTCCCGTTGGCGGCATGCCGTGTTCCAAAGCAGTGAGGAAATCGTTGTCTGTTCTTTCCACTTCCTCATCACCGAATTCAGCTCGCATCTTTTCTTGTTCTTCGAAACGGTCTCTCTGATCCAGTGGATCATTAAGTTCACTGAACGCATTAGCGATTTCCATACCACCACAGAATGCTTCGAAACGTTCTGTCAGTTGCTCATCTTCCGGTTTCCTCTTAGCCAATGGGGAAAGTTCAACAGGGTAGTCGGTCAGGAAAGTTGGCTGGATCAGATCGGGTTCTACTTTTTGGGAAAGCAGGTGATCAACCAGTTTGGCCCAGCTTAAACCGGCATCGACCGGAATCCCGGTTTGGCGTATCTTAGCCTCAAGTGAAGCTGCACCGGGAAACTCCTCGAAATCGATACCGCTTTTGTCTCTGATAATATCTCGCAGAGGAATGCGGGGCCACGGTGGTGCAAAATCGATAGTTGTCTCTCCCGAAGTAACCTGAGTTGTACCCAGAACTTCTTTGGCGATGGAGGAGATCATTTGCTCTGTGAGATCCATAACATCTTTATAATCGGCGTAGGCCTGGTAACATTCTAAAGTGGTGAATTCAGGGTTATGCTTGATGGATATACCTTCATTTCGAAAAACCCGCCCGATTTCGTACACCTTCTCAAACCCGCCAACAATCAAGCGTTTAAGATGAAGTTCGGTGGCAATACGCAAGTACAGATCGCGATCAAGCGCATGATGGTGGGTGGCGAAAGGTTTGGCCAGAGCACCAGCAGCAATCGATTGCAACACAGGCGTCTCAACTTCCATGAACCCCTGTCCGTCAAGGAATCGGCGCATAGATGAGATCACCTGACTTCGCATCCGGAATATTTGTCTTACTTCTTCGTTAGAGATGAGGTCAAGATATCTTTGGCGGTACCGTTTCTCCACATCAGTGAGGCCATGCCATTTCTCCGGCAAAGGCTGTAATGCTTTTGAAAGAAATGTGAAACCGGAGACTTGTATGGTGATTTCTTCTGTTCGGGTTTTAAAAAGCGTCCCTTCAACGCCAAGAAAGTCGCCAATGTCAAAATCGTGCAGCAGACCGTATTTTTCTTCTCCCAGGGTATCTTTCTTAAAGTAAACCTGGATTCGGCCAGAACCGTCCCGGATATCCATGAAACTAGCCTTGCCCATTATACGCATGGCGGTGATGCGACCAGCTACTCGAATTTGAGGCAGTTCGTCAGGATTGTCTCCCTTTTCGCGAAAGATAGTAACAGCTTCTTGTGTTGAGTGACTGCGCTGATAGCGTGTGGGGTAGGGATTAATACCGAGATCTTTTATCCTCTGGAGCTTTTCGAGACGGCTTCTGGTTTGATCCTCTTTTCTCTCTGTCACAATGCCTACTTTTTGGTGATGGCGTGTACTTTAAGTTTAATTATTCCTTTGGGCACTTCTAGCTTGACTTCGTCGCCAATGTGCTTGCCGAGTAATGCCTTCCCAACAGGGGAATCGTTGGATATTTTTCCTTCACTGGGATCGCTCTCAGGACCTCCCACGATCGTATATTTCTTCTTTTCGCCCTCTTCATTAACTACCGTTACCTTGGACCCAAACTTGACAATAGTAGAGCGCGACTTGTCTTTTGGCATAACTTCGGCATCTTTAACCGTCCATTCCAACTCGGCGATGCGTCCTTCAACAAAAGCCTGCTCGGTTTGAGCTTCTTCATATTCAGGGTTGTCAGCTGTATCCCCCTGTTCTTTTGCCCTTTGAATCCTTTCCAATACTTCCGGGCGACGAACTTCGAGGAGGTGTTCTAATTCGGCCTTAAGTTTCTCCAGTCCCTCGGATGTTAACATTACCTTTTCTTCAGCCATGCGGTTTTCCCCTTATAGATAATTGATTGCGAACCATCAAAAATGTGGTATAAAAATTAAACTGATGAGTGCTGGAATTGAAAAACTGAGAGTCACTGACTCTCAGTTACCCATTTTCGATTGCAGTTTATTATACAATGAACTGGTGCTATTGTGAATACTCAGCATGCAGGGCAACTACTCTGTCTCTCCCCAGTTACGACCTGTTTTGATATCCACTTTCAGGGGTACGCTGAATTCCATTGCGGTGGGCATAATCGTTTGCACCAATTGTTTTATTTCTTCTACTTCTTCTTGCTGCACTTCGAATAACAGCTCATCGTGCACCTGCAGGATCATTTTACTTTTGAGATTTTTAAGGTTCATCTCGTTTTGAATCTTGATCATGGCCAGTTTTATTATATCGGCGGCCGTGCCCTGGACCGGCATGTTAATGGCCATCCGTTCTGCTGCCTGACGAACCTGATAATTCGAGGAATTGATTTCCGGAACATAACGTCTTCTTCCCAGTATGGTTTGAACGTAACCTTTGTCAATAGCTTGTTGTTTGGTTGATTCAAGGTAGTCTTTGATTCCGCTGTATTTCTCGAAATAGGCATTAATGAAATCATTAGCTTCCTGCCGAGAGAGACCGGTGGCTTGTTCCAGCCCATAATCGCTCATACCGTAGATCACACCGAAATTCACTACCTTGGCGATTCGTCGCATTTCTGATGTAACTTGTGATGCCTCTTTGTTGAAAACCTGGGCAGCAGTGGTGGTGTGGATGTCTTCATCGTTTGCAAAAGCGGAAAGGAGTCCCGGGTCCTGGGATAAATGGGCCATCACTCGGAGTTCGATCTGAGAATAGTCCGCACCAACCAGCATTTGATTATCACCTGGGGCGATGAACGCCTGACGTATCCTTCGGCCTATTTCGGTGCGAATGGGGATGTTTTGTAGATTGGGATTACTTGATGACAGGCGTCCGGTGGCGGTGACGGTTTGATTGAAGCTGGTGTGAATTCTTCCTGTATCCGGGTCAACCAGAGACGGGAGGGCTTCCACGTAGGTCGACTTTAATTTGGAGAACTGACGATAGTCGATAACGTAGCCAACCACAGGGTGAATTCCACGGAATCCCTCCAGAACAGTGGCATCGGTGGAATATCCGGTTTTGGTCTTTCGTGATGGGGGCAATTTTAACTCTTCGAAAAGGACTTTGCCGAGTTGCTGGCTGGAGTTGATGTTGAATTCATGACCAACCCACGTGTAAATCTCGTTTTCGATTCGGGCGATTTCCTGTGTCAGTTCCTGCGACATTTCGTTGAGCAGGCTGGAATCCAAAGCTACACCGTTTGACTCCATTTGATACAGGATTGGGACCAAAAGCATCTCGACATTGGCAAATAGATTCCAAAGGTCATGATCTTTCATTTGAGGCTCAAACAACTGTCTGAGCCTTCCGGTCATATCGGCATCTGCACATGCGTAATTTGCAGTTTGATTGATGCTGACATCGGCCATGGATATCTGCTTGGCTCCCGATCCGATGAGTTCACTTATCGGAGTCATCTCTACACCCAGTTTTCCGAAGGTGAGTTGCTTAAGTCCTAGTGCCTTTTCGCCTAAAAGATGAGCGGCAATCATGGTATCGAAGTTGAGGTTGCGTACTTCAAGACCGTGCCTTGAAAGTACAGCGATATCATACTTCGCATTGTGGGCAGTTTTGCCAATTTCCGGATCTGTGAAAACTGGTTGGAGTTTATCGGAGACCTGCGATAGAGAAAGCTGTTCTCCGTCTCCTTTGTGGCCGACAGGGATGTACCAGGCTTTGCCCTCGTTCGTGGAAAGCGAGATGCCCGCTAGACTCGCGTGCCGGGGATTTGTGCTGGTGGTCTCCGTATCGACTGTCAGCGTTCTGGCGGAGGAGAGTTCTCTCATCAACTCGTCGAGGGTTTCGGTAGTATTGACGATTCGGTAATCTTCAGAGCGTTGACCGCCGGTAGATATTACCGGCTGATCTTCAGTCGGAGGCCCTGGTAATTTGGCTACGAGACTATAGAATTCCAAATTGCGGAAGAGCTCAATAACTTTCTCTCGATCATAGTCGTTAATATGGCATGAAGCGAGATCAAGGTTCACAGGAACATTGGTGACGATCGTGACAAGCTCTTTGCTTTGTCTTGCTGCTTCCTCGTTGGCTTCCAGTTTTTCCCGAACTTTGGGTGGGGTTACCTCACTAATGCGCTGATAGATCTCTTCGATGGTATTGAATTCCGCGAGTAGTTTCGATGCGGTCTTTTCACCGATGCCGGGGACTCCAGGGATGTTATCCGAAGCATCGCCCATCAGGCCTTTTAAGTCGATGAGTTGTTCGGGTACAAGTCCGTATCTGTTCTGGACTGCTTCCTCATCGTATAGCTTTGTATCGCTGAACGGTCTGCGCGGACGCGGCAGGAGTATCCGAACGCTGGGTGAGGCAAGTTGCAAGATATCGGTATCTCCAGTAACAATGATCGTATTAATACCCTTCATATCAGCCTGCTGACACAGTGTGCCGAGAATATCATCGGCTTCATAACCATCGATTTCAAAGGCTGGGATATTGAGTGTTTGCACCAGTTCACGAACGAGCCCAAACTGAGAAATAAGATCATCCGGCGGTTTGGGACGATGAGCTTTATAATCGGCAAACTGAACATGCCTGAAAGTAGGAGCGGGACTGTCGAAGGTCACAGCACAGTATGAAGGCTGAAAGTTCTCCAGTGTCTTCAGAAGCATAGCGGCGAAGCCATAGACGGCTCCTATCGGTTGCCCATCTTTGGTAGAGAGACCGGAGACAGCATGGAACGCACGATGAATAAGTGCATGTCCATCGAAGAGCAGGAGGAGCGGTTTTTCTGATGTCATGGATTACCTTGTTGACTTTACCTGTTAATCGGGATATTATGCTCACCAAGGTGCGATTCTGATCATCTGAATTATATCAGAAAGCGCAGGGCATTTGTGTGATCGATGCTTTATCGGGGGGTGATGTCAATGGTAAGAATCGATAGTATGGGTTTTGGAGTGATAGTAATTGATGGTAATAAATATCAGATGCGAGATGTAGTCATCTTCCCCGATGGTACAGTCCGACGCAGAAAATTTGGCCTTTGGCTTGCAAGCCACCACAAGTATGAAAAGGAAGACATCACGGAATTGATTGCAGCCGGTGCAGAAACGGTGGTGATTGGTACCGGAATTTATTCTGGAGTGAAATTGACCGAAGACATGCGAGAATACGCAAATGAATCCAAGTGTGAACTTGTTGATCTCCCTTCGCGTAAGGCAATCCAGATATTCAATGAGAAAGGAAATATTGGCAATAAAGTCGGGGCGCTAATTCACATACTGTGTTGATCTGGGTTAAAGAAAAGAGTCGCCTTAATAAAGAAAACACCACATAGCCATCGAGCAGCTATCTGTTTATGGAAAACGTGCTCAATGGCCATTCCCAGCTGATTCTTAAGAATTGCAGTGCTCGAGTCGAAACCGAATATTCGAAATCCAACCCGAATCAAATCGGCTAGTAATTGGTGTTTGCCAGGTGCTAACCTTATGCCTTTGAAATAGCATCAACCGGGCAAACATCAACGCACTGCGGTGAATCAAAATACCCTTCGCATTCGACGCACTTGTTCGGGTCGATCTCAAATATAATATCGCCCTCTGAGATTGCGTCGACCGGGCAATCCGTCTCGCATGCTCCACATGCGATGCACTCGTCGTTGATTACCATTGCCATTCTTACTGCCCTCCCATGATTAAAGAGTTTAACCTTTCATCAAAAATGGGGGATTACCATCATATCCGAACCCAAACACAAGTTTCAATTTGCTATTTGCTTGCTAGTTAACTATTGTTTCAACGAAAAGAACTCCGATCTCAACACGTATCGAATCTGTTCGGAGTTGACTTGTGTATGTTATGTCAGCCCTTGTTTTAATGGCCCCTATGCCTTTGAAATAGCATCTGATGGGCAGACATCTACGCACTGCGGTGAATCAAAATACCCTTCGCATTCGATGCACTTGTCCGTATCAATCTCGAATTGAGTATCACCCTCTGAGATTGCGTTGACCGGGCAGTCCGTTTCACATGCTCCACATGCGATACACTCGTCGCTGATTACCATTGACATTTATACTTCCTCCTACTAGTCTATTTGGGTTGCTGATTGTTATATGGAAAGCTTCTGCCTCAAGGCAGTAGCTACATGTTCGGGTACCAGATCTTCGATATATCCGCCATACTTGGCGGCTTCCTTCATCAAGCTGGAACTCAGAAATTGATACTGCACACTGGTCATCATGCAGAGCACTTCAACTTCCGGAGCTTGTTTCTTGTTCATCAGAGCCATTTCAAATTCCCGCTCGAAATCAGGGCTCATTCTCAAGCCTCGTATCATTACCTTGGCATTTATACGCCGGGCGAAGTCGACAGTCATTTTTGTATATGCCTCTACCCGTATGTTGGGTATGCCTTCTATTGCCTTCTCTATCAAGGCGACTCGCTCTTCTGTGGTGAAAAGGATATTTTTAGATGGTGTATCGAAAACACCCATTACCACTTCATCAAAAACCTTTGATGTTCGGGTGGCAATATCAAGATGTCCGTAGGTCACCGGGTCAAAACTGCCGGGATACAAGGCTATGGTCAATTTGGGCCTCCCCCCTGTCGGAATATCGAGACGCACGTGTCTCCGTGGCGGAGTCTTTTGGTCATCTGAAATTCACCATAAGAAGATTCGGGATTGGTTCGTTGCGAATGTTCCATTACTATAGTGGATTGTCTTCCCACCAAATCAGAGCTGGCCATGTCTTTCATTATTGTCTGAGTAGTCCGATCAGAATATGGTGGGTCCATAAAAACCAGACCGTACTGCTTATGAAGTGTACGGATAGCTTTGCGCGCTTCCAGACGGTATACTCGTGCCTTTTCTGTAAATCCGGTGTGTTCAAGGTTCTCTTTAATTATTGAGCAGCATTTAGGATTTTGTTCAACGAAGTCCGCCTCTTCCGCTCCACGGCTGAGGGCCTCGATACCAAGCGCCCCGGTGCCAGCGTAGAGATCAAGTGTAGGGGTCCAGTCGATTGGGAGTGATTCCAGGGCAGAAAAGATGGCCCCTCGGATCATGTCAGCGGTTGGGCGTATATGTGGCTCCTTTGGGCACTTCAGCGAATGTCCTTTGGCTTTACCTGCAATCACTCTCATCTTTGTTATCGATCCTGAACGTTTCCAAAGTAGAGACTACTTTCCCTTCGGTATTGTGGGGATGAACCTTGCGGTCTTGGTCATTGGTGATAAATGGTTTTCACCAATTTGAAATCCTGAAGGGGGCAATTCTCTATGGGGATTTGTTCATAAGCTATCCGTTGCTCATTTTCATTTCGATCTATGGTTCAAATACGCATATCTCTTTACAGCAAACTAAGTGAGATTATAAAGGGCTGACTTGTTTTTTTCAAGGGTTTGGTTACCATTATCATTGCTGGGCTACTGGCTTAAAGGTAGATCAATGCGATATTTTTTGAGAGTTGCCTCAATCTGGGCTGCTGATTTTTCATCCGGTTCGCAAAGAGGTAACCTGGGTTGTCCGACCCGGAAACCTATATGGTTTAAAGCATATTTTATTGGAATCGGATTGGAGACAACAAACATCGCATTAAATAGCGGTAACAGGTCACGGTGAATTTGTGCTGCTTTCGCTGAATTACCCTCGATAGCTAGCTTGATCATTTCTTGCATTTGATTGCCTACCAGATGTGAGGCAACACTAATAACGCCGTATCCGCCCAATGACAGAATTGGCAGTGTATCATTATCGTTGCCGCTATAAACGAGGAAGCCTTCCATGGTATCAGAAATGATCCTGGAAACCTGATCTAAATTACCACTGGCTTCCTTAATACCAATGATATTATCGATCTGGCTCAGTTTGATGACTGTATCTACAGCCAGGCTAGTCACGGTACGTGCAGGTACGTTATAAAGGATACAAGGTAAGCTGGTGCTCTCTGCAACAGCTCTGAAATGCTGATAAAGTCCTTCCTGCATGGGTTTATTGTAATACGGGACTACCAGAAGGCAGGCATCAACACCTACTTGCTCTGCTGCCTTTGTTGTAATAATTGCTTCTGCTGTACTGTTGCTTCCGGTGCCAGCTATTACCGAACCTCGATCACCCACAGCGGACTTGATTTCGGTAAAAAGACGTACCTCTTCATCGCGGATAAGAGTTGGCGATTCACCGGTAGTACCAACGATTACCAGTCCATCACTTCCGGAATCAAGTAGAGCAAGTGCCAGCTTCTTCGCTTGTTCGTAATCGACTTCCCCATTTTCATCGAAGGGTGTTACCATTGCTGTCAGAAGACGGCCCAGTTCCCTCATGCTTTTGCTCCTTCTGAGAGTAAGCCTTGTCGAATGATCTCTTCAGCGATCTGAACAGCATTGAGAGCAGCTCCTTTGCGGAGATTATCGGACACGATCCACATCGCTAACCCGTTGGGATTTGAGAAATCGGAACGTATTCGACCCACGAATGTTTCATCGCGACCGGCAGCTGCAAGCGGAAGAGGATACAGATTGATATCAAGGTCATCAGTGACCTTTACACCCGGTGATTTGCTCAGAATGTCTCTCGCCTCCTCCGGACTCATCGGTTTGGTGAATTCCACGTGAACTGCTTCGCTGTGTCCTATGAGCACTGGAACCCGGACACAAGTAGCGGAAATGGCGATATTTTCCGCATGCATAATTTTCCAGGTTTCTTGCACCATCTTCATTTCCTCTTTGGAATAACCGTTACCCAAAAATACGTCAATATGTGGCAGTACGTTGAAAGCTATTTGATGAGGGTAGACATGTGGTACGGTCTCTTGGCCCTCAAGAACTTGTTTGGATTGGATCGCAAGTTCTTCCATAGCAGCTTTGCCTGTGCCGGCAACTGCTTGATATGTATCTACGATAATCCGTTTTATGGGATTGACTTTGTGCAGCGGATTGAGCGCTACCACCATTTGAATAGTGGAGCAATTGGGGTTCGCAATGATACCTTTGTGTTTCTTAATATCCTCAGGATTGACTTCCGGCACAACTAACGGAATGTCCGGTTCCATTCGCCATGCGGAACTATTATCGATGACGATTGCCCCAGCTTTTGCTGCGGCGGGAGCGAAATCACGACTTCGAGACGCACCGGCGGAAAACAGGGCAATATCCACGTTTTCAAAAGACTGGTGAGTCGCCTGCTCGACTTCTATTTCCTGATCACCGAAAGTGATCTTCTTGCCGGCAGAGCGTTCTGATGCCAGCAAGCGAAGAGATGACATAGGGAAATTGCGTTGCTTGAGAATCCTGATGAACTCCCGACCCACAAGTCCTGTTGCCCCAAGTATTGCTATACGTGGATTTGCCATTGCTATTCTTTCTCCAATCCCAGAAGCTTGTCCAATCCAAAGATCAGGCCTTTTGACTTAACCACTTCTTTGATGGCCATGGTAATACCGGGGCCAAATCCTTCTCGACTGATCTGATCGTGACGAATTTTCAAGGTTTGCCCTGTACTGCCAAGAATCACTTCCTGATGAGCCATATATCCTGGAGACCGTACGCTATGTAGTGCAATTCCCTCGTACTCAGCACCTCTTGCACCCTTAATCGATTCCTTTTGGGTCTCGGGATAAATGAAACTTTTTCCTCTGGTTTCTACCATCCCTTTTGCTGTTGCCACGGCAGTGCCCGATGGTGAATCCAGTTTCTGTTCGTGATGCATTTCGATGATTTCTGCATAGTCGAAATATTTACCGGCTATCTTCGAAAGGTGCATCATGAGAATTGCACCCAATGAGAAATTAGGTGCAACGACTGCGCCCACATCATTTTGTCTGGATAGACTATCGATTTCTGCAAGGTCCGTTTCAGAGAGCCCTGTAGTTCCTATGACGAAATTGATATGATGTTTTGTTCCAATACGCACTGCTGGCATTGCCGCATCATGTTGAGTGAAGTCAACGATGACATCCGGTTTGGTGCTTTCGATAAGAGATTCAAGTTCTGTTGAAAGAGGAAATTCACCCGACCCATTGGGCAGTTGAAGCTGATCTCGGTTGGCCTTTACATCTACCGCTCCAACAACTACCAGATCAGGATCTCGGGAGACGGCATTAATCACTGCTTGTCCCATCTTGCCCAGAGCCCCGTGGACCAAGACTCGTATAGGTTCCACAACTCCTCCTTATCTCGGAGGCCCAGGATTCCTGAAGGGCTTCCTTGGAGGAGCATTTCCTGGGCGGTCTTGGGATGATTCACCGGATGGTCCGTTAAACACAGCTTTTCGAGAGAGTTTGATCTTTCCTTGGGGATCGATCCCGATGACCTGGACCGTGATTTCTTCGCCGAGAGAACCTACATCTTCAACGGAGGCAACGCGATAATTCTCCAACTCGCTAATATGAACCAGCCCATCTTTGCCCGGTAGTATCTCCACAAAGGCTCCAAAACCGGTAATCGAAGTCACTTTCCCTGTATATATCTCACCGACTTTGGCTTCTTTGGTCAGGCCTTCTATAATTTC
>JABMQN010000260.1 GCA_013203045.1 Chloroflexota bacterium
AGAGTGGTTTGCTAAACTCATCAGAAATGCGAAAATCGAACTTTGAATAGTAGAACCAGTTTTTTGCACTGAATTTGGCAAATAAAAGAGGAAGCTTAAGTGTTTCCTCGGAGTACGACAAAACGTTCGTTTTTTCGTACTACTCAACATTCATAAGTGAATGACGTAGTGGCTACAAAGCCAATATATAACTGACTTCTATCATATCAGTGCCCGGCCGCGATGCCCATTTCTATTTTGGCTTTGAGCTTGCCCAGAATCAGTGAATTTATGGGAGCTGTCCCGCGATTCATGGTTTGCTAAACATGTATCATTATAGTAATCTGCTTGACACCTGTATCGTGACTTGCGTAGCTTGAAGAGATGGGAGAGCTTCGTCTTCTGGCTATATCGCATAGCTCGTAGACGCTGCATAGATTGGCTACGGATCAGAGCACGGCGTGTTGATCGGGAGTTTATTGAGGATCAAGACTCAAAGGTAATGGATGCTCATTCCCTGAATTCCTATCGCGACAGTCGGTCAAGTGAATTCCTTGGAGAAGCCCTGGATTCATTGCCTGAGCTGCACCGCGAGGTGTTGATGCTCCACTACTTTGGTGGCATGAATAGTAGAGAGATCGCAAGGGCGATTGGTGCATCTCCTGGTGCCATTAGGATGCGCCTGAGTAGAGCGCGGGCGCAGTTGAGAGAGGAGATAGTTGTCATGATGAACACAGCCTTTGAAGGGCAGAGAATACCAGCCGGTTTTACGTTACGTATTGTGGAAGCAGTGAAGCACATAAAGATTCATCCAATGCCGAAAGCTGCCGGGCTTCCCTGGGGTCTCTCGCTGGCAGCGGGAATTATTGTTGCAGTTATAAGCCTCAGCCCGAATCTGAGCATATCAAAGCAAATGGCAGTTCCCACAAGTTCGCCACTTCCCGCTGAGGTGAAAGCATTGAAAATCGGGGAAATTCCTGTAGACATACTTAAGATTGACAAAACATCATTTATGGCTGACAGCCAAGAGGATGGCCCTGGTGGAAAAACGGAATACCAGAATACCTTCTCTCTGGCTCCATCCGCTCAGGGCGACACATGGACAGAACTTAGGGGTTTTTGCATATCCCCCCCGAAATGGGATATTAAGAGGTTAAATGATTAGAGCGTACACTACAGCGGGATGAATAATGGCATTTATGTTGCCCCGTTCTTCCCTTTGTTTATGCGGTTATTGCTGCATTCAAGCCAGAATGCAATTGATATGAGTCTCAAAAAATGTACATTTTGGGATAGCCAAATTCCGTGTCCTATTTAATGTCTTATGATCAGATTCTCAAATTGTCTGAGAAGCGCTGAAACACCAGGTGATTACAGGGTTGAGCGCATATTTATTGTGGCGGCGCAAGAGCTAAATGCACCTTTTGGAGGGGTTATGCAAAAAACCCCAAAGAGCATTTACACTGACGCTTTTTCCTTTGTGGCGGCATCTGACATTCTATAGCACTTTATCCTTGACATCAAGAGTAGGGGAGAGGTACAATCTTCCGTGGCGGTTAATGTTGTATTGGTTGGTTCCTTTACCTGACTCTGAAGTAGAGTCATAAAGCCGATTACTGCGCTGGTACACCGTAAGTCGCAGAACCATATCATCCGAACATCCTGCAGATCTAAGAAAAAGCGGTTTTCTTAAAACAATCCTGATGAGTTGTCCGTAGGCACAGTTGCTTGTTCAATAGAGCAGTAAAGTAATCACTGGTTTCCTTTACTTTCGCGAGCAGCTGCTAAAATTGGCCAAGTGCGGACATATAAGTCTTTCTGCGTTCCACAATGAACTTAGATGGTTAAGATCGTTGGAATTTGCCCGTTTGCTACTGCCTATCCAGGATGAAGAATACATTGTGCTGAAAACCACCAATCCACCCACGATCGGACGGAAGCGTACGGAAACGACGATCTTCAGATCAACATAGGTGCCTGGAACATCGGCGGAGATGTTAATAATCCCGAACTGGCAGCCGGGGCAGATTCTGGCACCCACGCGGCTGTGGTTGAGACTGCCGGTGGATGGATCGTAGAGGCAGCGATCCCGTTGAGTAATTCCCATTGGAATATAAACCCATCGGCCGGAACGGTGATCGGATTCAACGTCCATTTCAACG
>JABMQN010000261.1 GCA_013203045.1 Chloroflexota bacterium
AGTGCTCTGAGGAATTTCACATCGATCTCCGAAAATCCCAGCAAGTCCTGTGCCCTAAGTGTGGCGAGACGAAATTCGAGTATGTTTCTGGCAGGGAATACAGTGTAGACAGCATGGAGATAGTGTGACAGGGGAACAATCACATCACAGGGGGTGTTGCTAATAGATGAAATCCGGTTAATCGAGGTCAAAGAGAATATACTCTCTGATAATGAATCCCTGGCAGGCGAGTTAAGAGATAAACTACGCCACATGAGCACTTTCATGCTCAACCTGATGTCGTCCCCGGGATCTGGCAAAACCAGCCTGATTCTCCGGACCATCGATGCGCTTAAAAACGAGTTTCGTATTGGGATAATTGAGGCAGATATCGACTCGATGGTCGATTCCGAGAAGGTAGCCGAACGTGGAGCGAAAGCTGTTCAATTGAGAACGGGTGGGTTTTGTCACGTAGATGCGACGATGGTGTCGCAAGGGCTGGATGCCTTGAATCCGCAGGACTTTGATCTGATCATCATTGAAAATGTGGGCAATTTGGTGTGCCCGGCAGAGTTCGAGACAGGAGCCATAAAAAAGGCAATGATTCTCAGCGTACCCGAGGGCGATGATAAACCGTTGAAGTACCCGTTAATGTTCAGCGTGTGCGATGCACTTGTGGTGAACAAGATCGATGCGATGGGCATCTTTGATTTCGATATCGAGGCAATGAAGCAGAAAGTTCAGGTGCTGAATCCCGATATCGAAATCATCCCGGTGTCGTGTAAGACCGGAGAAGGGATAGATGATTGGATAAACTGGATTAGAAATGAAATCAAAGGTGTCCTTAATCCACCTTCTTAACACCTTATTCCAACTCAATCGTTAGGAGTCAACCAATTGCACTCCCCTTTATCAAAAGACCCATACTTCAAAAACGAGTACGCAGCAGTCACAATTATTCACCGTGCTGTTCATTTCCTCTTCTGAGCATCATTTTATGTAAACAACAGCTACGCCCTGTCAAGCTCTGCCATTCTCTGATAAAATGAACCTGCTGGAACTATTATGTCCCTCGATTCTATATTTATTAAAGGTGCTCGCGAGCACAACCTCAAGAACATCGACGTTACCATCCCCAGAGATAAACTGGTGGTCATCACCGGTGTATCCGGATCAGGGAAAAGTTCGCTTGCTTTCGATACCATCTACGCTGAGGGACAGCGCCGTTATGTCGAGTCACTTTCGGCCTACGCTCGCCAGTTCCTCGGCCGGATGGAAAAGCCGGAAGTGGACTATATCGAAGGGCTGAGTCCGGCAATCTCTATAGATCAAAAGCGGACCAGCCGAAATCCCCGCTCCATCGTCGGCACGGTCACCGAAATATATGATTACCTCCGACTGCTCTTTGCCCGAGTGGGCCATCCCCATTGCCCTCAATGCGGTCGAGAAATCTCCCGTCAAACCGTGCAACAGATCGTTGACTCCATTCTCGAACTACCGGAAGGCCGGCGCTTTATGGTAATGGCTCCCGTAGTCAGGGACCGCAAAGGTGAATACCAGTCGGTTTTCGAAGACCTCAGAAAGAGCGGCTATGTACGAGTACGGGTGGATGGAGAGATAAGAGACCTGGCCGAGGAATTCAACCTGGAGAAATACAAACGCCACACGATTGAGGTAGTAGTGGATCGATTGGTATCCGGAGACAGCGAACAGGCAGGAAGGCTAGCCGATTCAGTGGAGACAGCATTGAAGCTGGCAGGCGGTATTGTCCTGATCTCAATTATCGATGGCGAGGAGTCACTGTTCAGTGAACATTTTGCCTGTCCGGTTTGCGGAATAAGCATCGAAGAAATCGAACCGAGAACTTTTAGTTTCAATTCGCCCCACGGCGCTTGTCCGGACTGTACCGGACTTGGCACTAAATCGGAGATCGATCCCATACTCGTTGTTCCCGATAGAAACCTCTCACTGGACGAAGGGGCCATCCTGCCCTGGGCCAGATCGGGTTCCATGAGCTACTGGTATGCTTACCAGATCAACGACCTGGCACACAACCACGGCTTTTCCACTCGTGTTCCCGTTAAGGATTTAACCGAAGAACAGTTTGATCTGGTTCTATATGGAGAGCAGGGTGAACGAGTGAAATATCGCAATCAGTTCGGCCAGGTTCGAGAGCGTTCAGTCGGTTTCGAAGGTATTATCCCAAACCTTGCCCGACGATACAGAGAGACTGAAAGTGAGTATTCCCGTGCTGACATCGAACGGTTCATGAGTTCCCATCCGTGTCCGACCTGTAATGGGCAACGCCTCAAACCCGAAGCTCTGGCAATGATCATTGGTAAATTGAATATCACACAGGTAACGGCCTTTTCTATCGCCAAAGCTCTGGAGTGGATTGACCAACTGGACGGGCCAAATGGAAAGAAAAAGAAACCTGTACTTTCCCCACGCGAACAGACGATTGCCGAGCAGATATTAAAAGAGATTCGATCCCGGCTTGGATTCCTGATGAATGTGGGCCTCGACTATCTCACTCTGGATCGACCCGCAGGATCGCTTTCCGGGGGTGAATCGGCACGAATTCGTCTTGCTACACAGATCGGAAGCGGGCTGATGGGTGTACTCTATATTTGTGACGAACCCACGGTCGGTCTTCACCCGGTTGACGGGGCTCGACTCATCAAAACTCTCAAGAACCTGCGAGACTTGGGCAATACTATTTTGATCGTCGAACACGATGAAGCCATGATGCAAGCCGCAGATTGGATTGTAGATCTCGGACCCGGCGCTGGCGAGCATGGAGGACAACTCGTTGCCACGGGCCCAATAGATGAGATTAAACGGTGTTCCGATTCAATCACCGGTCAATACCTGAGTGGAACCAAAGAGATCCCGTTGCCCGAAAAACGGCGCGCTGGTTCCGGGAATGAACTCATCATCAAAGGGGCCCGCGAGAATAACCTCCAGAACATCGATGTCCAAATCCCGCTGGGGGCATTTATCTGCATTACCGGCGTCTCCGGTAGCGGCAAGAGCACTCTCATTGATGAAATCCTGCACAAGAAACTGGCCCAGGTTTTCTATAGAGCGAAAGAGAAGCCAGGCGATTTCGATGAGATCCTGGGCATTGAGCATATCGATAAAGTAGTGGATATCGATCAGTCTCCCATTGGGCGCACTCCGCGATCGAATCCCGCCACTTATACCGGAGCCTTCACTCGCATTCGAGAGTTGTTCGCCACCGCTCCCGAAGCCCGGGCACGCGGTTACAAACCTGGCCGATTCTCGTTCAATGTGAAAGGCGGACGCTGTGAGGCGTGCCGTGGAGAGGGATATAATCAGATCGAAATGCAATTCCTGCCCGATGTCACCGTACCCTGCGAAATATGTCATGGCAAACGCTACAATCGGGAAGCGCTTGAGATTCGCTTCAAAGGTAAAACTATAGCCGAAGTCCTGGCCATGACAGTCCAGGAGGCATACGAGTTCTTTGAGAACTTCCCGGTTCTGAAAACGAAGTTCGGCACTTTGAAAGATGTGGGACTTGGCTATATCCGCCTGGGTCAACCAGCAACAACTCTCTCTGGCGGCGAAGCTCAACGGGTGAAGCTGGCAACGGAGCTTTCCAAACGTGCCACCGGAAAAACGCTGTACATCCTCGATGAGCCAACCACAGGTCTCTCATTCCACGATGTGGCTGCCTTGCTCAAGGTCCTGCAAAGGCTGGTGGATGCAGGTAATACCGTTGTGCTGATTGAACATCATCTGGACCTCATTAAGTGCGCCGATTGGATCATCGATCTCGGTCCGGGTGGAGGCGATCGCGGTGGCAACATTGTAGCCACCGGTACACCAGAGAAGATCGTTAAATCCAAGAAGTCTTCCACCGGACAATACCTCAAAGAAGTTCTACGCTAACAACCCTGCCCGCGTGATACCATCCAACCGGTATCTGGCAAATGCGACATATCTACTATGAATAACGCAGAATTCAACACACCTCAAAACGAAGCTGGAAGCAATGGTATTTACCACGGCTGGGTAGTCGTAGCAGCAGGCTTCGTGCTGGTTCTTGTCCTGTATGGTGCATACTACTCATTTGGCGTGTTCAAAAATCCAATATTGGATGACCTCGGCTGGTCCGATACTGCATACTCCGGAGCTCATGCTGTCTACCTTGTGGTTCACGGTGTGCTTGCCATCATCCTGGGACGCTTCAGTGATAAATATGGACCACGCTGGGTGGTGACATTCGGCGTGATATTGATAGCACTGGGATATGGATTGATCTCACAGATAAATGCTCCCTGGCAGTTTTATATTTACCTCGGTCTATTAATAGGCATCGGTATGGGAGCTGCTTACGTTCCCCCTCTGGTGACTGTGGCCAAGTGGTTCGATGCGAGGAGAGGCCTGGCACTAGGCGTGGCAGCCGCTGGAGTGGGTGTGGGACAGATCGCATTACCACCACTTCTAAAATTGCTCATCAACGAGATTGGCTGGAGAGACTCGCTTCTGGTGATGGCAGCGATGACTTGTGTATTGGGAATCGCTGCGGCGCTCGTTCTTAAAAACCCACCAAACCCCACCAATAATAAGATCGAAATCCCAACCAGGAAAGCAATCAGGACACAATCGTTCTGGTTCTTGCTTTGCGTTTTCGCCTGTCTCGTTTTCGGTACCAATATGATAATGCAGCACCTGGAGCCACATGTTGAAGATAGCGGAATCGGCGATATTCCCTCTGCGCTTGTTATTACCATTATCGGCATTAGTGGAATCTGCGGACGAATTCTAAGCGGCTATACTGCAGACAAAATCGGTAACAAGATAACTGCATCTGTATGCCTGGGATTGCAGGTCATTGTATTTTATTGGTTATTCAAAGCGGATCAATTATGGGCCTTTTATGTTATCGCGATGCTTTACGGACTAGGCTACGGCGGAACCCTGCCACTCATCGTAAAGATGAGTTCTGAGTTTTTTGGCACGATGTCAGGCGGTACAATCTTTGGGGTACTTTTAGCCGGAGCTTCGATCGGAGGCGCTGCCGGTGTCCTTTCGACCGGTATCATCCACGATGTTACCGACGAGTATTTGTGGGCCTTTTTCACAGCCGGTACCGTAATCGTAGTTGCTTCCATCTTCAACTTGATTCTGAAGCCACCTGCGAATTCACAATCTGATGCCTAGTACGATCATGTCATTGACAACTTTCATGGCCAACCGTTATTCTATTAATAGTCTCCCATCATGTAACTAATGTTGCATGGTGGGGAGTTTATGTAAATAACACACGGAAAGGGTACCTAATACGTGAAAAGGTTTCTGAGCACCATATCGATAGTAATAGCGAGCTTAACAATTGGTTATATTTTTGTTTTCAGTTGGATCGTCGGGCATTTAGCAGGCAAATTCGGTGGCGGTAAAGCAGAGGGAACCGGCGGAAGAGTAAAATCAATCATCATTCCGATTGGTACGAGATGGAAGCTCCATCTGCATCATTGGCTTTGCTCCCTGAGCCTGATGAGTGCCATCGCTGCTTCCGGATTCTTTGTCCTCGGGCCACATGTAACATACGGGTTCCTGGGAGGTCTGGCTTTCCAAGGTATTTATTGTTATGACGACTGGCACAGAGTCGTGGTCAGGCGTCGCCGGTTCTTATAACCCCAACTCTTAAAGCAACAACACTATTGACAGAAAAAGCAGGGACAATTTTCAGTGATCCCTGCTTTTTTCATTTTGAAATTCCACTTCTTTAACCATAGGACAATGCTCACTGAAAACTTCTCTTGCTAGCATTCGGCAATGAATCGACCCTTCTTGTTGCATTCACGTTACTAAGCAAGCGTTTTTAATCCTGAAAATGAGGCTTGTCACCACCTGAGTGCAAACCTTGCTTTCAACCTCAATCAACTCTTCAACTACCAATCAAATTTCAACTCAACTATCACCCTGTATAGGGACAACCTGTTGGAGTCAGATCCGCTCTATGCACCTGATATAGCGCGTGCCAAACTGGATAATGGCCTGAATACGCTATCGATTCGCCCGGGACGTTCTGTCTATATACGTTATCGGCTGGAACTATGATCCACATTCCGCAAAGCCAATCAACAGCCACGTGGCAGCAGGATGACAATTGTTCTCAGTGGGTAGCAGTATAATACGCCCAAACCAATCCCATCAATAACGGAAGGTGTGTCAGATAGATAATCAGTGAGTGGCGCCCTAAAAACTGCAAGCCTCTTACTGGTGGAATCGCCGGAGCATGCCACCAGCGATGAGCGCCAATGTGGTAGGCCACGATACCCAGCAGAACATATCCCACCCACGGAAACAGAGGCCAATAGTCAAATGGTGCATGATCCAACTCAATCCAGGGCAACGTCATATCCCACCCAAAATAGGACACCAGTATGACAAGGGAAACCACCAGTGCAATTTTTGGGAACCGGATCAATGGCAGAGCCACTAGACTACTTACTGCAATACAATGGAGAACCCCAAAATAGACCCAGCTTTCTGCATAGGCACAGTATGTGGCCAAACTAACCAGAAATGCCGCCCCTCCCACCCGAGCTTCGCGGCGCCAAAAGCTACTCCAACGCATGCCCTTTGCATTGGCCATACACAGCGATATCCCTACACAGGTTAAAAAAATAATAATACCAACCCTTTGAGTCAATAACAGGGGCCATTCAAACAGGCTACCATTCGGGATATACCGGTAATACGCCAGATCATAGGCAAAGTGAAATATGATCATCAACACGACGCCTATGCCACGCAGCTGATCCACCACAGGAAAACGGGTGGTTGGCAGATGTGGGCGAAGCGTGTTTGCCTCTGAGGCATATTTCGATACACCATTATTCATCGCTTGACGTACTCCAGCTCACGGCATCCGAATGATCTATACTCCATAGAGAGATTCTATGAAACAAAAGGGGAACACCTCAAAAGGCATTCCCCTTGGTTATCAATGGACCAACCTAACCTTGCCCCTTAATCTTCGTCTTCAGACAAGAACTTAACTGCCGTCACCATACGGCCAAAGCTCGCTGCCAGATCGCCAATCTCGTCATCTGACTTGACATCAACATTGACATCGAGATCGCCCATGCTAACCTTTTCAGCTGCATCGCTGAGCTGAGTAATAGGCCTGGTAATACCACGGCTCAGATAGACAGATATACCCAAAACCACAATAAATACCACAATGACCACAATTACAAGCATAAAAATCGTACTTTTCGTGTTCTCCTTAAGATCGTCCTCCAGATCCTGCAAACTATCCAGAGAAGCAAAAGCTATATCCGCACCCTGTTCTACCATCACCGTCCAACCAAGACCGCCAAACTCAGGGTAATTGATATCGATTGATTCGTTCGCCGCGCGTGCATAACCTGCTACCACTTTATCTGTGATAACATAATCGGGCTCAATAACTTTGACATCATCTGTGATCTCGTCTAAAACTTCCTTTTCTGACTGGCTCCACGTTATATCGGGCATGTTGTAACGTTTTTTCTCTTCAGAATCAGTAATAAGAGTGCCTTTGCTGTTCCATACTACTACTCTGTTACCGGTAACTTTCTTCTCATACTCCTGCGCCAAGGAAAGAGGATGGATCTTCACTATCCCGACTACTACACCGACAGCCTCATCTGCATTAAGATCATCGACTCTAACAGCTATTTCCACAAGGTATGATGGTTCAATCCCTCCCCCCAGAGTTACATCGCTTACATGCACACGATTTTGTTCAGCTAGTTTCACGGAAGGACTAATCGATTCCGTATCCGGTCTGTTGTTACCAGTGATAACCTGCGTCACCACATTATCCGAGAGGTCGACGAGATATGCATAATCAAAGTACGTAGTACCAGATATTTCCTCTCCAAGATACTTGTAGGCCTCGGAGTCATCATCCGATGAACTCCGGGCAGCATTCACAACAGCTGCTTTACCAGCCCAATTATCAACATCCTTTATCCGTTCTGCTATTTCCTTCTCCATGTCATAAGACAGAAGCCAGGCAAGACCTGCTTTATTAGCACCAACTGTATCCTTTTCTAACGCCTCACGGCTAACGTCGACGCTCTCACTAGCCTTATCTTCCGCCGTTTTCATGCTGTTATATGCCAATACACCTACGAGAATCACCGGCAAGAGACTTACAATTAACATTTGCAAACTTACTTTCCCACGCAAGCTCTTAAAGAAAGGTCTCTGTTTCGCCATTTTTGTTCCTCCGCAACCAATTTCTTATTTGTTATCGCAATTGAAAAGCAAGACTACAAAATTGTCTGCCGAACACTTTATCGCCCGGTTCCCATCCTGCCATTAGCCCATCCCTGCAAGTTACGACGCTCACAAAAACCTCTTTTCTCTAAACATCACTTCAGTGTCTTGACTTTGTCGCTGAAATCCTGTGCTTTAGCTTCATCCATCAGCAACTTGCCTGACGTGAAACACCATTTCGACAACTCATCCAGATGGCTTGGAGTCAGCTGAGATCCATCTGCTACACCGTCTAGATGCCCGCTAATCTGCCGGTCCACAAATTTCTTTGCCCCGGACCCATGTATGTTTTAGTCAGTTCCACCACATCATCATACAGAGCCATTTCCGCTATCTCCTCATGTCAAAATATCACGGGTAATAATATCACCTAGACTGAATCCTATTTTCGGCTGATTTTTGTGGCCTCAGATCGAATTTTGGTCACATCTTTCTCGCTAAAAAGCCTCCAGCCATTTCTGTCCTTTAGGCCAACATCAGGAAGGATTCCTTCCTTAATCCATCGAAACAATGTAGCTTTGCTTATTCCGGCTTTATTGCAAGCCTCGGCTGTTCTGTAGTAAGTTTGGCCCTTTATTTCTTTTGGCATATGTCAATACCCCTTGTTTTTCTACTTCACTTTTATTGCAAGCGCCGGCATAATCAATGACTTTTATCTGACTATGCCGGCGCGTCCCCCGCATCTATTACTTCAGCGCCTTGACCTTATCGCTGAACTCCTGAGCTTTGGCTTCGTCCATCAGAAGTTTACCTGACGTGAAGCACCATTTGGCCAGCTCATCAACATGGCTCGCACCCAACCGGGACCCGTCTCCAATATCCAGGTGCCCGCTAATCTGCCGATCTACAAACTTTTTTGCTGCCGGCCCCATGTAGGTTTTTGCCAATTCAACAACGTTATCATATAGTGCCATTGCTAATCCCCCTAATCTTCAAATACAAATCGTGCTGTCATTCCCGTGCGCCAAAGTTCCCTTCACCTTTTCCGTTAATTCTCGATACGGTTTGTTTTGTTAGCCTCTGCCTGTATCCTGTTTACTTCTTTCTTAGAAAAAAGCCTCCAACCATTCCTATCTTTGTATTCAGTATCTGGAATTACACCCTCTCTGATCCAACGATGGAGAGTGCTCCTGCTTACTCCTGCCATAGGGCAAACTTCGGCTGGTCTATAAAAGGTCTGGCCATCTATTTCTACTGGCATGTGTTGAAGTCTCCACGGAATATCTAAAAATTTCTATGCTACAAGTCTATCTTGCCCATCATAACTTCACGTTGACATAGATATACAAGTCAAGTTTTCAATGGGTAAGACGTCTCAAACATGTCTAGTATGACTACTGTTGGGTAAGATGAAAACCATGTTGACCCGCATATTGCGTGGGGGTAAACCCTCAAATCCACTAAAAAACGTCGTTGGTCAATCGGGGTTAAAAATCTAGATAGAAGGGACAACCCCTCGGGTTGTCCCTTCTATCTGATCAAGTATCACACTAAACTCAATGCCTCTTAGCTTTCCTCTACACCCTCCGCAAGCTCAGCAGCTACTTCTCTGCACTCCCGTAGCAAATCATTTATGTCTACCTCCGGCAATAACGCCGCAAGTCTATTTTCCTCTTCATCGCCTGCTTCTTCCTGAGAGAATATGTCTAACCCATCCAGTCCACCACCACTGCTGCCACCACCACTATCGGATTTCGGTGGCTGTCCGAGTGAACCGGCATTCGTCTTCTGGGTTTCCGGATCGTTTTTTACCAGTCCACCAATCTGATCGCCATCATTCGTTCCCATTCTTCTCTCCTTGACTCAATGATTCACCGTATTCTTTTCAACTTATTTTCACACCAGCTCTGTGGCATCTGCATCTAAGCTTGGCCTACACTGCCAAAAATAATGACGGCGAACCTCGGCACCATGATCATAGCCAAACCAGAGATGGACATTGTTATGGACAGATTGTAAAAGAACTTGCACTTATGCCCGCCATCAACCACTTTAGGTGTTAATGCATTGACTATAGTCAGCACCAAGATCACCGGGATCAACAACTGTTTGAGTAACTCCAATCCAGCAAAGTTGAATGCAAAATATCCTCCAATAGCAGATGACGTCGCTGCTCCGGGTATATCTGCCTCAATGCCTGATATCATCATGCCAAACGTGCTCATAACCTCAGTCACAAAAACCAGAAGCAGTATGACCGCACCATGCATAACAAACGTGAGTCCTCCAAAGGGTTTGCTAATCATCCGCCGCCTCTGCCTGAGGGAATCTATCTGCACCGCATAAGCAGATGCTCTATTGCCAGCATCTTCCGCCGCCGAGCCCAGGGCCATAGCATCACGAAACATGCTCACACTTCTGTTCACCACGGTGCTCCCGTTGTCCAGCACAAATCTTTTCCAGCAAAGGCTGGGCAAAATACCGGTTTTCAACCGGACTTTGAGTCTATTAGCTTCTTCACGAAGCGCAGGTACGCCACGCAGGTCCAGCCTTGCCACGCCCTCCGTAACCGTTGCACCTATCGCAGTAGTCACACCACCCAGGGAACGCATGAAAGCACCAATATCCCTATCCCTCCCGGCCAGTTTCCTGTCATCCGCCACAGCCACATATCCTATGGGGAAAATAATAATAGAGGATACAAATAAAGCCCACCCCAGGCCTAAACCACTCGATATCAGCAGCATGGAACAAACAAAAGCCGCCGGCAGAAGTGTCATTGTCAGCAATCTCACCAGCTTCTGCTCGCGGGAACTTGGCTGTTGCAATGGCACAATTTCCTTGGGTGTCATTATTGAAATGAGCCACGATCCGCTAACCGTAATGCCAATAGTTATTCCAACCAGAGACAGTACAAACACAGTATCTGTTTTGTATATCATGGTTGAAACCACGCCAATAATGATGACCAGAACAGCAGACACTATAAGGGCACTATAAGCATCGGTCCACTGCTTGAGCGTTTCCAGTTTGCGGTTGTAATTATCTCCGTAGTTTCTCCCGAAAACATCCGCTTCCCGACTGAAGAACTCAGCCTCAGATTCACCTGAACTCATGGAGCTGGAAATGCGAAGTAAGATGTTACGTACCGTCTCATCATCAACGGATTCACCTTCAATCCGGCATGCTTCAGCATAGTCATAACCCAGTTGCGTGGTAATAAGGTCTATCTCTTTGAAATATATGGATGCCCTGCCAGAAAGCTTTGACGCGAAGTCAAACACACGATCACGTGATATGCCGGACATAGAAATGGCCGACAAGTACGAGAGCTGATAAAAAAGGTCAAAGTACAGCAGCTCCTGGTTTCTTGTGCTGGTGGTCTTCTTCTTCTGAACAACGGCCCTTTCCCCGGCCATCACCGAGGATTTGTTACTAGAAGACCCCTTCTTTACGAGCCGCTGAAAGAACGGTAAGAAGCTCATAGAAATCCGACACCCCTTTTTCTTTATGCAACCGCTCCAATATACGCGCTCGCCTGTTCAATTCATTGTAAATGTTCCTCTTTTTCTCCGGAGGAAGCCCGCGCTTTGGAGCAATCTTTTCTTCCAATAAGTAACTGTTCATATGCCCGGGGAATTCAAATTCATCTTTGGCCGGGTTCCACATGAAAGAATGGATGAAAGAGAACGACTGCGATACCGAATCGTATCCAATGATTTCGCTGATACTCAGCACACGCCTTGCCAGTTTCCCGTTTGGCAGTTTCACTGCAGATTGGATGAGAATACAATTCAGACAGTCGATATAATTCTTGGGAACATTAATGGGATCGCCGGTAAGACGCTGGATGAGTTTCTCCACTGAAGCGGCATGGAAGGTCGCCATCACGCCGTGACCGGTCTGCATCGCCTGGAACGCAATCAACCCTTCCGCACCTCGTATCTCACCGATGATTATCATGTTGGGGCGTTGTCGCAAGGCAGCCCTGAGCAAGTCGAACATTCCAACCTGAGCACCCTTCCCATCCTTTGACTCCTTGGAAACCTCCCTCAACCAGTTGGTATGAGGTATAACCAGCTCCGGTGTGTCCTCGATACTCACGATTTTATTGGTAGGCGACATGAAAACAGTGAGCGCATTAATGGTGGTGGTTTTACCGGAAGCGGTTTCCCCGGCCACGAATGTATTCATATCTTCCTCAAGTACCAATGACATGTACGCCGCCATCTGATACGTCATGGTACCGAATCCAACGATATCCATAATGCTGGTAGGAGTACCCATGGCACGTCGGATAGTGAAATTGGTGCCTCTCCGGGAGACATCCTCACCATACACAATGTTAATTCGTGAGCCATCCGGAAGAGTGGCATCCTGAATAGGGTCATTGAGAGTTACCGGCCGTTTCATCCGCTCAGACATTCTCTTGGCGAAATCGTCCAGCTCTTCCATATTAGGAATGTTTACCGCAGTTATCACACTCTTGAATATCTTATGTTCAATGAATATCTGGCCAACTCCGCTGCAACTGACATCCTCAACATAAATATCACCCAACAAAGGGTCCAGGAGCCCAACTCCTACTTTCTCGCGCACAATCAAATACTTGACAGCGTTGAGTTCATCAGCCGTCAACTCTATTTTACTCCCGCCACCATTAGTTCTGGAGAACAAGCCCGTCAGCTTGCCAGCGACTCCCCCATTCCCTGCTGCAGAACCATTACTTCCGGGTGCCTTGGGTGTTTCTTGCGTTTTTGGCCTGCTTCCATTTTTCTTAACCTTACATATTTTATCGAGAACCGTGATAAATGCCTGCTTCATGGCATCTTCATTTTCCAGGGAATCAAACTCCTTGGTGTAATCCAGCAGAGCCTCCTCGATCCGGGGTATGATCGCATCCATATTGATGGTAAGATTCGGCTCTACGGGTATGTAAAGGTGCCTGTCGTTATGTGGCATTGGATATATATGTATAAATATGCCACCCTGGGTAGGATAGATAATGTTGGGATTTTTTTCATCGCTCAGGCTCCTGGCAAGCGTTTCAAAATACCTTGGAACTCCTATCTCTTCGATTGGTATCATGTGCAGATATTCCAACAGGAAAGACTGCTTTTTCGCTGCTTCCTGCAGTTCCTCGGACAACATGGCAAACAGGCCCCCAGCGAGCATCTCTTCATGCGTCTCCGTGATCTCGATTGGTTCAAACGGTAGCACTAGTTCAGGCATTATTCTTCACTCCAGTTACAACCTCTCTGATATATTCAATTGAGTTCTTAACTCCAACCAGGAAAACCATCTACATAAAACACAGCATCATTCCAACCGAACAAAGATGCCACTCCCCTCTTCATATACGGGAGACCGGCCTTTGCTTTCGGAATGGCATGTCATTACTTAACTTGTTTGCAGAGCCGATGATTCGCTCCATGGTATTGTATCTCCAATGATCACGCGTTCATTCTGCTCCGCTAGATAGCGAGACAAGTCAACATATAAAACAAGTGAATTTGGGATTTCACTGGTCTAAATTGATAGTAGCACGAGTCTACTGGAGGCAAAATGGTGACTGCACCAATTTTGCTGAGGGAAAATCTCTAGTACAAAAGTAATAGCCCGAGCAAACGTGATCTTGCAAACCATCCGAACATTACTTAAGATTACATAAAGAAAGGGAAGAGCCAAGTTCGTTGATTGGCACTCCCCTTCGTCTTTGCTAACAAAATTCCCAACAACCAGGCTGTATCACAATGTCATCGCGAGGAGCCACAAGCGACGTGGCGATCTCTCATTTACTAGGAGATTGCTTCGTTTAGGCTCGCAATGACATGGCAAAATCGGTGGTAATTTAGATTATGACACAGTCTGAACACAGGGATTCCTGCTTCTGTGATCCCATCTATACTTGAGCTTTGGATACCGGAATAACTCTCATGCCCCATCCCGGTTCTACTTCAAACGCCACAATGTTTCCCGTAGTGTGAGAAGCCCCCCGAACCTTGGAGACCTCCATCTCTTTTAGTAGTTTATCTCCCATTTGAGAGATTTTGAAACTGAGATGAGCATCACACATGGAGCGCACGCGAATGAGCATACTTTCATTGAAAGCATAGCTGTGCACAACAATGAAGATGGTCTGGCCTTCATTACAGAGGTTTTTACAGTCCTCAAAGAACTCAATTGTGGATTCAACCGAAACATGGGTAACAAAAGCGGTAAGCGAGTCAATGATGATTAAATCAGTCTCAGTTTCTCTATGGATCGCCTCGGATATTACCTTCAAAGCACGTTCAAGGTCAATATCGCTCTTCATCATCTGTAAGGGATACACTCTAAGACGATCCAACAGCAGATAGTCCAGAACATCCAGCCCAAGGCTATTCATCTGCTTCATCAGGCTCTTAACAGTACTTTCGGTAGTGAACATGGTTACACGGCAATCAGCCTGAGTCAATGATCCCCAAAGTATCTGTTGCGTAACCACCGACTTGCCTGCATCCGACGCGCCTTCGATCAGTGTCAGAGAACCCGAGGGGATGCCTCCCCCCATTTTTCTATCGATCTCTGGACTACCACTGGTGATTTCCCTTACTTCTCTATCTACAAATGCCATAGTGACCTTCTTTTGATGAAGCCTCCGCGATCAGAGTGCAACATCACCACTCAGACTAGCCTGATATCGGCCCGTTTGTTTTATTCAATCTCCCTTAAGAAAACTAAATCCGCTATCCCGCCATCGAATTCGATAAACGTGGCATTTGCTTCAACAGGGACTGTCCGTCCGTCCCTGGTAAGCAATTCTATCGTGAACCTTGAGGGTACCCTTTCGCCTAACACAATATTCCGGTATCTTTGCTCTATACGATACAGCGAATCCGGTGAGATAACTTTGGTTAGATAATGTCTTATAAGTTTATCTGTACTATGCCCAACCATACGGGTAAACTTCGGATTTACAAGCTGAATAACACCTTCCTTCACTACAATAATCCCATCTGGTGCAAGCTCTATCAGAGTAGCATATATATTCTCCACCACAGTGGACTGGTTATCTCGAGTAACACTATTTGTTGCGAATGTATGATTCCCCATTTACCCCAACCTTCTCTCCCTTTATCAACGAACTTAATTGCACTTGATCAAACTACAACCTGACAAAACCCTGTCCCTGATCGAGTTTTGCTGTCATCTACGGCGGTACTGCCTCAAATGCCAGCCAGCCGAGACCTTCAAATCCCACCTCTGCCCAGGCGTGAGCCTGACTGGGATAGACAGGCTGCGGGGCTCCATTTCCCGGCAAGAGATAATAACCGGCAGACAGCCTCGCCGGAATATCGGACGCCCGAGCCAATATTACAAATGCAGAATTGAAATTCCCGCAAATCCCCTCTCTCGTCTCACACAGGAACCAATCGTTTGGTTCATGCCCAGGCGGAGCAGGTTCATAATCCATCCTGTAATCACATCTGACCTGCAGGAATGTCTCTATCGCCTTGGCTTTCTCGAACGGAGTTGGCATCCCACTCGTAATACGATAAGAAAGATCTCTCACTCTATCCGTGATATTATCCGGTAATTCCAGGCAGTCCGGACTATCCAGGACTCCCAACTCATTCAGAACATCCCTGTTGTAGTCACGATAACTCCGCGACAGATGGGCATCATCGGGCGAATAAACCTCATTAGGATTTGAGCCCCCATCCAGGTACTGATATACTTCGGTGATCTTGGGCAAATCCCAATCTTTGCCATCATAATTTATCCCCACCGAACTTCTCAGGTACCGTGCATAGGGACTGCCCTCTACCATAAACAGCACGTCATCCGATGGCGGTGTGACCTCCCGCAATGAGAGAGTCGAAACCCGGCCATCTGCCTGAAAATCGATTATTTTTAACAACACAGTAGCCATCAGCATGAACACCATCAAGGCAATCAGGAGACTGCGCACTTCCTTTTTCATTGCTTGTTACTTTCTTTTTGAGAATCTTCCGGCTCTGTGACAAATCTAATATTGACTGTACTGCAAAAAGCCTTTTTCAATCGGGGGACACCCCTCCTTCATTGCATTGCGGCGGGCACGGCCCCGATAACCCCCGACAGGAGGCCTCCTGTGCCTCTTTTTGCAAGAGAGTCAATATTTCTATCTGGTGAAAATCGCCGAGGCCGTAATACCGTTGGGAGTAACAACTATTACTCGATTAGCATTAGGCGTACCAAGAACCGGATTAACCTTCATCCGAATCTTCATTTCTTCATCAGGATTAAAAATGCCAATATCAAAGGCTTCCGGAGTTCCTGAGCTTGCACTCAGATATATGTCCTTAACCTGCCACTCATCATTCCCCGGAGGGGTCCCACTGGTATATGTAAGTCGTTTAATTAGATAATTGTCATCGGTATCATAGTATTGCAGAATAACATCCCACTCATCGAAATCTTCCAGTTGTGTTTCTCCCGCATTTTCCAGGGTCATATCAATAGTAATCCCATCGGATGTTGTGGCCCCTAAAGAAGAGATATTCGTCCGGGATATCTCTCCCGAAGTATCCTCCATCTCCTTGAAGGCTACTGCCACAGTGTCCGTGGTTGAAAGGGCATTCTGTGATATGGTCATTGCCCCAAAAAGTATCAGGGCAATGCAACATATTGCAACGAGTACGTTTTCCATATATTACCCTGTTGTAATACTGACCCGATAACCGGGCCACAAGACATCTGAGATGGCTGCCTCTAAACTACCAACTCAGATAAATCTCATCTGTGATACCATTGGGGATGATCAACTTAACACGGTAAGTTGTATCAGTGGAGAGTCCCGATCCGCCATAACTGCCTGAGTGAACAATTGTGACCTTCATGGTTTTATTCGGGCTCCACTCATCAGCACTATCCTCCAGCGAATCCTGCCAGTACGGCTTCACGCCACTGGCATAGTCTTCATGAGGTATTCGCACAAAATCGCCTTCCTTACCAAAAAATATGTCACATCGTTCAACGCCTAGAATGCGTGAAGATCCCACATTTTTTGCCCAGGCGAATATATCAAAAGAGCTGTTGGAATTGGTATCATTCCAAAAAGAGGGACCATTGTTGGGGTCATACTCACTCACGGCATGGACAATTTCGACCCGGCTCTTGATCCTATCATCCACTACCGCGGCCATACTGACCACAGCATCGCTGCCGCGATTGATTGCCGGATAGATTGCATTGAACATGAATGCAACACAAACTACCCCGGATATGATTAAGAGGACTGTGATTATTGCTTTGTCCATGGATAGTCTCCATCATCACCAAAGAGAGTGGAAAGTACTGCTGATTCTGTTTTAAACTTTCCGCCCAAGAGGCCATCCAGTTGAAGCAAAACACTTATGGAGTCTCCCATTGATACAGATCCTTCCGGCTTTTCATCATCAGCCAGAAGAATGATCTGGGGAATAGTGTCTTTGTAGCTCGAAGGAAGGTATCCTGCCGTCCGATAAATTTCAACTATTGCTTCTACTTTTTCTTTACCTATCTTTTTAATGCTCTTTTCCACCCATCTTACTAATCCAATCAAAGTCATCAAGTTTACTTCGTTTTGATCTTCGGCAGATTCTTCCTCAGTGTCCCAATAATCCCATTGGCGACGCTTCTTGTTGCCTGAAAGCACTCGACGAGCAGGAACAGGCCTGCGTCCCTCGTCCTCCCTTACTTGATCTCTCTCCATTGGCATTCTCCTGGACGGGCGCACTCCCTGGCCACCACCAGACGATGGTCTCCTACGACCTTCGCGAGTTCCCTGCCTGGGATGTGATTCGCGCACATCGTCATATTCGCCCTCTTCGTCATAGTCATCAATTCGTTCTCTATAATCATCAGCTCGTTCTTTCTGGTGAATATGTTTATGGTGTACTGGTTCAGAACCCTGCATAGGCTGTGGCATTTGTGGTGCCATAGATTGTTGCATTGGTTGTTGCCCCATCTGCTGAGGCGGTCCATATCCAGGCATGGCCTGCATAGGCTGCCCAAATTGCCCTGGCATACCTGGGGTTAGCTGCCCCGGCATACCTTCTCCAAATTGCCCCGGCATACCCGGTCCGAATTGTCCCGGCGTACCCATCCCATATTGCTCTGGCGCTGCCATCTGAGGCTGTGCTGGCTGAGATGCTGCCTGCCGCGCCTGATCCAGGGCCCGCCGTTCTTGTTCCATCGCTTGTCTTTCAAGTTGCATCTGGTCCGCCATCGCTTGCATTTGATTGGATGATTCTTCCATTCTCCTTGCCCCCTCACTGAACTCGCCACCCATAGCCATCTCAGGTGGTCTTTGCTCAACCGCAGCTGGAGCGACAGGTGCAGGTGCAGGAGCAGGGTCAGCAGGATGAGAACTATCACCACCACCACCACCACCACCGATTATAGAAGCATCCACATCCCCTTTACTTCCACCTTGTCTTGCCTCAATCACCTGAAATGGATTGTCATAATAGGACAGTACCCGCTCTCGTATATCGAGGAGCACGGTCTGTACCTCATTTTTAACAATCTTTATCTCGGCTTCGAGCTCATCAACTCTCTGGCTCAGTTCCATGACTTGCTCCCGGGATGGGGAGGACAGTTTTCAATCAACTTTTTTCACCTCCCCATTAGGCCAACACTCAGCAGTCAGGCAATACCCCCCTGCTGAGTGTTGTCTCAACGAGCACACTTCGCTTTGTTTAGGCAAGTTCTTTATTACAAGAATCTTTTCTTTATATCTCTCTAGTTGAGGCGCATTACGGGACTCAAGTAGGCCGGTATGCGTTTCTCCATCAGGAGGGTAGCACCAACCGACGGCATCATCTGTATGCTGAAGAGATCGTTTGCGCCCAGGTGGTTTGCATTGTCATCAACGAATGGATCGAGGTCATTGGTGCCATTGGAATAAAGCCCCGTACTTCCATCGTAGTCCTGCATCCACACAGTAATCACTGCCTTTTCAGCATCTTCCAGCAGGAAGTCACCATCATCTTCATAACCACCGGAGAACGATACGGTCCAGGCCGTCTCAGGAATAACGATGTTGGAATCGCTATAGCTGATCAGGGTAACCGATTCACCATCCGTAAATACAGTCCTGAGATCATCAAGGTGAATTTCCGAGTTGTCCACACTGGTAGTCGTAGTGTACAAAGCAACTGTATCAACAGTACTCATACCGGCAGCGCTCGGGTCAGTAATCGTGAGTGAGCACTTCTTCCACGTGTTGGTAGCCAGGGCCGGGAAGTTGATGGTTGCGGCCAGTGTTCCGCTGGTCCCGCCGTCATATAATCTGAACTGGAGGTCCCCGGCTGTACGTGCCTCACTGGACTTGGCCCACACCGAGATCTTGTTCATGATTGTCAAATCCACATTGGAAAACGATTCGGTTCCGACAATCGAGTTGGCCGTGATACCAGTACCCAGCGTAAATTTGGCACTGCGTGGAGGCTCCCTGTAATCAGCTGAGTCAATGGAACACGTTGCAGTTCCTGACGACCATGTATCATCACAATCATCCAACGTCGGGGACTTGAGTGTGCCATCATCCTGCACATAATAAGGAGGGGTCAGGTCGATTGCCTTGCCATCCAGCAAAGCATTGCCCACGGTGAAGGATATCTTGGTGATACAGTCGTCAGAGTTAGCCGTGCCCTTATACGCCAGCACGCTTCCCCTTAATTCTGATGTGGCCTGAGCCTGGGAAACCCCAGAGTGCACCGTCTCATCCGCTTTCTGCGCCGAGAACAGGCCTGCTGAAAGGACGGTATAAGCGAACACCGAAGCAACCACTATAAAAGCAATTATGATGATTGCCGTTTCCAATCCGGTTATACCTCTTTCATCCTGGTGAATTCTAAAAATCCGCGTCATCTTCTCACCTCTCTATCGAAAAGATTCCTGTTATCATCCATTCGCATCTTAGTATACGCTTGCATTCTTACTTGTCATTTAGCTTTAATTGAAGCATTTGCCCCAATAACCAGCCACATTATTTCAAGTTCATTACTGGTTGCATTTCGTCAGGCAAGGTTCTACCGACAGTAAGCACTTTGCCATCAGGCGTCCTGATTTCAATATCGAAGTAATTGCCGGCACCCGGATCGGGAGTACTTATAGCCAGGCGGAAATTCTCACCAGCCTCAAGCATATTGTCGTAGTCTCCCTGACCATACTGGGCAAAAGTCCAGCTCAAACCATCAACACGTTGCTGATCATCGATATACGAAACCATTACTACGTTACTCGGTGGCGCGGTGAAGTTCACGGGCTCAGCACCTTCCGGGATCGCCACGGTAAAGACGACCTCGCTCACCTGAGACCCATCCCCCCGGGCAAGCACGGCATCGCGCAATTGCAGTGATCCGTTATCACTCGCTCCGGCATAGACAGGCACGTTTTCTGTATCCGAGGAGAAATCCGCAGCGGCAACCAGTCCCGCAACAGCCAGGCAGGCAACGAGCATCGTTCCCACCATAAGCCTGGTAACACCCCGGTCATTGTTAATCATCTTTGCCAACATCATCATCTCCTTAACTCTAGAGACTTTCATCGTTGCGGAGGGATTACCTACCCGCCCGGGTTCACCTCATCGGGCAGAAGCCCGGGCGGGAATTCCTCCATGTAATCCATTTTTTCTTCAGCTCCACATGGGTCGGGGCAGTATAGACATCGTCTCCTCTCTTTCAGAGGACAAAAACCTGTTGTTCTGCCCCACACCCCATATTCGCATCGATACTTAGTTCAAGTCCATTGATTGATCTATGTAGGCCGGCAAGGTCCTCTCAATTGAAAGAACAGCACCCTCCGATGACTTGACCTGTAGCCTGAACTCGTGATTGGCATCCATGAGCTGGGTAGTGGCAGCATCATCACCATCATCAAAATAGGATGCAGTTCCACTGGTGACATTCAAATTAAAGTCTGTACCATCATGTGGCACCAGCCACACGGTAATCTGGGCCTTCTCACCAGCCTCAAGCAGGTTGTCGCTATCGTTGCTGCCCAGCCAGGTTTTTGTCCAGGCACAATCCTCAAAGTGATTGAATTTGTCGTCATAGTCAATAACGGTAACATGATTATCCGGGCTTGATGCGGTAATGGCATCAGGCGGATCGCCACCCTGTGAAGCAGTATATGGAGCTGACAGGTCGATGGGTTCTCCACCCAGCACATTGGCTACGGTAAACTGTATGCGGGTTACGACTGTACCAGTTGCAGCCAAAAGACTCTCGCCATCCGTGTTCCGATTTATTAAATCTGTAGTCTGCCCTGTTTGAGCAAGGCTACCGGAAGAATAGGCAATTACCCCACCTTTAAGTTCCATGGTACTCTGGGCTGACTCTAGGCCGCTGTAAACCGATTCGCTGCTCTTCTGTGTGGCAAACAGCCCGGCAGACAGGACGGTGTAGGCAAACACCGCAGCTACGACCACGAATGCAATCAGGATGATGGCGGTCTCTAGACCAGTGATTCCTTCCTGATAGCGGTTAATCTTGTTCATTAATCTCTTTAGCATTTTTTCCTCCTTTCTTATTCAAACTGGATAAAATATTCGTTTACTATCTCAAGTTCATCACAGCATCAATGTAGGCAGGCGTAGTCCTGTTGATCTTCATCACAGCACCGGAAGCCGGTTTGACCTCGATAGTGAACTCATGATTGGCATTGATATCGTCGGTAAGAAGATCTGTGAAGTCACTGTCGTCTGCAACACTCCCAGGGACGGTAACCTGGAATCGCTCTCCGGATTCCAGGAGAGTATCACCATCATCATCACCCAACACTTTATAGCTCCAGTAAAGGTCATCAATCCTGACGTTTTTATCAACATAGGACATGACCATCACATTGGTGGAAGCTGCTGCAGCTGTTCCCTTGCTATCATAAGTTGGCTCGGTGAAGTTGATCGGCTCTCCTTCCAAAGCATTGGCCAGGCTGAACTTTACCCACTCTAAGTCATCACCGGCTGTGCCAAATCCAATAACAGCACCATCAAGTTCCATAGTACTCGATGCCTCTTCCAGGCCGGAATAGACCGCCTCACTACTCTTCTGTGAGGAGAACAGTCCGGCAGACAGTACGGTGTAGGCGAATACCGCAGCCACGACCACGAATGCGATCAGGATGATGGCCGTTTCCAGCCCGGTTATTCCCTTTTGATTCTCTTTCATTCTTTTGAGAAATCTGTTTAACATGTGTTTTTCCTCCTTTCGTTTCTACTGATCCTTTTCTTTTCTATTTAAACCTCACATCTTAGTGGGATCTCTTTCTCTCTCATGTACCATTTTCCCCTCCTCTATTACTAGAGTTTTATATTTCATTAATAACCAGATTCATCGACCGGTGAACCTGGGATCCAAGCTCAATTTCACATCGCATTTATACCTCCCTCCTTCATCATCCCCCGCTCTAGTAGAAGTTCATCACCTTATCTATCTCGCCTGGAGTAGTTCTCTCCATCAGGAGAGTGGCGCCCTCAGGTGGCCTTATTTCTATCGAAAACGTTGTGTTCTTTTTAAGCGTGGGACTCAGTGCGTTGGTGGTCCCACTTTCCAGCCTGGGAATCGTAATCTCGAACTGCTCATCAATCTCTAATAGGTAGTCCCCATCATTTTTCCCCACCGAGGTTGATGACCAGCATATGTCCTCTTTCCATTGATTCTTATCCATGTAGCATATGACCACCACGTTGCCGGTACTGCTGGAAACTGTCTTAGGCGTAAGATCGATCGGGTGACCCATCAGGGCAAGCTTCAAAGTGAATTTCATTTGGTCAACTGCATCGTTGTCACCGGCATCTTGAGCGATGAAGTAACCACTGATTTCCAGGGTACTCTGAGTCTCTTCCAATCCTTCAAAAACTGCTTCCTGGCTCTTCTGGGTAGCGAACAATCCTGCTGAGATTATCGTATAGGCAAATACTGCTGCCACAACTACAAATGCAATCAGGATAATGGCTGTTTCCAGCCCCGTTATACCTCTCTGATCCTTACGCACGTTTTTCATCTGATTCAAAATCACTCTTTTGCCCCCTCTCCTTTGACTAAATACGCGGTCTTTTAGGAAAGGTCACTTACTATATAGTCTCTCAATTAAGGTTCATCACCGGATCAATTTTTTTGGGAAGTCTTCTCTCAATGACTAGCGTAGCACCACCACCCGGCTTGACTTCGAGTATGAACTGGTGCTTTCTCGCCAGATTACCGGTTAAACCGTTGACAGTCCCAGTTTCAAGGTTATCTAACGTAATGCGGAATGACTCGTTCTCTTCCAGCATATTGTCACCATCTCCAGCCCCAACGGCTGTCCGCGACCACGCCAGTTCTTCCTTATATTCCTGGGAGCCCGAATAAGCGATTACTACCTTATTAGCTGAGGTAGCAGGGGTACCAGCGGTAAAATCCATCGCTTCCCCGCCCTGAACAACTTTCACTACAAATTCGATTTTGTCTACATAGTCATTATCATCTGTATCGTAGGCATAAACCGGTCCACTGAGTTGCATTGTGCTCTGGGTGGCCTCTAGTCCGGAATAAACTGTTTCACTACTTTTACCGGTAGCAAACAGTCCAGCGGACAGAACGGTATAGGCAAAAACCGCAGCCACTACCACAAATGCAATCAGGATGATGGCTGTTTCCAGCCCGGTTATGCCTTTCTGACTACCGCTTAACTTCTGTATCATTATTCTTGCTAACATTTTTAGATACCTCCTTACCTAGGCCTTCGCTTCCTTGCGATTTTAGAAAAGGTCTTCGACAAACATATAAGAAGATAGAAACCGCTGTCGCACTGGCATACACCGTGGTGACCATCGACCTCGTCAGGTTTGCAAACTGCTCACTTCTTCTTATAGTGTCTGTATTCAAATTCACTTCCCACTTTCACAAGAAAGACTGGTGCCTAGTTAGGCTATTCTGCTCCGCTCTTGCGGCTGGCTCGTCCCGTCCCCGTTCTCTATTAATAAGGATCTCGGGACTAACCTCCTGGCTCTTCTTGCTTAAATCTCTCTCGGTTCACCTGTCCATGAGATTCTGTATGTCAAATATGCGCACCGAAAAGCGTTTTTCGCGCATTTTCAGTCCCATGTGCACCAATTTACTATCTTTACCTTGGGATAGATACCGTGCTAGCCCATATTTCCCTAGCGGTTTTTCCCCACATTTTTCTTGGGGGCTTAACCCCATAAAATTAGCTCCAAACCCCGCAGTAGGAATAGGGGGTTTCCCGTTGCAAAGCCCGGACATTCAGGGTAAGGTTAAATACATCTGATGGTTGAACAATGTTTATTGACAAGATAACCACTGTAGAAAGACAGTTCTTATATTTGAAATCTGAAAAAACAACAAAGTTATATGAGTGGTTTTCAGAGGCATGGGAACCAATCGAGTCTACTGATGTAGACGCGATTGTAGTATCAGAACAAGCCCATGTTCATGGAATTCTGATTTCTGATTAATTTACTCAAATTGTTTGACTTAGCCAGTGATCTTCTGACGGGAGGGATAGTATGCCAGAAAACAGTAAGCCTGGATCTGAGACTAAGAAGATCAAACTATATATAGTTGAAGAACAGGAGCTCCTGAGGGATGCTTATAATGCGGTTCTGCCTTTGGAACCCACTATCGACGTGGTTGGAGTATCAGGTGACAGCAATACAGACAGTGTTATGAGTGTACTTACTGCTCTTCAGCCGGATGCAGTGCTTTTAGGGACCAAGATGCTCCAGTCAGGTACGATAACCCAACTGGAAACAATCCGAGAGCAGTTCCCCAATCTTGGGATAATTCTGCTTTCTACCTTATATGATATACAGGGAATCAAGCAGCTCAGAGGATTCACCAAGGGCAGTTCAAGGGGATGCGCTTTCCTCCTGAAACACTCCATCGACCGGGCAAGCCAAATAACACAGGTGGTTCACGCTGTAACCGAAGGCCAGGTAATTCTGGATTCAGTGGTAATGGAAGGCTTGATCTGTGCTGGTGAAAGCAAGACCACCTTCCTTAAAGAACTCACTCACAGAGAGCTGGAAGTCTTGAGCTGGATGGCAAAAGGTTATAGAAATGCAACTATCGCTGAAGTTCTTTGCGTAGACCCCAAGACGATTGAACGCCACATTAATTCCATTTACAGTAAACTCAACATGGTAACTAACTCCAAACACCCTCGGGTTAGTTCCATTATGCTTTACCTCAAAGCAACAGGATTGCTACCCCAAGATGATTGCATAGACGTCTAGCCCATTTGACTAGACGTACCGGGCACTAAAGCGGGTACTCCCCCTACCTGCAGCCCAAGAAACCACAGACACAATAAACCTACAAACCGTCTACTTCTGCCCGCTTTTCCTGCACCCTTTCCAGACCATTCTTTGCCTCTTGGAATTCCGGGTTAATTCCAAGAGCAGTTTTGTATTCCTCTTCCGCTTTATCCAATTCACCAAGGCCTTCATAGGCAGCCCCAAGGTAATAATGAACCGCGTCATCATCCGGTCTAGCCTCAGCTATCTCTTTAAGAATTGCGATCGCCTCTTTGTACTCGCTATGTGCTTCTTCCAGTTCACCACTCTCTTCGTACGCACGTCCTAAGAAAAACCTGGCACCAGGATCATTTGGATCCATTCCAATAACTTGCTCCAGGGAACTGACCGCATTTTCAAATTGTTCCTGGGCCCCATCAAAATCTCCGTCTGCCTCATATTGTAAGCCAAGTGCCATTTGGTTTCTCCCAAACCTGACTAACGCTTCCGTATAATTGGAAACACTAGTTTGCATCTTCCCCCCCAAATATTTGGGGACGATCTCAAATGCAGCTTCATCGAAAAGAACCGCATTCCCCAAATCACCAGCCTCAGTAAAGAGTTCAGCTGCAAACCAATATCCCAGATAGCCATTGGGATACAATTCAATCGTCGTCAATACATCTTGAAGTACAGTTCCCCGATCGTATCCGCAACCGTTCATCATTTGGGCCCGGTTGAAATACACCATGGCACTATCCGGTTCATTATTCACAGCATCAGTCATAACATCGAGGACTTCCGCACAATTCTGTTCAACAACATCATCATCTCCCGATACCGATCCGCTGACCGCCTGCTTCAGAAGTGCGTAGGCATAGTCAAGGTTATAATGCAATTCATACCCATTCCACTCATGTGCCTTCTTGTACCATTTCACTTCGCTGGCAATATCACCACAATTCCCTGCCCGCAATCCTTCCTGATAATAGTGGTCAGCGATTACTGGCCGGGCTGCCAGATACCCTCCATAAACACTAACTGCCAGAAACACACCAACCAGACAGTACGAAAACACCTTCGATATGTTAAGGTCAATGGTCCGTGCCGGCGGATTATCAACAACAGTCAAACCTACCCCGATAGCAGCCACAATCCAGAAAAACGTATATGGGACTACAGTATGGAAAATGGATAGACTCTGTAGAATGTAGAGTAATACCGCCGCCAATATCATGCCAACATAAATGAATCTGCGTTTGCCTCTATTGCGAAGCAGCCACAACGCAAAGTAAATCGCCAGGGAAACCAGCATGACAGCGTACGTACCTATCCCCAATATCCCAGTAGTAGCAAAAGACTCTACAAAGGAATTATGCACTTTGTCCTCACGGCGATCAGGCTTTTCCTGGGAATACTCCAAGGTCACATGTTGTGTAAAGGTATCTCTAAAAGTATTAGGGCCAGACCCTATGATCCAGTTTTGAGGGGAATCCAGTGTCCTCCCGGCTATGCCCCTGAGGTATGTGCGGTCATCGTCTTCACCGAGCCCAATGTGATTTTCAGCAAAATCCACACTTTTATCCCGAACATCAAACATATTGAATGATAGTATGCAAACCGCTGCAATGAACACAATTAAAAGGAAGTAATGAGGCGCATATTTATGAACAATTCTAATAAACATAGCTACAATGGGAATCAAAAGAATACCCGCGCCCACAAGAAACAGCACCCAGTATTCCCCAAACTCCTGGTAAGGCAAACTCATGCAGAGACATAAACCAAAGAGCAGCAATGGAACTGCATAGCCCCATAGCCTCCTGAGAACAAATGCATATGCTATAGGAATTATCAATAACAAAAAAGGAATGAGGAAGTCTGGATTTCCAAAGGTCGAACTGGTTCTGTGTGCCATCATGGGAGCCATTTGATGGATCCCGTCCAGCCGAGCCACATCCCCACTTTTAGGGTCATCCGGATCACATTTTTCCCAAACGAAATCATAGTTGGTATAGACACCTGTAGGCTCACCGTCTTTGTAGGTCTGAGCATAAAGAATACTCTGGTCATCCGACGGCTTAAAAGCATTAGTATCTTTGGATAAATCAAACGCCAAGCTGAATACTATTGCCAACGCAACTGCAAAAACTACTGCGCACCACACACGTTTCTCTGCTCCCGCTCTGGTATGGAAAACCGCCAAATAGAAAAATGCTATAGCAACACAAACGGCCATACCAAGTACGATCTTTAAATGGCTTTCTTTTATACCGAGTCCAAGCCCCTCAGGATCGAGATGTCCATAAAACTGGTAAAAACCAAGAAGGACTATCGCCGAAGCTGACGCTACAAACAATGTCAGACAACGCATTAATCGCTTGCGATCAGTCATCACGTTTATCACAAGGAAATATAATATGATCATATTCACTAGCGAAATCAGGCCAAAGTTGCGGCCTTCACCACTATAGAGGCTCAAGTTGGGTGAAATGGAGAATATAGTGGAAATCGCATAAATGGCAACATATGCAAGTATGGGCCACAACACTAAACGAGGGGGAAGTACTATTCGCCATTCCCTGGCAATCGCAAGCCTGCATAAATACGCAGCCAATACGAGGAGAGTCAGCATCCTCAATATGCCAGCACGCGTAAGATCAAACAGCCAGTGAGTATCCGGTAAGAACGCCAGCGGCACAAATAGTATGATGGCGTATATCCCTTTTTCAGTTATGTGATCAAGTATCCGTAGCCAGGCCGATCTTGTATCCCGAATAACCTGGATATCAGCCTCTTCTATTTGTAAGCTCTCTGCCAGTTTGGCCCTTCTTTCTATCTTGGCTTTCTTCGCCATGTAGAAGCTCCTTCTGCCGAAACGCTTGATTCGAAGTTAACAACATAGCTATGCACAGTATTGCTGCAATGTAAGTTCATGTAAATCTGTTAGCCGATTATACCTAATCGTAACCACCATAACAAGCAGTATCAAATATGAGTGTGATATAATCGGCGCAGGTGACTATATGAATCGGTTTTATATCTGGACAATCGGATGTCAGATGAACAAGGCCGACTCGGAACGCCTTGCCTCAAACCTGGAAAATATTGGGTACCGGCAAGTTGAAAGAGCTGAGGAAGCGGATACTATTGTTCTGAACAGTTGCTCCGTACGTCAAAGTGCTGAGGACAAAGTAATTAACAAGTTATCCAATTTAAAAGCACTCAAAAGGAAACGTCCCGATGTTACCTTGGCATTAACTGGTTGTATGGTAAATTCCAATCTCGAAGGATTGAAAGAGAGATATCCTCACGTCGATTTCTTTCTCAAGCCACAGAAATTAGATGATCTTCTTGCCTACGCGGAGGAACAGACTTCACAGGATGAACCTGAAGATACTCCCGTTCAAGTTCAATCGCCGACCGCCTATGTCCCCATCATTCACGGGTGCAATAACTTCTGTTCGTTCTGCATCGTCCCTTACCGAAGAGGACGAGAAAAGAGTCGGCCCATGACTGAGATCATTGCTGAAATTGAGAGTCTTTCTGATAGAGGCGTAAAAGAGGTCACCCTGTTGGGACAGAATGTAGATTCATATGGCAATGACCTCTCAGACAGACCTGACCTTTCCGATCTGCTGCAAGAGCTCAATCAGATTGACGGTTTGGCACGCATCCGATTCCTCACTTCTCATCCTAAAGATATGAGTCAAAAACTCATCGATACCATCGCTTCCCTGGATAAGGTCTGTGAACATATCAGTCTTCCGGCACAATCGGGCGATAACGAAATCCTGAAGGCAATGCGGCGGGGTTATACGATCGAGCAATACTGCGAGTTAATCAGTCGCATCCGTTACGCGATCCCGGATGTCGCTCTGAGCAATGATATAATCGTCGGATTTCCCAATGAAAGCTCAGATCAATTCCAACGGACATTCGACTTTCTTGAAGAGTACAAATTTGATACGGTCCACGTTGCCGTTTACTCACCGAGGCCCGGCACAATTGCTTCACGTAAGATGGAAGATAATATCCCATCTACGGAAAAGCAGGATCGATTGCGAAAGATCGAAGAACTTCAAGAACGTATTTCAATCGATAAAACCTCCCGGCTGGTGGGGCAGACTGTTGAAGTACTGGTCGAGGGTCGTAAAGGCAATAAGTGGCAAAGCCGCACCAGAAGTGATAAACTAGTGTTCTTCAGCCATGACGAAAGTTGTCTAGGGAAACTGCTTCAAGTCAAAATCGATCACGCGGGACCGTGGTCGTTGCAGGGAACACCAGTTACCTCGGATAACCTCTGCACAAAATAATAATGGCAAACAGGAAATTCGACTTCATCATAATAGGTAGTGGCATCGCCGGGCTGTATACGGCTCTCCTGGCCAAAGAAGCGGGGAGCGTTCTCATCGTTACTAAAGGTAGCCTGGACGAATGCAACACCAAATACGCCCAGGGAGGAATCGCAGCTCCAATCGGGCACGGTGATTCCGCCGAACTTCACTATCAAGACACCATGGCTGCGGGAGCCGGCCTGTGTGATCCGGAAGCAGTACGGATATTGACCGAAGAGGCTGGTGATCGTATCGCCGACTTGATAGACCTCGGAGTACCATTCGATACACAATTTGGGACTGTAGCCCTCACCAGAGAGGCGGCTCATACTGTTCCACGCATATTGCATGCGGGCGGCGATGCTACCGGTGAACGCATCGAAGTTACCCTGAGCCGAGCAGTACATGAATCACGCAACATCACTATCATGGAGCACTGCCTTGCCACAGAGATCATGGTTCAAGACAATGTGGCAAAAGGAATAGTAGCTTTCGATTCGCAGACGGGTTCGCTTATTGAATTTATATCTCCAAGCATCATCCTGGCCACTGGCGGAGCAGGCCGACTTTTCAAACTGACCACTAACCCTGAGATCGCCACCGGTGACGGCATCGCACTGGCATACAAGGCAGGCGCTGAAATCGTCGACATGGAATTCATTCAGTTTCACCCTACTGCCGTCCGTTTCCCAGGCATCCCCCCATTCCTCATCAGTGAAGCGGTCAGAGGAGAGGGAGGACTCCTTCGCGACGTGGAAGGGCATCGATTCATGCCTGATTACACTCCCGATGCAGAATTGGCCCCACGTGATATTGTGGCTCGTGGGACCGTTGCCCAGATGAAAAAGACCGGAAGCGATCGGGTATTTATAGATGTAACACACCTGGTACGAAAAACCATCACTACACGGTTTCCTACCATCTACAGATTTTGCCAAGACCATGGACTTGATATCACCAAAGGACTCATTCCGGTTGCGCCTGCGGCACATTATACGATGGGTGGTGTTCGGACAAATGCCTATGGAGAAACAAACATTGCCGGCCTCTTTGCTTGTGGTGAAGTTGCTTGTACCGGTGTACATGGTGCCAATCGATTGGCTTCAAATTCCTTGATGGAAGTCTTGGTTTTCAGCAAGAGGATCATAGAAAGAAGCAAAGGAAACATGAAATCTCCAGGCAGTACTCCAAAGGATGACATCTACTCTAAACTTAAAAAGCACAATACTACGGGAATCGACATCCCCCTCAGGCTATCCAGACTCCAATCACTCCTGTGGGATGACGCCGGGGTAGTCCGCAGCAAAGAAAAGCTTGACGAAGCATCTCTCACCCTTGCATCATGGTATGAAACATTAGGAACACCAACGGACCGTCCCTATTATGAACTATGCAACATGGTTCTGGTGGGACGTCTCCTTATCGAAGCCGCTTTAATCCGGGAGGAAAGTCGTGGTGCCCACTTCCGCACCGACTTCCCGGAACCATCGCATGAATGGGAAAAACACATCGTATTCCGCAATAAAGATTGACTGCAATTCCGAAGGAGGACACAAATGGATTGGGGAATGGAGAACCGACTTTCGCAACTTATTCAAGAAGACGGGCACTGCATGTTTTTGCCCATCGATCATGGTTACTTCCAGGGACCTACCCGAAAGTTGGAGCAACCCGGAAAGACCATCGAACCGCTACTACCTTACGCTGATGCCCTTTTCGTTACCAGGGGAGTCTTACGTTCTTGCGTCGATCCGCAGAACACCAAACCGATCATCCTTCGAGTATCCGGAGGTACCAGCGTTGTCGGGCATGATTTGGCAGACGAAGGTGTCACCACTTCAATGGAAGAAGCTATCCGACTAAATGTTTCTGCCGTCGGCATTTCCGTTTTTATCGGCACTGAGTATGAAAAACAGTCTCTTCTGAACCTCGCGAAACTGGTGGACGAAGGTGAAAAATATGGTATTCCAGTGATGGCAGTCACCGCTGTGGGGAAAGAACTGGAGAAACGAGATGCTCGTTATCTGGCCCTTTGCTGCCGGATTGCGGCCGAGCTTGGTGCACGAGTGGTAAAAACCTACTGGTGTGAGAACTTTGAAAAGGTGGTCAATGGGTGTCCCGTTCCTGTAGTGATGGCGGGCGGCCCCAAAGTGGATACCGAACGCGAGGCTTTCGGGTTTATTTATGATGGTATACAGAAGGGCGCAATAGGCCAGAACCTGGGACGAAACATATGGCAGCATCAATATCCGGTGGCCATGATCAAAGCTTTGCGTGCCATTATTCACGAAAGCGCCGACGTCGACCAGGCAGAAGCTGTTTACAACGAGAACGCGAAATAGAGTTCGCTTCAATTAAGCATGGATGCTGAATCGCTACGCTATTACTGCTTGCACAAGAAAGGAGCAACGGAAGATCTGCCTTTCGGCGATGATGCACTGGTCCTCAAAGTAGCCGGCAAGATGTTCGCTCTTATCAAGATAGGCGCTGAAGCTCCTTGGATTAACCTCAAATGTGATCCTGCACTTGCGCTTGAACTTCGAAGGAAACACCCCACGGTCACACCGGGATATCATATGAACAAAATACACTGGAACACCGTCGAACTGGATGGAAGCCTCCCGGATGATAAGATTCTCGAAATGGTAGACTATTCCTACGATCTCGTGGTCAAAGGGTTGAAGAAATCAGACCAGGAATGGGTAAAAAGCCTATGAATACCATGCGAGTAGCTGTTTATTACAACAATCGAGATGTTCGTCTTGAACAGATGCCTATCCCAAACATTGGTCCCGGGGAATTGCTGGTAAAAGTCATAGCCAGCGGTATTTGCGGTAGCGATGTTATGGAATGGTATCGCATCAAGAAAGCTCCACTAGTACTGGGACACGAGATTGCCGGTGAAGTGGTGGAGGTCGGCGAAGGTGTCCAGAGTTTCGAATGCGGCGATCGTGTTTTCGTTTCTCACCACGTTCCCTGCAATACCTGTCGCTACTGTCAGACCGGAAGGCACACCGTTTGTGAAACGTTACGCGGTACCAACTTCGATCCCGGTGGATTCGCCGAGTACATTCGTATCCCTCAGATCAATGTCGAGACCGGAACTTTCAAACTACCCGACGAATTGTCCTTCGAAGAGGGATCTTTCATCGAACCAGTCGCCTGCGTGGTTCGCGGGCAGCATAAAGCCGGATTCAAATCGGGGCAAAACGTGCTGGTAATCGGTAGCGGCGTTTCAGGGATTCTTCATATCCAATTGGCCATCGCCAACGGAGCTAAACGAGTGATCGCGACGGACATCAGTGATTATCGACTCGAAATGGCTAAACGTTTCGGCGCTGATTCTGTTCTTAACGCAAAAGAGGATATTCCCACCCGACTTCGGGAGATCAACGATGGCTGCCTGGCTGATCTAGTTATCATATGCGCCGGAGCACCGCAGGCGATAACCCAGGCATTGGAATGCGTCGATTGCGGTGGTACCATCCTGTTCTTTGCTCCGCTAACGCCCGAGGAAACCTATCCCCTTCCTGTTTACGATCTATGGAAAGACAATATTACACTCACCAACAGTTATGCCGGGAGTCCCGCCGATATTTCCCAAGCTATTGAGCTTCTTTGTAAACGTCAGATTAATGCGACCGATATGATCACTCATCGCCTCGGATTAGCTGAAACGGGATTGGGATTTGAGTATGTTACTGGAGCACAGGATTCACTCAAGGTCATTATCGAACCCCATCGATAATTTTTTACTGATTTTGCAGCAAACACACTCAAGACAGGGCACGGTACCGGAGGTTTTGCTTTGAGATATGAAGAAATCGCTCTCGATAGCGGCATCTGCAAGTTAGAGCCCGATAAAATTACGATCTCCCCCAGCTTGAAGGGTTGGAAAGTCATAGTAGACAGCTCCACACAAGATATTACACTTGAGGAACGCATAATAGGTATTCCAACCTTGAGAAAAAAATACGTCTCTTTCTCACACGTACAACGTATCGATGGTGCGTGCTTCGAAGCCGCAAGTCAACCAAGAGGGCTGTGTTACACCATAGATATTGTCACTATAGACGGTGAAACTATCCCCATCGCCAATACCCGCGAACGCAACTTACATCGTCATCATTGGAACCCAATGGAGAGACATAGATATTTGAAACATGACAAAGATGCCATTTGGAAGGGAGAGCGAGTTGTCAGTGCTCTAAGGAAATTGATTGGTTTGCGCGATCCCAGCGAACCCAGTGTTGCAGAAGGTTACAATCAGCGAGGGATTAAATATGCTAAAGTGGGTAACTATGATCGGGCCATTGCCGAATTTACCGAAGCCATAAACACTTATCCATTTATTGGAAACCTTTATTACAATAGGGCCATGGCTTTCGAAGAACTGGGGAGAATAAATGAAGCCATTGCTGATTATCAAAAGTACATCGAAATCGGTGATGATGCGAGATTAATAGAATCTGCTGAAGAGTCCCTAAACGGACTCTCCGGATAAATAATAGAAAACGCAATCGAGGATTATCGGGTGCAAAAGATTAGATACTACAGTACTAATAACAAATCGGAACAGGTCAATTTTGAAACGGGACTGATGAACGGTCTGGGATCCAACTATGGACTCTACATGATCGCCAGGGAAGACATTCCCAAGTTGTCCCCTCAGACAATCGACTCTATGAAAGGCATGAGCTATGCGCAGATTGCCTTCGAAGTTTTGCACCCTCTATTGAAAGAAGAGATCAACGAAAAGCAATTTCGCAATATCCTCGAAACAGCTTACAGTGAAGAGAAAATCCTCACTCGGGTGCATCGGTTAACAGGAAAGACCCACATCATGTGGCTAAGCGGTGGACCAACGTACTCGTTTAAAGACTATGCTGCAAGGTTCTTTGGGAAGATGCTGGACCATTTTCTCAAACAGTCAGGCCAAAGGAAGGTGGTTGCTGTTGCCACCAGTGGCGATACTGGCGGAGCTGTAGCCGATGCCCTGCACGGTCTGGCCCAGGTTGACAACGTGGTATTCTACCCTAACGGGTCTATCACTGAAAGACAGCGACGGCAGATGACAACACTACAGGATAACATAGTTGCATTCGAAGTGAATGGGGACTTCGATACTTGTCAAGTGCTGGCCAAGCGACTTTTGGGAGATAAAGAATTTGCCCGAGAACTTTTCAACGATTCCGAGCGGATCACATCAGCCAATTCAATCAGTTTGGGCAGGCTGTTGCCTCAGTCGGTTTACCCCTTTTATGCCTATTCCCGGATTGCTGAAGACGGTGAGCCCATGATCGCCAGTGTACCCTCTGGAAACTTCGGGGACATGATGGGCACTGTGATCGCCAGAGAGATGGGACTTCCAATTCCCGTTATAATATGTGGCGTGAATGAAAACAGGGAATTTCCGGAATTTCTTAGATCTGAAGAGTACGTCGTCAAACCTTCTATTAAGTCCCCTTCTTCGGCAATGATTGTATCAAATCCCAGTAATTTTGCACGGCTCGTCGATCTTTACGGCGGGCATGTCTATGACCAGCGCGATGAAAATGGCCGCGTCTTTCAGGAAGGCGTGATGGACATCAGGCCGGATATTGAAGCGATGCGAAGAGACCTGTACTCGATTAGTGTCAGCAATGAAGACCATTATGTAGCTATGAAAGAAGTATATGACCGATATGGGGTGATCATCGAACCGCATGGCTCCGTGGGATGGCGATCCCTGGATACCTACCTTGATGGCAATCACGATCGCCTGGCGGTCATTTACGAGACTGCCGATCCCGGAAAGTTTCCAGAGGACATCGAAAAAGCGATTGACACGTCCCCTGAAGTACCGGATAAGATTGTCAAGCAGTCCGGACTTAAGGAGAGAATTTACCGTATCGATGAACCACCGATCGTTAAAGATGACGGTTCCATGACACTGAGTGATGAACAATATGATCAAGCTAAGACAATTTTGAGGGAGCTATTCGGTTAGGAGTTAGGGGAGCGAACGATGAGATTGATATTTGTACTAGTTTTATTAGCCGGGTTGATGGTAATCGGATGCGACAGCGGCAATGAAACAACTCCTTTGCCGACACCCACTGCAACGGTAACCGAGTCAGATATCTCTGACATACCAGATACAACACCTATAGGAATGACACCAAATCCCAATGTCACACGTGATGAATCCGATGAAACCCTTTTGTCCGAAGAGGGTCCGGTATCAGTTCAATTAACTACTGACAAATTGACTATCACCAATAACTCACCCGAGATTGTTTATTACTACGTCTGGCCTGTTAATATAGTTGGCCTTATCGACTGGTACCCCTGCGAGAATCCTGAACAGTGCGCTGATTACCCTAGCATCGAATCCGGACAGAGTGCTAAAAGGGGAATCGTAAAAAATGAAACAGAGCTCATTGTTTACTGGTGGCAACTAATCCATCATCCGGACGGGACAACCTCCGCGGGTTCCGTACATGAGGTTTTAATAGAAATCCCGTGAGATATGGGATGTATCTTCAAACGTCGTCATTTTCTGGTAATACCGGTATTACCAGAATTGCTGATTAGTCTATAACTCGATCTCCTTCAGATCATCAGCCAGAAGGAGTTTTGGTTCGGTCAGTTTCTGGATTTCTTCCGCAGTCCAGCCAGGTGCATATTCTTTGAGAACCAGGCCTTCTTTTGTTGGTTCGATAACAGCTATATCCGTGACAAGTACACTCACACATTTTTTTCCTGTCACCGGATAAGTGCATTCATTCAATATCTTGAACTCACCATTCTTGGTTACATGCTCCATAATTACAATCACTCTCTTCGAACCATAAACCAGATCCATCCCCCCACCTATTCCAACGCTAATATCTCCAGGGATTGCCCAGTTTGCTAAATCTCCTTTTGCAGAGACTTGATAAGCACCGAGACAAGTGATGTCCAAACGACCGCCTCTCATCAGATCCAAGGAAGTACCCATATCGAAGAATGACATGCCCTCTTTGGGAAGAAAATACCTTCCTCCAGCATCAATATGTTGTATTTCTACTTTCTCGAATTCGTCCACCATAATGATGCCACCGTAACCAAGAGCACCATTTTCCGATTCGAACATTATGTTCCGGCCCTCCGGAATGAACATGGCACAAAGATTCGGTATTCCCGCACCCAGATTTATAATATTTCCGTCTTGAAACTCTTTAGCGGCCCTAAGCGCCATAATTTCTTCAGAAAGCTTCTCTTTCATTAGTTATCCTCCCCGTCATCAACAAACTTCTTGGCCGCGCCGATAATAGCACCCCTGACTTCGGGTATTGAAAGCAGTTCATGAAGTTTTTTCATAGTGTATTCGTAACTCCCTCTACCACCTACTTCATTTACAACGATTCTATCCACAAATGCAGCCGGAGTGACAATTTCTTCCGGGGAAAATTCTCCGGGCTCTACAAGTTCATCCACTTCTACAATGGTTGTTTTCGCGGCCATTGCCAGAACCGGATTGAGACATCTACAGGTACCGTTATAAGTCAGGTTACCATATCTATCAGCTTTATCAGCCCTTACAAAAGCGAAATCCGGTTGAAGAGGTGAAAAAAGGATATACTCTTTACCATCGAAATTTCGTTTTTCTCTACCTTCCTCAACAGTTGTCCCGATTCCAACAGGGCTATAGAAAGGGCCCATTCCACCGGCAGCTGCCCGAAGTACTGCAGTGAAATTACCATGACCTATTACTTCCTTTTCGAGCTCTTTTTCCTTCTCAATGAATTCACTGGGCAGGTTTGTTGTGTCAGCATATCGCGATGCAGCAGCAAAAAAGCCAGCAACCAGTTTTCTCATCTGGGGAAGAAGCATGAAAGGCATCACCACAACTTCTTCAGGAAAGGGTGTGTACATGAAGTTTTGTGTCATCACCGTAAGATCTTTGACTCCCCGTTCCCTGAGCGCCAGAATGAGGTTTTGCGGGCCACCGGCAAGCCCCCAGTTGTTCAGAGCAATGCTTGCTCCATCGGGAATGCCTGCTATAGCTTCTTCAAAGCTCGGTAAGACTTTGTTCATTCTCTTATCTCCTCAATTGTCTAACGACAATGATTGACTAAACATACAAAAATGGGCTAATAATACTTAAACCGAATCTTACGAAGGATGCGGTTCGGAACTGGATATAGTACATGTATGTTGGGGGAAATAAGCAAATCCCCTGGCCAGTACAGGCCAGAGGATTTACACTTACATACTAGCCCTACGGTTCCCGCACCACCTCATAAAGCCCATCGCTCACCTGGAACAAGTCCTTCGCATTACCATCAGCCTCATATATCGCCAGTCGATCTACTGAAGCCCTCTTGGTCTCACTGAAGGAGGCACGCACCACTCCCTCCGAAGAAGAAGAATACGATTGTGCCGCTGCATAGAGGGCATCAGAATCGAAATTCTCTGCCCCTACGGCTTCCACAGCATCCTGTATGATTTCAATCATCTGGTTTATAGCATCTACTGCTCCATATGCAGCACCATCTCGCATGATTTGCTCAGCCTGATCAGGATGATTATCAAAGAGAAGGTCTTTCATAAATCGTGCCCCTTCGGTATCATCATTCCACCACGCAGATACCCCGAAGAATAGCATGCCATCTATCTCCGGCCATAATTGTGCATCGTGTATCAGATAGAGGAAAGCTGCCTGTGCACCGGTACCGAGAAGCTTCGCGTCATAACCTGCGGTTCGATATTCTCTTACAAAATTCCCCATATGTATGGGTGGCATTACATAATCGCAATCTTTGAGCGAATCCACCTCTGGGCCCCAAGTCCAGCTGAAATCATTGTGATAAGAACCTACCCACTCATACTGGTCTGTATTGGCATGAGCATATTGCTCCGCTGCATCATGAAGTGCCAGGTTATAAGGCGTGAACCACCCTGCGGCTCCAATCTTGGCAGGTCGATCAGTGGGGAAATCCGGATCGTTCTCAGCAATCCATTTAAGTAAGGTATAGGCATTATCCTCCGGAATGGTAGTGGGCATGAAGATGTAACCTGGCGGTATTAGGTCATCCTTGTTCCCAGATGGAGTAAACATGACCATCCCTGCGTCTTCAAGCCGTGGCCTGAGGATTTCGGGGGAACCTGGTACAGGGGTAAATATCAAATCCGCACCCTTTTCTTTGAGCCACTCGTAACCCGGAAGATATCTTGCTGGATCATATCCCGTATCATAATCGAGCACCTCCAACCTCGCCCCAGGGATCAGGTTTCCATCATTATAATATTTGACCAAATCTGCCAATGCCAGGTTTATCAATTCATCCGCTTTCGCAGTGGCCCCGGTAATGTCAGTGAGATTGCCAATCTTGATGACCACCTCACCACCTGGCTCTGAGGTTGGTTCACTCGTTGGTTCTACCGTTCCATCACCATCATCATCATCACCACCACCACACCCCATCGCACCAAATATTAGTACTATAACAAGTAGCGGTACCAGTAAAATTGCACATCGATTCATCTTTTCCTCCTTCGCAAAACCCCTTCTATAACTCGGCTCAATCACCAGTAACGCTGGCAATCCTGAGTCATGATGAGTTTATTAGGCTTAATAATCTTTGTCAATACTACTAGCTGGCACATAACCAAATACGAATCCTCGTGTAAGCAGTCACGTGACATTTTTGTGAGAAGAATACACTGCATCGTTGGGATTTCTGCTTCATCAGACAAAGAGACAATCCTTTCTTCTTGACTATTGCTATCTTGTTGTGTAATATGTGGAAAATATTGAGTGAAAAACATTCCAATTCCAGCTTTGTTATAACAATCCCAAATATGCTACTAAAGAAGGTTACACAAAATGAGTGATGCTACTACTCAGATACTGATAGGACTTACAGCAGCTGTAGCCATCGGGGGCGTAGTGATCATCATCACATCAAGTCAATCTGCCCAAAGGCAAGGGGGAAGAAATTTCGACCTAATATATATTTTAGGATGGTCCTGGCTGGTGGCAGGAATTGCAACACTTAACTATGTAGTTGGAGGACTCGGACTCATTTTTATTCTAGCCGGGGCTATTAAGAGATACAAGTTGTTCCAGAGGAAATGATCTAAACAGGAAGTACGCATGTTTCTACTCACACCAGAAGAGATAGAAGAAGTGATCGTCGAAGAGCAAATCCACCCCGATCCCGAGCATTCGGAAGCATATCAGGCCATCGCCAGCGCAGCGCTACGGAAGGTGGCTCAGGAGTTGTTCAGTCCATGTCCGCTGCACTTTAGAAACGCGCTGGACAAGATCGAATGCCCGGACTGTCTTCAGGAACTCCGACGTGAAGCCAGATTGGAGTAAAACAATAGTGAACTGGTCAGCTACATTAAATGGCTGATCCCGTTGAGCAGAACAATCGAACTTCCCTGAGGATATGTTTCCACGATGGAAACTGAAGCACCGCTCAAGCGTATTTGCCACCAGTGCTCAAAACCTATCTCCATAAAATGGCAGACCATCACTTGTAATGGTCCACCGTGCGCCGCGATGAGGACTGTTTCATCAGTGGTGTGTATTTCCAATATTTCACGGGTAAATTTCTGAATGCGCGCAGCCAGATCGGCGATGCTTTCACCATTAGGAGCACGGACGTTTGGCCCACTGCTTCTCCATGATGGGTCTGCACTAAAGATAAGTTGGAACTTCGGATCCATCTGGTCAAAGGTCAGTCCCTCGTAATCACCGAAGTTCATCTCCCTGAGTAGGGGCGATTCATGAATCGCCCCTACCATATTGTGCTTTGATGCGATGATTTCGGCAGTCTGGCGAGCACGCTTGAGGTCACTACAGTAGACAGCATCGATTTTTTCTGCAGCGAGCCGCTCGGCAGTTTGCTGTGCCTGCTTGAGACCGGTTTCATTCAATTCAATATCCGATTGGCCCTGATAGCGCCCCAGACGATTCCACTCTGTTTGCCCATGTCTTACTAGGATAAGTCTAGCCAACTGCTTCCTCCCGCTTCCCCTATTATAACAATGGCAATCAGGATGGCCACCTCTAAAAGTTCGATGATTGCTCCGTAGGTGTCACCGGTAAGACCTCCGAGCAGAGTGCTTAGTCCCTTGGCAATCAAGAAGGTCACGATCCAAATCCCAGCCATCAGCACCAGTCCGATCCAGCTCAATAATCCCACCGCGATCCCCACTGTGATAATGGTGACGATAGGCAGCATTATCCAGCCTGTATTCTCTTTAAAGAAGTCGCCAAGCCCGCCTTTTCGTGCCGAAGGAAAGGCCAGTATGGCATAGGCCACACTCCATCGGGCCAGTACCGGCATCAGCAGGAGTCCCACTGCCCGCAGGTCTACAGGTAAAGAAATGATAGCGGCGAATTTCAGTAAAACGAGGCAGCACGCTCCCGCTACTCCGAACCCTCCCACTCGGCTATCGGCCATGACCTTAAGCCGATCAGCAGCCGAAGTTTTCACTGTGAATCCATCGCAGGTGTCCATGAAACCATCAAGGTGGAGTGCTCCGGTGAGAATCACCAATGTAACAAGGATGAGTGCACTATTAAGGAATGGCGGAAGGAAGAGATCGAATAACTGATCCAGTCCCAGCAGGATCCCTCCCAGGATAAGCCCGATGATAGGGAACCAGGGGAGTGAGGAACCAAGCCCTCGCCCCTTTTCGTCCTTAATCGATGGTCCAGGGAATATGGTTAGGAATTGCCATGCGGTCCAGAAACCCAAAATTGCTCCTTCACCTTATATTAATCACCACGAAGTACACGAAGGTCACAGAGGTCCAGGTTAATGGTTATACGGTTGATAGTTCCACCCACTACTTTCAACAGATAACCAACCATCAACCATCAACAACAGAACCATCAACTATTCCCTCTGTGGTTCATTTTACTTCCTTATCTGCCCCAGCCACCTCGGCTTCAGCGAAGGTGAACATTTCGTCCAGAATCTTGCACGATGCCTCTACGATGCTCATGGCCAGTGCTCCACCGGTTCCTTCGCCCAAACGCATGTTCAGGTTAAGAACTGGTTCCAGTTTCATATGATCATACATGGCTCGATGACCTATCTCAACCGACTGGTGCCCGGCAATCATGTAGGCCGTGGCCTGCGGACACAAAGTAGCAGCAATCAGAGCCGCTGCCCCGGAGATGAATCCGTCTATGATTACCGGGATACGATTGGCTGCTGCTCCCAAGATAACCCCGACCAGCCCGCCGATCTCGAATCCACCAACTTTGGCCAGCACGTCGATAGCATCTTTCAGATCGGGCTTATTGACCTCCAGTGCTTTTTCAATCATTTTCACTTTGTCAGCTAATTGTTCGTCGCCCAGGCCAGTGCCGCGTCCGGTGACTTGTGCGACCGGTTTACCTGTAATGGCAGCGCAGATGGCAGCCGATGCAGTGGTGTTGCCGATGCCCATATCGCCAGTCCCTACGATATCAAGCCCCTTGGAAATCTCAGCTTCGACTACATCGATACCGGATTCGATGGCATCAATGGCTTGTTGCTGCGTCATGGCGGGACCTTGCGTCATGTCTTTTGTTCCGAAATCGATCATTTTGCAAATCAGGTTGGGATGAGGTTCGAATCCTCCGATCACTCCCATATCCACCGCAACCACACGCGCTCCGATATGACGGGAAAGAACGTTAATCCCGGCGGTACCCGCTAGAAAACCGTGCATCATCTGGGCAGTCACTTCCTGTGGATAGAGACTAACGCCTGAAGCGACCACTCCATGATCCGCCGCCATCACAATGATGGCCTTCTCTTTGATCTTAGGCCGCGGATTTCCAGTGATACCTGCGATCTGAATGGATAGTTCCTCCATTCTTCCAAGGGCACCTACCGGTTTAGTGAGCTCATCCTGCCTCTGACGGGCAGCTTGCATCGCCGTTTCATCCAAAGGTTTTATGGACTGAATTGCTTCCTGATATGATTTTGCCATTTTCTCTCCCATAATATTTATTGTGACAAACAAAAAAATCCCCAAAACCAATTTCTGGCTTTAGGGATTTGCCATCTCCCGTGTACCTTTGCCTCGAAGGCTGTTCACGTATCTGCCGGCAGGTCTTCTGGCTCCCGGGTCTTCCTACTCCCTGATCCCTTCCCATTCCGTTGAAACGGAACAGTGGTTTATTTTCAGGTTTCGTCTCCGGTTACAGCGGCGGGACCGCACCCGATTCCTACGGGTTTCCCTTTTCATCCGCGAAAGGCGGAAACCGACAGATTTCTATTCAATTTTCAGCTTTTAGTATAACCAGTCTGATTGAGGCTTGTCAAAAATCATCTGGCAGATGCCCACTGCTGACATGATTCGATGAAATTACTAGCCAAATTAGGGTCAGTGCCAAAGTGCAGATGTACGTACGAAGCTAAAACATTACCATTAACAAAACCCTCGTTTCCGGTTCGAGGATGTATGATACGGTTCGCTGGTGAACTCAATTGCCCTTCCATCTCCGACCAGTGAAACTCGTGGCCTCTCAATCTCATCCCTTTAGAACCCAGGATTGTATCCTGATTAAGTTCAAACTCAACGTATCCCATTCGAGTAAGTCTGTTTTTCATTATCGATTCGCAGGGCACCAATCCTACCATTTGGTAGCGATTGCCTTCGAAATCGGTGATCCCTTGGGAAAGGTACATCAGCCCACCGCATTCACCATAAATGGGAATGCACTTATCAGCTGCTTCTCGAAGCGAATCGAGCATGGCCTGATTTTTACTCAAACGTTCGGCATATATCTCAGGGAAGCCACCGCCGATATAGACTCCTTGAGTATCCAATGGTAGAGCCTTATCATCGAGCGGGCTGAAGGGTATGAGTCGGGCGCCGTAGGCTTCCAATAGGTCGAGGTTGTCTTGATAGTAGAAGCTGAAAGCTTCATCCCAAGCATAGGCAATGTTTACAGTTTGGAGAAGGGGGTTGATGGGAAAAAGTAGGGGCACATGGCCATGTGCCGGGACAGGTTTGGCGGAGCGAGCGATTTCAACCAGTTGATCTAGACTGAGTGTTTTTTCAATCTGCCGGCACAAGGGTTCAATGAATCGATCCCCTACATTTTCGACGGTGGGGATTAATCCGAGATGGCGCTCCTGCATCTCAAACTGGGCATCCTTGGGTAGATAGCCCAAAACCGGAATCGAAGTGGCCTGCTCGATAGCTTCCTTTACCCACTCGAAGTGCCGTTCGCTTCCGACATTGTTAATTATAAACCCCTCCAAATCTAATACAGGATCATATCTTGCGTAACCCAATGCCACAGCCGCTGCGCTACGAGCCATCTTTCCAGCATTTATAATTAGCACAACAGGAGCACTTAAAATCTTGGCAACTTCTGCAGTGCTTCCCTCTTCATCCGATCCACTGTGGCCATCGAATAATCCCATCACTCCTTCGATCACTGACACATCGGCTTTCCGGGCGGCTCGTTCGAACAGTTCGGCAATAGCGTCGTGGGAAAGCATCCAGCTATCCAGATTGCGAGAGGGTAATCCGGTAGCCAAAGCGTGGTAGGTCGGATCGATATAATCTGGCCCGACTTTGAAAGGTTGAACTCTCAGCCCCCGATTCTTGAGGGCGGCCATGATACCGGTGGCAATGGTGGTCTTGCCAACACCACTCTCAGTGCCAGCGATGATGAGTCGAGGTGTGTTAGAATTCAATGTCATTGTTTTGCACCCACCCGTAGAGACGTTCCGCCAAGACGTCTTTACATTACATATGAAGGTTGGCTGGATTATTCCGGTCGTTTTCCCATTTTAAAGGATTATTCAGAATGTACCAGCGAATTTGATGCAGTTCTTCTTCATTTCGAATGATATGATCGTAAAATCGGGTTTGCCATGCACAATCCTCGAATCCTTCCGCGCGAATTCTTTTTGTGCAAATGGATTTGATCTGTCCAATTATTGATCCCTATGAATTCGGTTTCAAACCACTCGTAGAGACGCCTCGGTGAGGCGTCTTATGTATTTACGTACCCGCCAAGGATGTAACTTTCGTTGGGATCGGTGGGTTGCAGTCTTTGGGGATCGACCAAGATTGCAGAAATATCATCACCGCCACCAAAAATGGTCCTCTTTCGACTGGCGTCCGTTTCTTCGACAATCTCGTTGCATGTTGTGGAAACATTTAAGGCAAAATTGTCCGGGTCATTAATTGTCAGGTTCAAAACGACCTCATCAAGCTTGATATCATTACCGGGAGGGCGGACAGAGGTGATTCCATCACTGGCAAGAACAAAGAAATCACCTTCTGCAATATCAATCTGTTGAAGTTTGAAGTACGCATTGGGAGTTCCCCAGCGATTCGGCACTGCTTCCAGCCTGGATATATTTTGCCGAATCGTATTACCGTGAAATAAGATCGAGTCTCCAGCTAATACAAACAAGGCTTTAGAGCTACCCCATGGAATATGGATAAGTGCCAGTGTTGCCCGGTCTCTCAATCCGGTTCCAGCGTTTCTATTGACCTCATTGATCAAGGTTTCGAGGTTCTCAACCGATTCTGTTTGCAGGAGTTTATCGAGTCCTGTGATGAGCCCTCGGGAAAAGGTGGTAACTCCGGGAGGATCGGATATGGCGAATACGTTTTGTGAGGTGTTTACATACAGACAGTCGCTGTTATAGACCGGATTGGTTGCGCCAGTCATGACACCGTTGAATATTTTCCCCGCGCCGGGATGGGTGGTTCCGCAAAAACCGGGGCCCTCGATTACCGGCCATTTGTACTTTCCCTCATATTTGGGAAGGCTTTCCCGGGCTTTCTGGTATTTTTTCTTCTGGTGGTCGGGAGTATTTCGAAAATACGGATTGAAAAGGGCAGGGTGCTTTTTAAAAATGCCTTTTCCGAAGATGGGATATTCCTGGATGGTGATGTGCTCTGACATGTATTTTTGTTTGGAGTGCGGTAGTTTAACTACCGCATACTCCATATTAATATTCTATACCTTTGCGACCTTTAATCCCATTTGTGTACGGATGCTTTTTCATTTGCATCTCGGTGACATAGTCGGCAAGTTCCATGATTTCCGGGGGTGCATTTCGCCCAGTAAGCACCAGTTCAACTGAATCGGGTTTGTTGCGTATCAGGTCGATTACTCGGGAAGTATCCAGCAATCCCCTTTTTATCGCGATGAATATCTCATCCAGAATGATCATTTGATACCTACCGCTGGCCATCGTCTCTGCGATGAAATCCATCGTCTTTTCCACATCATTTCGCAACTGTTCGGGCGGCAGAGTGAAACAGTTTCCTTCGGTGAATTGTACTACTTCGAAAGGCTGATGTTTTAAGGTGAATTTATGCTCCCCACAGTCAGAATCACCTTTAAGGAACTGGATAACGATTACCCTGAGACCCTGCCCCGCTGCGCGAAGCGCCAGTCCCAAAGCCGCCGTTGTCTTGCCTTTGCCATCGCCTGTGTATATATGAACAAGCCCTTTACTCACTTATCTCCCCTTCAGTTCCTGATTCAACCGGTTCAGTTATGATATTTTCATCCTCTAACAGTGGCTTGTATGGATCAATATCTTTTGCATCGAATTCCACTTCAACTGAAACTGTTCCCACCTTAAACCAGGCACGTCCATCCACCTTCATTTCAGTTGGTTCACCACCAAGAATACGTCCCGTAATAACATCGACTAGCTGGCTATTATCAATAATAGTCGTGACTAGAAAATCCTCAACATCACTGGCTCCAATGTCTAAAGCCCCTCTTTCACCACGCCCAAGCCATATCCATTTATCTTTGGACCCAAGATAAATATCATACTCTATCCGTTCAAGAGTGGCTCCCACCACATTGTCATTCTCGACTTGAACGGACACTTCGACCGTGCTCGTTGCAAATGATACCTCGCTTAGGGTTATCTTTTTGACCGTAACCGTAACATCGGAAGAATCCTTAAGACACGAAATGCCATCAGTTATCAACACCCACAAAAGGGCAGTAGCCAACGCTGGCACCACGATCAGCCCAAAGAAAAACAGCTTCTTCATTCTCGGCTTTTCTTAATTGCTTCGATGAGTCTCTCGCACTCTGGCAGGCTGCGCGTGGCAATGCGAATATACTCTGGTAAGCCAAATGACCCACAATCTCTGACCATAATACCATACCGGAGCAACTCACCACGGAACCGGGTAGCATTCCCTACTTTAATCAGGAAGAAATGAGTCTGAGTTGGCAAAGAATTCAATCCCAATTTAGCAAGCCCTTCCCCAAGGAAATCTCGTGCCTTCCGGATATCCTCCTGGCTATGCTGAAGATATACTGTATCTTTACTGGCTATGATCCCTGCTAACTGAGCAACTGCGTTGACATTCCACGGCGGACAGACTTTTTTAAGTGTGTTGACAATCTCAAGACTGGCCACAGCATATCCCAGGCGCAAACCAGCCAGTGCATAATCCTTGGTCATCGAACGGAAGACAATGAGATTGTGGTGATCAACCAAGTCGAGAGACCGCCAGGGATTTTCAGTGAAGCTGATGTACGCTTCGTCCAGAATCAACAGTGTATCGTCACAGGTAGAAAGGATTTGCTCGATGGTTCCTCGATCGAGATACTGCCCGGTAGGATTGTTAGGATTGCATAGAAAGACCGCTTTTGGTCGATTGCGCTGAATGGAATCCGCTAGATCATTCACCTTTAAGCTGAAGCCATCTTCCTCTCGCATTTGGTACTTGATTATCTTTGCACCAGCAATCCGGCATGCGACCTCGTATTCTCCGAACGTAGGCTCAATGATAAGAGCAGAATCATCTTTTCCGAGATAGGCCGATGCAACCATTCGGATCAACTCCATGGACCCATTGCCAACAATGATATTCTCGGGGTCTATATCAAGGTTTTTGGCCAGAATACGTCTGAACTTGGTTGAGTCTGAATCCGGATAGCGATCGATCACAGCGGACTTCAAAGCCTCTTCGATACCCGGAGGTGGACCAAACGGATTAGCGCTTACACTAAAATCAAGTACATCATCCGGTGAAAATCCCAACCGCTCCAACTCAGCGTAATCGGGCCCGCCGTGCGGGCAGGTCTCGAGTTTCTCTACTTCAGGCTTAGGACGTAAGGGCAAATCGCACCCCCTCAATAGCCAAGCATAGCAGAATCCAGATCGCAGTCACAAGATACATTAACATCAACATGGCATCGATTTTATGAAACGAAAGTTCGCTGTTTTTTTCTCCCAGTTTATAGTGTCCGATCTTCTCTAATTGCACACCAAGCGCACCTGCGGCAGCACTCATGGGCCAGCCCGCATTGGGACTCTCAGTTTTAGAATGATCGCTAACCATAACTCTCCAGGCCGCAGACGTGTTTTTTCGAGAGAAAAACGTGGCTAATACGATCATCAAGCCGGTGAGCCTGGCCGGAACGTAATTCAGCACGTCATCCAATCTGGCTGCAAATTTTCCGAGGTACTCATATTCCCCTCGATAGCCGATCATCGAATCAAAAGTGTTCACCACTCTATAGGCAATCGCTCCGGGTACGCCAAGAATCAGGAACCAGAACAGAGGAGCTACGATGCTGTCAGATATGTTTTCAGCAACCGACTCCACTGTAGCGGCAACTATTAGAGGCTCAGCCAACTCTTCCGTATTACGGCTAACCAGTGCACCCATATCATTTTGTGCACCTTTGAGGTTATTGTTCATTAATTTACTTTTCACTCGTAAAGCTGATCGGCGTAATCCGATTATCGAGAAAGTGGATTTCAATAACAACGCCCCAATAACAATGTCAGAAACACTGTAACGATCATCAAGGTATTCTAAGAGAAAATAAACAGGTAACGAAAAGACAGCGATACCTGTCACAACTATCACTACTCCATATACAAATTGCGTTTTTGCACTTCTTTTCGGAGCGATTGTTTCTAAGAGTGAGATCAGTTTCCCCATCCATCCGACAGGATGAACAAGTGTGGGAGGATCACCAAAAACGAGATCAATCGCGATCGCGAGGAGTAAAATCAGCAGAGCATCCATAAGAGGAATTCTTCCTATCCGCCCGTTTGGCTACCTTCGCCGGGCAAGATTACTGTAGTAGGCAGACTGTTAACCGGATGCGGATATACGCAAACATTCGCTCCATAGACTTCTTTAATATACTGCTCTGTTATCACTTCCTGCGAAGAACCTTCCGCATGAATTTTCCCGCCGCTCAGGAGTACCAGTCGGTCACAGTATTGGGCAGCGAGATTCAGGTCATGCAAAACAGCCACTGCCGCGATATTCTGTTTGAAACACAATCCCTTCACAAAGTCCAGGGTCTCTACCTGATAGTTGATATCGAGATGGGCCGTAGGTTCATCAAGAAGAATGAGTTTCGGCTCCTGGGCAAGGGCTCTGGCGATGGTTAAAAGTTGCTTTTGCCCACCGGATAGTTGGCCCATGGTTCGTTCAGCAAATGATTGTGTATTGGTTATTTCCATCGCTTTCCAGGCGATATCGAAATCTCTGTTGCCCTCAAATCGGAATCTTCCCAGATGAGGAGTACGCCCCATGAGGACAATCTCGAAAGCAGTGAATGTATCGGGGAGGTTTGGAGTCTGCGGCACTACTGCAACAATCCGAGCCAGCTCACTTCTGCTTATACCGGCCACATCCTTACCATCAACAAACACGCGTCCATTCCTCGGAACAAGCAACCGGCAAATGCCCCTGATCAGCGTGGATTTCCCCGAACCGTTGGGGCCGATTACACCCAGCATCTCACCACGCTCGACGGAAAGGTTGATATCCGTCAATATTGTCTGCTTGCCATAGCCAAGGCTGATGTTTTCCAGCTTGAGCATTGTTTTTCTCTAACTTCTCAGAAGAAAGTGCCCCGTTTTTTCTTCCACAGCAAAAATAGGAAGAACGGCGCTCCTACAGAGGCAGTTATCACTCCGATTGGTATCGATTCAGGATCGGTGATAGTCCTGACAACCGTATCTGCCATAATCAGAAATATCGCCCCTACGAGCGTGGACAGTGGTAGCAGGAATCGATGGTCCGGACCCCAGATAAGCCGCACTGCATGGGGCACAATGATTCCCACGAATCCGATGATTCCGCAAAAAGCCACCGATACCGCTGTAATCAGAGTTGAGCAAGCCAGCAGGATTAGTTTGGTCCTTTCGATATTTACACCTAATTGTTGCGCCTGTTCTTCATCCAGTTGCATTACATTGAGAGGCCGGGCATAGAGCCAGATGATAAAAATTCCAATTAGAGCGAAGGGGAGAACTGTTAAAACCTGGTTCCATTCGTCATCGATATGACCGAACATCCAGGAGACAATCGCGTGGAGTTTTCCATCGTCACTTTGGAGCATTAAATAATGGCTTATGGCCGAAAGCCAGGCACCCAGCGCTACCCCTGCCAGAATCAAAGTTGTGACCGGAAGACTCTTCCCGCTGTGGGCAATAAAGTAGACAACTATCACGGCCCCCATGGCTCCAACAAAAGCCAGAGTAGGAACAACTCCAAAATCGGTCAGGTTGTCCCCGATCCCGGGAACCAGAAAGCCAATAACCGCTCCCAGTAAGGCTCCCTGGGATACGCCGATCAGGTACGGATCAGCCAGCGGATTACGGAAGAGACCTTGATATGTCGCTCCAGCCACAGCAAGGGAAGCTCCCACCAATCCAGCCAGAACTACTCGTGGAAGCCGGATGGTGAGAATGATATCCTCGATCCTCTCATCACCTTTGTAGTCGATATTAATAAAAGGCAGCTTGGAAAAGAGTATTTTCCAGACAGTGAAAAAGGAGATATCAGCACTACCAACGGAAGTGGCCAAAGCAATAGCTACCGCTAGCAGCAATACCAGCCCTCCCATAGCCCACAAGCGACTGCGCCAGCGAAGGACATGCGGTGCTCGGGGCATTTTGGTTTGGGAAGACTCGGGTAAATCAGTCGACATATTTGCTTCGGTTCCAGGTCTATTCTGTGAATACACTCGGGTAGAGATATTCAGCTACTATTTCCAATCCTTCAACAAGCCTAGGTCCGGGGCGAGTAACCAGGTCCGCGTCAATCTCATACACTCTGCCATCTTTGCGAGCATCGAGTTCGGCCAACCTGTCTTCTGCGTTCGCCCACGTCACCGGTGAATCTTCAGCAGAACCGTGCCCGATCGATGCCAGAATCACCTGGGGATTCCGCCACACTACTGTTTCCAGGTCGGTTTCCATATTTCCGTCTCCATCGGCAAACACATTCTCACCACCGGCGATTTCAATCAGCTCGTGGGTTAAAGTGCCGTTGCCAACCGTCCATATGGGATCGTGCCAGGTAACATACATAACGCCGGGTTTGTCTTCTCCCAACATCGGCTCGACTTTCTCGATGATGGCATCAATCCTCTCTTGCATCTGAGCAACCAACTCGGAAGCCGTTTCCTCTTTTCCGGTTGCAGCGCCAACTTCGATGATGCCATCAAGTACCTCAGCCAAGGTTTCAGGGGCCAATGTGATCACCTTCAGCCCGCGCCGCTCAAGTTCCGGGGTAACCGATCCGTCGTGCATACTTGTAGCCACTATCAGGTCCGGAGCCACCTCAATCACTTTCTCCATATCAACCGTCGAAAATCCTCCGATCTTCGCTTTCTCTTCAGCCTCCGGAGGGTAATCACAATATTCGGTAACACCAACTAAATTATCGCCAAGTCCCAAAGCAAATATTATTTCAGTGTTGCTCGGAGCCAGTGAGACTATTC
>JABMQN010000262.1 GCA_013203045.1 Chloroflexota bacterium
GGCATGTGGTGTTTCTGAGCGTGTTCAAAAGGGTCAAGGGAAAACCGTTTGATAAACAGATGGAGAAATTGAGCAAGGTTGGGACTATTGATATGCGAATTGATTATCTACGTCCGGGTTCCGGTAAGCAATTTACTGCTACCGGCTGGATACTTCGGACTGGTGGCAAGGTGGCAGTCACACGGATGGAATTAAGGAATGAAGAAAATATATTGATTGCTGTGGGGACTGGGACGTATACGGTGGGTTAGTAGGGTAAATCAATCTTGAAGCACGAGAAAGTATATCAATTGCCGGAAAGGATTACAGTATGAAACTGAAATACTTCGAGGATTATGAGGTTGGCCAGACTGAAATTGCCCAAAGTTACATAGCAGATAAGGAAGAAATGATTGCCTGTGCCAGGAAGTGGGATCCACAACCTTTTCACGTAGATGAGGAAGCAGCAAAGGCATCAATCTATGGCGGGATCACTGCCCCCAGCATCTATACAATGGCCATCACTGACTGGTTGGGGCATCAGTTCGAGTATACGATGGTTTCATTGGGTTTACTCGGTTACGATCATATGGAATTTCCAAATCCAGTCCGCCCCGGAGATACACTGATCATGTCATCAACGGTAATAGAAAAGCGAGAATCGCAGACAAAGCCAGATCGGGGAGTAGTTCGGTTTAATAGTGTGGTATCGAATCAAAAGGATGAACCTGTTCTGACATTCGAGGCGAAGGTAATGATGGCAAAAAGACATTGATGAAACAAAACCTATTCCGGTTGAGGAACTCGGCCCAAAGGAAGCCATCCAGTTCCGCTCAAGCCTTAAAAAAGTCCGGGATAAGGCGTATGACAAACTGTCAGTGGCACCTTTGAATTATCCGTAGTTACCTTCTTCTCTTCCAGAGTCTGACCAGATAGCCATCCTCGGGTTCTTCAACTTCGCCATTCAGTCTGGCGTTCCTGTCCTTAGCCCATTTATTGCACTGGTCTGCGAGTAACCAGATTATAAGTATCGTGATTACTCCGAATGCTACAAATTCCATCATTCACCTCCCATCTCGAAAACTACCCAGTGACATTCGTTAGATTTTTCGAGATTGAGTAGATTTTACTCATGGGCTACTTCTGGAGTAACTATGTCTGGCAACACTATCTTTTGTAGAAGTTCGTCAATATCTTTCTTGAGTTTCTCAATCTCAGATTCAAAAAGTTTCACTTCTGTTACGTCTAAATATTTCGCTTCAAGGCCTTCGTCCGCTGCTCTACCTGCCATGCAATTCATAGCAATCCTCGCATCAGCTACAACGTCCAGTACTTCTGATGTTCCAGTGCCCGCTTTTGCACTTCCACGTGCTCGGTAAAGCTCTCCCTCAACCTCAATTTCCAGTTCAAACCTCAGCATTCCAGTACTTTGCTTTATTAATCTTATGCCGCTTGGTATAAGGATGATTGTTAGACACAACAAGAACCCAACGATTGGCATCCAGATTGGCCTATGACGTTGCTGTTCCTTCCACCCTTTGGTTCGATGGCTAAACGTAGCAGTGCCATCAATATCCCCTGGCTTGGTGACTAGTTCCTTGTATTTTGGGGTATCGTACTCGTTGTCAGCGAGGAAATCGTTTAAAAACCTCCAGAGTTTCCTTGGTGAACCAGTTTTAATGTCTGTCTTGTATGGAAATTCCGTATTTAGCGAGGATTGTGTTTTGGTATTCATGTATTACCTCTTGCCATGTAATCGATTATGTAAGACTTCATGACTGATAGGGTAGACCATGATCAATATGAGGTGGCCAATTCTATCACGCCAACAAGACGATTGTCTATATAGATAGTTGACCACGAACGCTTGAAAACGGTCAGGAAGATGAGATCAGCGGGTTTCATTTGGATGCATTATAAGTCTTGAGGAAGAGGTAAGCAACTTGAGTGCAAATTAGTAGCTGAAAATAAAAGACTACTGGTACTCGTCATCTGACATATCAACACCATAGAAATTATCGTCCGCAGGTAGTACGGTATACCATTCGTCCGTGTAATCGATCTCTATCCTTACATCCTGCGTCTGACATTCAAGCACATGTCCACCTGCATTTCTATCATCGGTAATAAAATGAAAATGATACCCTGCTGCATTGGCTCCATCCATATAATCAGGAAGCCGAAATCCCACTATCACTCCCGCTATCTGGTTAAACTCAAATATCGGCTGTCCTTCCAACACATCCAATAGTCGAGGGTAAGGCCTTTGTTGTCTGGGCACACTCCTTGTCTTTATATAGCTGAACGTACCATCTAACATAATTGCATAAGGTATGTTCTCTGTTGGCAATAAGCTATCCAAGTATTCCTTCAACTGATCGTAGTCCTTTGTCTCATCCAATAACACTGTCTGATCTGGCTCAAAGTAGGTTACCACCGCAAAGGGTGCTTTCATCTCATCATCGACCTGATACGCTATGCCATCTGCCTTTATTTGATAAACTTGATGATCAATTTCAATCATTTCTCCATCTAGAGCATTGAATGTCCCCAATCCGAAATCACCATGCTGCCTTATCTCGTCATACGTTATGTCTCCGTCATAAACTCCTGCTAGAAGAGAACCAAGTGTAGAGTATTGGTACAGAACATCTCTGCTCTCGCTCGAATCTTGCGATGACTTACATCCGAGTATTGCGATTCCGATAAGCAATATGATCAATATATATCCA
>JABMQN010000263.1 GCA_013203045.1 Chloroflexota bacterium
TATAGGGCCTCTTCAGGGGAGTGATCGTAATAATAGATCCTTTATATTGAATATTTCAATATAAAAAAACAACAATGTTCCTTCAAAACCGTTAGCAAGCCACACGCGAACCTCGCATCTTTAGAACTCGGTGCACCCGGATCCTTGGTTCTGGTTTTCATGAATCACTCCAAAAGGATATTACTCGAAGCTAATCACGATCGAAAAGTGACACTGCTCCAAAAGGACTTGATTGTGATTCGGTGATTTCCCACGATTTCTTAGTCATAGAACCATAAAATTCTTAAATCCTATTGTCTCAACTTCCATCAGTCCAACGATGGCAATTTACGTAGGCCTATTCCATTGGACACTCGATTCCTGTGATAACTAGTGTCACCAAATGCTATACTCATAGTCTTGGCCCGTCTAAAATAGAGGCCTATATCATGGTCTCTTGTTGTACCCATACCACCATGTATCCTCACTGCCTTCTGAGTTAGTGATTTGTACGCCTCATTGATATAGGCCTTGGCCAAAGATGCGTCCTTATCGCAAGGATTCCCTTCTGAAGCCAGCCATACTGCCTTATAGCATAGGTATCTGGAAGTCTCCATAGCGATATACATATCAGCCATCCAGTGTTGCAGCACCTGAAATGCTCCGATTGGCCGATCGTATTGAATTCTCTCTTTGGAATAACTGACGGTCATTTCCATACTTGCTTCCATACCACCAACCACCTCAGCGCACTTGGCTATTGCCCCTTTGCTTATTAGCTTCTCGATAATAGGCCACCCCTTGTCTCGCTCACCGAGAAGGTTCCCTTTCGGGACGGCTACATTCTCGAAGTTTACCTCACAAAGCTTGTCCATGCCCATGGTAGGCATTACTTCAACATGGATTCCGGGACTGTGCGCGTTAACGATAATAATGCTGGTCCCGTCCTCTGATGAATCGGATGTAGTTCGAGTTGTGCAGATTATGTAATCGGCAACATGGGCCATCTCAACAAACAGCTTGGTGCCATTGATCACGAAGCTATCACCATCGGGTGTGGCCTTGCAGGCAATGTCTTTAGGGGTGTAGGGCCTCATGCCTTCGACAAGTGCCAGAGTTATGATGGTATCCCCTGTGGCGATCTTTGGCAGATATTCCCTCTTCTGCTCCTCGGTTCCTGCCTCAAGAATTGGGATACCCCCCGTAATCACTGTGCAAAAGAAAGGCCCTGGGAAAATGTTTCTACCCATCTCCTCAATAACTATAGTCAAGTCCTGAAAAGTCATTCCCTCACCACCGTATTCTTCCGGCATGATGAGACCCAGCCATCCCAACTTAACCAGTTTTTTCCATGTCTCAGGGGAATACCCTTTTCCCTGGTCCTCCTCCAACTCTCTCACTTTGCCCTTGGGGCATTCGGTAGCGAGGAAATTCCGTGCCGAATCCCGTAAAAGCCGCTGGGTTTCTGAGAACTCCACTTCCATATTGCACCTGTGGGAATCTACCTCATTCTTGGCAAGCCCAATCTTTCCCAGGCAATGATGTTTCGCTGAATCTCGTTGGTCCCCGCGGCCATTGCCAGAGCCATATTTGATTGATACTCATCCTCGAAAATGCCTTGCAGGGGGGACCACCTGGAGTCTTTGACCTGACCATATGGACCCATGATCTCGTTTCCCAAGTAGGATATACTCATATATATCTCCGAACTGCGTATCTTTATCGCCGAAGCTTCAAATGCTCCCACGCCTCCAGCATCTTGCAGCCAGATTATTCGATATGACAGAGCCTTGCTGGCCGCTAAATCACAGGCAATCTCAGCGAGTCTGTTGCGAATAATCGGGTCTTCTGATAATCGTTTACCGTTCGCTTCTGTCTCATTACAGTATCGCACCAACACATCCAAATATCGCTGCAATTTGGCCAGCACGCCAAGGCCGGAACGCTCCGAGTTCATAGCACCTCGAGTTACCTTCCAACCATCATTCTCTTTACCAATCAAATTTTCCGACGGCACCCTGACATCGTCGAAAAAGACATCATTATACCCGTGTTTAAAGTTCATTTGTGGCAGTGGGCTCACGGTAATTCCTGGGCTTTTCATGTCCACGAGTATGTAGGATAGTCCCCGATGTTTCGGTTTGGCGTTGGGATCGGTCCTAAAAATCATGAAACCCCAATCGGCACGGTGTCCACCCGTGGTCCACGTCTTCTGACCATTTATTATGTAGTAGTCGCCCTCTTTCACGCCTCTCGTGGTGACATTCGCCAGATCAGAACCTGCTTCAGGTTCACTCCACAACTGACACCAATGCGTATCTCCCGAAGCGATCAGTGGCAGAAAACGATGCTTTTGCTCTTCAGTACCAAATGTTAGAAGCGTAGGGGCAACAACGCACATGCCAGCATCATGAGAAATTCTGTTGTAACCCATAGCCTCGGACAGAAAAGTCTTGTAGATTCGGGATCGACCTTGCCCGCCATATTCAACTGGCCAATCAATTGAGATCCATCCACGTTTCGCAATCTCTTTCCAGCAGTACTTGTTGTACTCCCATCCCTCGTCGGTAAGCCACTTATCCTCAGGCGCTCCCGTCAACTCTACTGGTGCGTTCTGACCCAGATCCGCACATACCGCAAACATCTCGTCTCTGATAGCTTTCTGTTCTCTGGTCAGCTCAAAATCCATGTTCTCTTCCGATTCTTACAGTTACTATCGGGCCTTGTATACTGGATTTCTTTTTTCAGCGAATGCCCGGGGTCCCTCTTTCAAGTCTTCGGTATCTGCGAGTTTGCTGAGAACTTCCTGCTCCAACCGGAGACTATCAGAAAGATTCATGCCCAGCCCTCGGTATGCCGCTTCCTTGATGGCTCTCACTGCCAGTGGCCCGTTTTCACAAATCCGTTGGGCCAGAGCTTCAGCCGTTGGCATAAGTTCAGATAAAGGAACAACTTGGTTAACAAGTCCGATTCGATAGGCTTCCTGGGCATCGACAAAGTCCCCGGTCATAAGCATTTCGAGAGCTTTTCGGAAAGGTATCACCCGTGGCAATCTCTGGGTGCCGCCCATGCCGGGAATCAGTGCTTGCTTCACTTCGGCAAGGCCCAGTCGAGCATTATCTGCAGCAATACTGATATCGCAAGCCAGTGCCAGTTCCAAACCGCCTCCAGTGCATATGCCGTTAATCGCTGCTATGAACGGCTTCCATACCTCCATTCCTCGCATCGGGGTAATGTCAGGCACCGGCACTGGCGGACGTTGATCCTCCGGGATCATCATCCACTGGTTCAATTCTTTCAAATCTTGTCCTGCGCAGAAAGCCTTCTCCCCGGTTCCAGTAACAATCGCCACCCAGATATCCGGGTCATCTCTGACACCGATCCAGGCTTCTATTAGTCCGTTCCATGCGTCAAGGTTAAGAGAATTGAGTGCTTCAGGTCGGTTTAGCGTAATGTAGGCGATCTTTCCTTTCTTCTCATACAATACAGCTGACATTGCAAAATCTCCTTGCTGATGATAGAAGCGCCAAACTACATTGGTTCATTATCAGACAGGCTGCTCCAAGAAGAAAGGCCCGACAGAAACAAACCTACCTCGTTAGGCACTCTCTCAACCCTCAATAGGTCACTGCTCATTCTGGTCGGATTGGTGCCACTCACGCCCTCTCCGTGAGCCGGTCGGCGCGTTACCGACCGGCTTTATTGGAACAATATGACATAGTCAGTGTATTTCTATGGTTCATAAAGGACCGGATACCACGCAGGATCCTTCCTGACCAAGTCTTGGGCCTCGGCGCTCGCCTCGTATATGCCAAGGTAGTTCCACGATGTCCTCTTTGTGTCAGTCCAGTTCCATTCCTCGCAACCACCAAAAGTCATGGAGAAACCAGATGCGGTATCGTAGAGATCGGCTGAAGTCCAGTTCTGAGGTCCTACCGTGTTGATCGACTCTGCCAACAAACTGAGGCAGCCGTACCACATTCCGAATGAGCCAATGTATGATATGCCACCATACTGTATGGATTCGACGTCTGATGGATCATGATACTTGTTCAGGAGTTCGTTGCACAGGTTGGGTATTTCATAATCTTCCGTCTGCCACCGATTCGGGAAGATGAACAGCGTGTCGTCAATACCTTCCCAACCAACTGCATCCAGTATCAAGCCAAGGAAGGCGGGCTGAGCATCGGATGCCATGAACTTCGCCGTCCCACCTGCATCCCGATATTCCCGTATGAAGGTCGGAATCCCCCCACCGGTGGACGGTAAGAACACATAATCAGCATCCTTCACTGCCTCTACTTCCGGGCCCCAAGTGAAACCGAAATTATTCACATACGACCCAACCCACTCAAACTGTTCTGTGTGTGCATTGGCATATGCCTCTAGTCCACCATGCAGAGGCTCGTCATAGGGGCCAACCCAACCAACTGCTCCCACCTTGGCCGGCCCCAATGTTTCATAGTCCCAATCGTTCTCAGCGATCCATTTGAGGAGTGTCAGGGTAGAAGGTGGGCTAGACACGCAGAACACCCATCCCGGAGGTTCCACCATGGCATCATTATGGGTCAAAGAGAGAAAGACTGTCTGATCTTCTGCGAGACGATCCTTAAGTGTGACCGGAGGTGACGAAAGGCCGGCAACAAATAAGTCTGCTCCCCTCTCCATGAGCCATCCATAGCCGGGTATATCATTTGCCGGGTTCCACTGAGTATCATATGTTTCTATCTCAAGCTCAGCTCCGGGAATCATGTTCTCTTCATTGAAGTATCTGACCAGGTCTGCCAGTGCCATATCAACGATTGTCATCGCCTGCGAGGCCTGGCCGGTTAAGTCGGACATATTCCCAATGGTGATCTTTACGTCCTCTACCGGCGTTTCTGTTGGTGGTGCTGTCGGTGTCTCGGTAGGTATGACTGTAGGTGATGCAGTAGGTGTCTCTGTCGGTGTCGGCACTTCCGTCTCGTCGTCATCATCGCAGGCGGCCAAAAGTGGTAGTGCCACCAGCAGAACTACTAGAACAAGGAATGTCAGTTTCTTTAAAATGTTCATTGCTCAACCTCCTTATCAATTGAGATCTCGCTTGTCACGGCTAGTGTCTTTGATCTGACATCAGTCCCCATGCGCTTTCAATCATAGAATTTGAATATCAACTCCATCCTTCACCTCCTGTTTTTGTGTAAGTATTGGGCTTTATGATGTTAGAAACCTACTGCTTCCGCACTCCTCTATGTGGGTAATTCTTTTAAAGGCATCCTTACCTCGGTCGTCCACCCACCGTCCACCACCAATGACGCCCCGGTCACATACGTCGAATCATCGGATGCCAAGTAGAGAGCAGCACGAGCGACCTCCTCTGCCTGTCCTGCTCTACCCTGCGGTATATAATCAAGCTCAAGTGCCGGGATGTACTGCGCAGTTATTCCCGATTCGATTAAACCGGGGCAAATGCAATTGACCCGAATATTCTGCCTGGCATATTCCGCGGCCATTTGTTTAGTCAATAGAACGATACCTGCCTTGGAAGCCCCGTAAGCGGGACAACCCGGCACTCTGATCAGCCCATGAACCGATGCTGTATTGATGATGACGCCGCTACCCTGTTGAAGCATTACAGGAATGGTATTTTTCGAACAGAGAAAAACGCTCTTCAGGTTAACGTCAAGCACGGTGTCCCAATCTTCCTCGGTGAGTTCTGCTGTCAGGGCCATTGTCCCCATAATTCCGGCATTGTTGAAGAGAACGTCTATTCGTTCATATGTGACAAGCGTTTCTTTAACCATCCTCTCCACCTCGAAAGATTTAGAGACGTCAGTTTGAATGAAAACGGCTTCGTCTCCAGCGTCTTCTACCATCTTTGTTGTTTCAATCCCACCATCTGCCACTCGATCGACTACTACTACCCTCGCGCCTTCAGTTGCGAAGAGAAGGGCGGTAGCTCGTCCGATCCCCGATCCAGCTCCGGTAATCAAAGCTACTTTCCCATCCAACTTGCCCATTCTTGGACCTCCTCAATTCCAGGAGATGCAGTACATTCCTCCGCGATGTCTTTCTACTTGCTCCAATACCAAATGAACTTGTGATCATCAAACTGGACGTAGTTCTCTGCCGGGATTACCAGAGTGGTCATAGGATGCTCAATGATTGCGGGCCCATCAATCCGGTTTCCTGCTTCCAGCAAATCCATCTCCCAGATGTCGAATTCCTTCCATTTGCCGTCCATGTAGGCTTTCCTTTGCCCCTTGGAAGCCTCTTTCGGGGGGTTTTTAGATCCGAGCCGATATACCGGCATTACCGGCCTGATTTTCTCTGCCATCGCTTCCAAATAGACCTCTGTTATCTGGTAGCCAATTTCAGGATAACGGGCCGCTATGGGATAGATAGACGTATAAACCTGCTCAAAACTGGCAATGACATTATCAAGATCCTCGACAGTATCGACTCTTCCTTTGATAACCGGAGCTTCCCATGACGAGACCTGCCCGATATAGCGGCAGGATACTCCGTATCTGAAGCTAACCTTATCCCGCGAGATACCTTCCGCCTCAAGCTCCTCGTACGCACGGTTTTCGAGCTCTTGCCAGGCCATGCTCAACCCTTGACCCTGCATGAGTTTTATCTCATCAGTCATAGCGGGAGCCAGGAAAAATGTCACGGCTTTGTCATACCGATGGAAATACTCGGCAGCAGCACACCCGAAGGCGGAAAACGCAGCGCCCCACGGGAATACAAGTGTTTCCTTGATCTTAAGACCACGCTCAATACCCCATGCATGAAGCGGGCCGCTTCCTCCATAACAAGCCAGCGTGAATTCAGCAGGATTCAATCCCCTGGACAGCAACATGGCGTTCAGATGGTCCACCATGTTGGCATGCATCATATCCAGGACCTTCTCTGATACCTCGTACACATCCTGACCTAACGGTTTGGCCAGCCGTTCCGTGACCATTTCCAGGGCTTTTTCCTTGTTAAGTGTTACCTTGCCACCAAGGAAATACTCCGGATTCAGGTATCCAAGGATAAGATCCAAATCGCCGATCGTGATCTCGGGATAGATGTAGCATGTACCCACGTCACTGCCGGCGCTTTCCGGCCCGAGCGTGATTCGCTTGGTGACCTCATCGACATGAATCACGGAACCTGTTCCTGCCCCTATAGAATCAAGAGCCACCATTGGGAGCCTCAGCCTGTGACCGGCAAAATCGGGACTCTTGTTAACCGGCAATAGATTATGGGCAATCACGCCAACATCAAAAGTAGTTCCGCCAAGATCAGCACAGACAAGATTGGCCCGCTTCACCATCCCAGCAATCTCCCTGGCACCCAGCATACCACCTACCGGTCCTGAAATAATGGCTTCGTAGAGCCTCGGGAAACGAATGTCTGCCGCAGCACCATATGAGAGGAGAGTCAACAAGTTGTGATCGTACCCATCCTTCCTTGCTGCCTCCTCTACGTTCAACAGTTGCCTGCGACCCACTTGTGAGATATAGCATTGAAGCAAAAGGCTTTTCAGTCTTTCGTTTTCGTTGCTCACCGGGCAGATTTCGTGGGAAGCATGCACCTGTACATCCAAACCGCGCTCCTGTACCATTTCTCTGGCGATCTGGGCTGCTCGTGCTTCATGCATCGGGTTGACATGGGAAAAGATAGTCAGAACACCGATAACTTCCACACCATCATCCAGGAGTTCCTGTACACCTTTGACAACATCTTTCTCGACAAGCGGTATAATGACGGTGCCGGGGAATATATGGTGCACCATATAGGGACTACCGCCGTGGATTCGCTCCCGTATTGGTTTTATGTTCTCAGGCTGCACCAGCCATGGAGTATGTTCATGTAATTGTTGGTGCAGTACATCCTCATATGATTGTCCCAGCCAAGTCAGAGCCCTTTCCATGATCGGTGTGTGCTCATAACCAGATGTAATCAATAGGCCCACCTTCATTCCAGTTTGGGTGAGCAGGACGTTGAGCATTGTGGTGCCAGTATAGGTGGAAGATATCGCTCCTTTATGTACGTCGGCTGTGGTTATTTCCCAAGAATTGCAGGCGTCCTCGATTGAGCCCATATAGCTTTTTGATTCATCTTCGTGATCGGTAAGATACTTGCCCAGACACCACTCTCCTTTTTCATTCACCAGGAAGGTGTCCGTCATTGTCCCCCCGGCATCCAGAGCCAATAGATAGCCTTTATGTTCGTTCTGAACGACCATGTTATCCCTCCTTGCTCCACTGTGAGGTCAGCTCAGCCGTTTTTTCCTGGTACCAACCGGGGTCTTCATTATCCAGAGGTGCCCCCAACCAGTCCCTGTAGAACGTATCCAGATCGGGGAATATCTCAAATAACGGGGGGTATCCTACAGGAACCACTTCAACCGCCAGTTGGGCAAAGCATCCCGGACAGTAGAATTCCCTCATCTCGACGATGTTAGGATTGAGGATAGACTCCTCCACCGAGATCACTTCTGCCATTTCTTCACGAGTCCTGCGCACATAGACTCGAGCATTGAACTTCCAGTTCACACGATAGTCATCGAACTCGTGACCGCAATCACACTTGACTACTCTGCCGCCACCTTCGCTGGCGACGATAAAGAGATGATCTGAAATCCGCAATAGGATCTTGTCCTTCCAAGGCACCTTGGATTGCAATATCTCCAGATATTTCCAGAAGCGATCCTTGTCTTTGGGAGCCAGGCGAATGAGTTCCTTCACATCGTGGTCAGGCAACTTGCCCTCCACCAGAGCTTCGATCTTGTCTTTACTGGCAATTTCTGCTTGTCTCATGTTGACACCCCTCCTAGAGTTGGTAATCCTCCGGTAATTGCCACACCGACATCATCCGGTCACGGAATTTCTGGTATTTCATGCAATCAGCGTACATTGCATACACATCAGGATCGAACTGCTTCTGCAGCAGCTTTTGACACTCTTCTTTCCACCATTCTTTTCCGTCAACCGATCTTTCTGCTCTTTTCTTCTTCATCTCCTCGCGCCTCGCATCGCTCTCACTCACCTTGATCTTTCCATCGCCATCGGAGATCGCTCCATATATCTTTTCGACTACATCGGTTGTAAGCCATCCGTAGCGCAGGTCTTCCTCTAGGTGAGCATATTCCCTCTCCACCGGATCACCCCAACCACTATTGGCATGAGCGCCCAGAATGAATAGGTCTCCATCTTTACAGGGGACATTGGGAGAATCTGCAGGATAGAGATCAACGCTGCCAGCTTTCAACGTGTCGTCTTTCAACATCTCCCTGGCTTCGACGAAGTCCCTTGGATAGGGGAGGCCCTTCTCCAGGAGTTCCTTCATATTGGTGTCGTGCAGGAAGTAGCATACGGTACCCAGCCCTGGATAGCCGCCACACCATCCGCGAGCAGATGTGCCGGTTTCGCTCGAAGTACTGGAAAAGACAGCCATCGTCAGATGCTGTCCAGGCTGGGTGATGAGTTGGCACATGACCATTCCGAGCCCACCCCTGTATTTGCCGTGGGCGCAGTAATTTGGCACCAGTTTTCTGCCGATATTCAATCCTGTCGGCTCATAAAATTCGTACAGTTCAGTCTCGCCAATATCCGATTCCGGATTGGTAATTGCGGACAGACACGGCTCACCATCTTTATAAGGTTGCCCGCCAGTGCTATCGCCGCCTATAAGAGAGAAGTTGCCGCCAGCCCATCGCTCACCGTCCCCGAATACTCCATCGATTCCATAGCCGGCAACATTAGGGCTTCGCGCAAAACATTCTTCTAGGAATCCCCTGGCGAAATATGTATAGCTGAACACATGATGATATTGTTGCGCGTAAGCGCCCAATACACCGGTACCCATAGACGTCCCAGTGAACGGATTCATCGGATTGGACATGCTTCCAAGCGGTATCTTGTAGTCGGTCATGTACGCCAGAGCCGTATTAGTCGTGGCGGTGTGTGCGAACATCGGCCAAAGTCCAAGCGAGGCCATCGCTTTGGTTCCATGTGGGAACATGTTGCAATGGAATTCAGCTTCACTCGTGAGACCCTCAAGGTCTGGCGTGAGGGTGCCGTCACTTTCGATGGTGGTTTCCATGGGCATATGGACCAGCCAGTCTCTATCGGAATTGGGGAATAACTTGCCTACCGTACCTTTGTACCTGACGGGGGTGAGTTTCAATGTTTGATACTTCCCAGGTACTGCCTGGGTCTTGATGGTCTCAATATATTGCCGTCTCTCGCGCTCCAGGATTTCTTTAGTGGCTTTGCGGAAATAATCGGCTCCGAACTCCTCGACAGCTTCCAATACTTTGCCTCGAATTGCCATGGCTCCGGCGACTCGCATTTTATCATCCAGTATGTTCATCCCTCCCATGCGCGTTCGCCTCATCCACAATAGCTCCCACCACTGATGCTGCCGGAAATCCTCGCCCGTTTTCATAGGTGGATAAAGGAATCCATCGGTGAAGGCGGTGGGTGAAAGGGCGGACAGGTTTCCGGGTACAATTCCTCCTACCTCCATAATATGATTGAATCCAACAGCCCATGAGATGAGCTCACCATCGTAGAAGACCGGGATAAGGGTGTAACAGTCCGAACCATGAGGCGAGCCATACAAGGGATCATTGGTGCTGAAAATATCTCCTTCCCGGATGCCATCGGTGTTTTCAAAACCAAGCTCAATCATAGAGCGGACGATGAACGGAATGCACTGGATATGCCCGATGAGCCCGTGAGATGAGGAGACAACATCGCCTTCTGCGGTTGCCACCATGAACAACACTTCACCCATTTGTAGTGCTACGGGGGAGGCCGAAACCAACTTTGCAGTCTCACGAGCATTGGTGCAGGCCGCAACCAGCCTCATCTGAAACTTCATCAAAGTGACCGGATCGTTTTCTACCAGTTCCAGTTCCTTCAATCCATAGATGCAGCCCGTTTCAGCGAAAAGTCGATCCTTCTCACCGAGCATTTCTCTGAGGGTCTTGTCTTTATAACCTACACCCATTTCTCCTCCTTTCTCCTCAGGGAATTACCCCATTGGCCTTGAGTTCAATGATCTCACTCCACTCATAGTCCAGTTCCAGCAGGATTTCTTCGGTGTGCTGTCCCAACTCCGGGGCGCAGGACCTGATTCTGCCCGGCGTTTTGCTGAATTGTATCGGTGTCTGTAGCATCTTCACTGTTACACCGTTGGGATGCTGGATTTCGGTGAAGAAATCATTCGCCCATGCTTGAGAGTCCTTCACGACTTCCAATGGCGTCTGGATGGTCGCGCCGACCAGATTGTACCGGTCGATTATCTCTTCCCATTCGGCAGCAGTCTTACTGGCCATAATCTCATCGACCATGGGAATGAGTTCTAGAGTATTTTTGATTCGATTCATGTGACTATCAAACCGGGGTGCGTTTTCCCATTCCGGATGTTCCATCGCCTGACAAAATTGCGGCCACCATCGGTCGCTTTGTGGCATGACCAGTATCACCCAACGGCCATCTTTCGTCTGATAGGTATTCCATAGCGCGTTGGTTACCTTCCTCCTGTCGGTCTGCTGTATCTGTTCACCACAATGGAGGGCCGCAATAGTATCAAACATCATCCCCCAGACACCGAACTGGTAGAGGCTCATATCGATCTTTTGCCCCAACCCTGTTCTTTCACGAATGAAAAGCGCTGTTCCGATTGCGCCGGCAACTCCCACCGAGAGAAGATTGTCCCCAATACCGGGCCGTTGAGGTCGAGGTGCACCACCAGGTTCAGCAATTCTGTCCATCATGCCGCTTCGAGCCCAGAAAGCAGCATAGTCGAAACCAGGTTTATCTTTATCAGGCCCTTTGGTGCCAAATCCAGAGCACTGGCAATAAATGAGTTTAGGATTCACCTTGCTCAAGGTGTCATAATCGACATTCACCCGATCCACAAACTCCGGGCCGAAGTTGGTGACAAATACATCGGCGGTCTCGATGAGTTTATAGAACACCTCCTGTCCGCGTTCGGTGGTGACATCGAGAGCCAGGTCTCTCTTACCTCGATTAAACTGATGGAACCAGAGGAGGGGCATATCATCAGGAGGGGCAACATTTTCAATGGGAATCGGGTAGCGCCCAGCCTCACCCCCCCGAGGATTCTCTACCTTGATGACGTTAGCCCCCAAATCGGCAAGGATGGTAGTAGCTTGGGGTGCGAGCAAGAAATGCCCCAACTCGACTACTTTAATACCTTCAAGAGCACTCACTTCTGCCATTGCTTCCCCTCCATTTTTGAGGTTTCAGCTATCCTGCTTGATAAGCTCTCCGACAATCCGGGAAACACGTTCGGTCAGCGGAACCGGATGATTCACCTGACTGGCGACCTGCATTGCCATACTTAGGTCCTTTTCAGGAATCCCCCAGTGGACCGGACCGACTCTCCCCGTAGGATTCGCAAATTGCCAGTTCTGTATGGCCCAATTATTCCCTGTCCCCTGTTTCAATACCTCTAAGATAACTTCTTCATTGACCCCATTCTTCGTTCCAAATGATACTGCCTCTTGGGATGCGAAAAGACTGATATATAGAGAGATATTATTAGCTAGTTTGACCACCTGACCCGCTCCCACATCTCCGCAGTGTGTTATTCTCCCCATCGTCTCGAGGAGAGTTCGATGTTTCTCAACTATGTCTTTGTTACCACCGACCATTATGGCCAAGGTTCCTGCCTCTGCTCCCATCCTCGCACCGGATACCGCTGCATCAAGGACACGCACCCCTTTCCTGGCTCCTTCCTGGGCTACCTTCTGACAGAAGGAAGGAAGAACGCTACTCATGATAATTGTTGTGGATCCCTGCTTCGCACCTTCCATGACCCCGTCAAAGCCAAGAATGACAGCTTCCGATTGAGGTGTATCTCGAACCATGGTAATGGTGATATCTGAGACTTGCGCAACCTCTCGAGGCGTGCTGGCTGCCTTAGCACCGGCTGCCACAAGTTCCTCCACCGGTCCAGTCATCACATCAAAGACCATAAGCTCATACCCATTGGAAACGATTCTCTTCGCCATTGGTTTGCCCATTTCGCCAAGGCCAATGAATCCAACTTTCTGCGTCATTTGTTAGCCCTCCCTAATCAAAGGAGTCGAACTACTATTGCCCGGCCGCGTGTCTTGCTGCGATGTATCCCCAGGTCATGCCGGGTCCAATCGTACCGCCAGCACCACCATAGCCCGGTCCAGTGACACCAGCCATCACATTGCCCGCAGCATACAGACCTTCGATGACTTCTCCAGAGATATGCATCACCTGGCCATTTACGTTGACCACTGGCCCACCTTTAGTACCAAGTGTTCCAGGATATACCGGTAAAGCGTGGAAGGGTGATTTCTCGATGGTACCCAGACAGGGGCAGGGCGTCTGGTTTGGGTCAGCGTTGGCTATGTCGTAATAGCTCTGACCTCTCTTGAAATCATCGTCAACGCCGGTGCGAGCGAACTGATTGAAACGTTCCACAGTGGACCTCAACCCCTCGGAATCGATACCGACCTTCTGCGCCAACTCTTCAATCGAATCGGCTTGGGTTACCCATTCGGGCGTGGGCATGTCAGGCATCACCGTCAGGACCCCATATTTATCCCGGAACTGCTGATCGAAGATGGACCATGCCGGCACGTTGGGATAGTCATATGTATTAGCATCGAATATGTTAAACGCTTTAGTGATGTCGTTGTAGTTGTGGGATTCGTTCATAAAACGTTTGCCGTACCGGTTAACCACAATGGTATGGGGCAGTGATCGTTCACCGATCGTCAGACGAGTTAATGGTTTCCCGTCACATTCTTCGGTCGGGATAACCGATGCCGGGGTTCCCCAAGAGCCGGTCATGTTGCCCAAGTCTGCACCAATTGCCATGGCCATCTTCAGACCATCACCTTCGCAGCTTGGTGGACTAAGTGGAAGCGGACTGGGTCCGGGAAGGAATCGGGCCTTCAGTTCATCATTCCACTCGAAGCCGCCGGATGCCAGGATGACTCCTTTTCGAGCATTAATAAAGAAGTCTTTTCCATTCTGCTCTGCACGTAATCCAATGACCCGACCATCATCAACTACGAGTTCACGAGCCGGCGTTTCCATCAAGGGTTCGATGCCTCGATCCAGACATGCCTTCAGCAAATAACCTATAAAGGCCATGCCCATGCCCACAATTCCTTCGCTCATCCGCTGCCCGATTAGTTCGAAATCCAGTTTGGTGGGAAAGACAAGGGAATTGGCCTCTTCAATCTCATTCCAGTCCAGGGGAAGACAGAATATGGGAGCCAGGCGAAGGTGATCTTTCCATTTCCCCAGCAGGTTGCTGTCAAATCTGGGAGGACCCAAACTACGACCGGCCTTCTTCGCCCCGGGCATTTCCGGATGGTAATCGGGCTGACCGGACCAGATGAATTTCAAGTCGGTGTGCTCTTCGATGTACTTGATCATCTCCGGACCTGTGCCCACTAAGGCCTCGATCAATTCATCATCGACCTGCCCAGCAGCCAGAAAGCGCACATAGGTCAATGCGTCTTCTCTGGAATCACTGCCCTGACCATAATCGACATCGCTAAAATGGTGGTTGTTGGGAATCCAGGGCACGCCACCTGAGAAGGCAGTTGTTCCACCAATTTTTGGGGACTTCTCCAATAGCGTTACTTTAGCGCCATGATCATGAGCTACGATCGCGGCTGTTAGCCCCGAGCCGCCCGTTCCAATCACGAGAACATCCGTCTCCAGATCCCATCCAGGTAAGTTTGAAGCCATCATTCCTCCTTCAAGAATCTTTAGCGCGATCCTTGAGGATCGCTTCGGGCGAGGCTGAAGCCTCGCGCTACATTCTGAATAGCCTTAATACGGCAATTTATCACCAGCTTCGAAAAACCCTAACTCGGCCTGGTACGTTTCTTGACTAATTCAATGACTCGCTTGGCGCCTTCAGCACAGCCAGTAGTCCCGATGTATCCTGAAGAGTGCACGCCATCGCCTACGTCATATAGGTTCTTGATGTTGCTTTCCCTCGACATGAAATACATCGGGCCCTGCCATGTCCATCCTTCCGGCAGATCAGAATCGATATTGCGCACATCCATTTTCAGAATCCTGCCATGCTGCTCAAAATCCGGGAAGGTTTCCTTGATATCGAGCATGCACAGCCTTTTCTCTTCCTCAATATCAACCGGAGCCAGTGTGGAAGGTGGTGAAGCAGCGATGTACAGCAAATGCATGCCCGGTGGAGCCAGCTCAGGGGCAGTATTGGTGAGAGGTGCTCCGCCCGTGAGTCGACGGCAGCCAATGAAATAGCTGCCGCCATGCTCTCCGTTTGGCAAACAAAGAGGCTTATCGCTGGCAACATGGATCAAAGTCACCGGAACCGGTCGATGCTTGACTCGAATATCCTCCAGGTGTTCATCGCTGAAGTTCTCGGCCCCAGCCAGGTCGGTGGTCATTTTGGGGCCAAGGTCACTGATGACTACCTGAGCAGGTATTTCGATCTCCTCCCCCCCTTCTTTTTTGGTTAACACACCGACGGCCTTTCCCTTCTGAATCAAGATACTGGTCACCTCACTGCCAGTCCAAACAGCTCCGTTCTGTCTGACAACATGTGCCAGTTCTTCCATGTTGGCAACATTGCCATTGGGAGAGAGTCCAACGTCAGTCATCCCTCTCATGCAGGACATGAAATGAAAGAACTGTGTAGCCGGAACTTCATAGGAATGGGCAACCAGCACTCCAATGCAGATGGCATCGAATATCTGATGGATCTCTTCATTGTCGGTGAAACGAATCAGCCATTCTTTTAGTGTTTGTCCGCCCAGAGTCTCAGGTTTTGTAGCTCCCAACTTGAATGCGCTCTTTATTTTCTGCTGGCCTACTTCCTTCATGAGGTGACCGGCCAATTTGGTCTTACCGCCCTCCAGTCTTCCGACGATGTCAAACATGGCTGTAAACCTACTGCCAGTGGGTAGCAGGAATTCCTGGCCACCATATTTGGTGAACTTGTAGAACCTTTCCGGGCAGGGTCGCACATCGAGTTTGGCTCCGACTTCTTTGAAGACCTGTGGCACCCATCCTGAATCATGCAACAGATATCCACCGGTGGCACACTTGAA
>JABMQN010000264.1 GCA_013203045.1 Chloroflexota bacterium
CCCTACGGGAGACCTAAAAAACCACATTATTACCAGTGTTTTCCTGTTATTTCACTAAAATAATCTCACTGTAGCCCTGACGACATATTTATGAAATGCAATTTTTCGAGGCTGGTATGGGCCCATGGCCTCAGAAAGAGCATTTTTTATGGGCATGATCATGATGGTAGATTGGTATTATCGAATATTTTGATACGGTATAGGACAAGATATTTGCGCTCGGAGATCGGAGAAAAGTCAATTGATAACGGTGGATGAGTGGTTGTCAGTAGAGAATTTGAGATACGACCTGTCATGGTATGAGAAATCATGGTATTCTTTGAAAAATGATACATCAGGACTAAGAAGAAGAGGTGATGGAGATGGTGATTCAAGTGGCTCCGGGCTGGTGGAAAGCAGTATCCCAACCAGATGGCACCTGGGATATCAGAAACTTCGGTGATAGGAAACTGGCAACAGTTGAAGCAGGGGAAGACAGTGAAATCCATGCGCGGATGCTGGCGTCCAGTACTTATATGTCTGAGGCACTGGCATTGTTGCTAACCGTGATTGGTGATGAGGATCTGCCTGACAACGGATACTATAACAGTGAAGATAGGACCAGCATAAAAGACATGGCGCTGACTGCTGTCAAAACAGCTATGGGGAATGACCAGTGGAACTGGAGATTTGGTCTGGGACTTGAGGAGTTACCCTCACGTTGATTTAGATTTGGTCCCGTTGTTAATCAGGTGAGTGACGTACTAAATAGTTTCCAAAATCTTGTTGCCTTAAAAACCGTTAGCAATTCGTTAGCAATCCAAGTATGAATCCAGCAAATTTATGACTCAATGCACCCGGATCCTTGGTTCTGTTGTTTAACCACTCCGAAAAGGCATTGTCCGAAGCTAATCCTGATCGTAAATAGAGAATGCTCCAAAAGGACTACTTTCCCAAGCATTATACGCAAGACACCCCTAATCCACACTGGTGACTAAGGATATTTGTTCGATCGCCTTCTTCAGATACTGGTCATCATTAATTAAAAGTTCGATGGCTTGTTCAGGACATTGCAGTACACACCTACCACAACCTCTGCATTCTTCACCTATCACCGCTTGCCCGTCGACAACTTGGATGGCATAAAAAGTACATACATTATCCTCACAAGTGCCACAACCAATGCATCTATCCGTCACCCTTACTTCAATACCGGGCAGTTTGGCATAAGTCATGCTAAGACTAGAAGGCATGTTCTTGAAAAAACCCAGAGCACAGCAGCAAGGGCAACAACAACATATTGTCATGAGTTTGTCATGAGGTTTGAGCCCAAAAAGGATAGAGTCACCGTATATTTTCCCAGTACTTAGAATGAGGCCGGCTTCTTTAGCTTTCCCTATGTGATCAAGAGCCTCCTCAATTGAAACTTCTCTCCCCCACCTGGGATCAACCGATAACACTGCTTCACCCATGAAAATGCACCCCAGATCAACCGGATAGTCCTTGCATCCACCAGCCTCACGGCACCAGCAGAAATCCGTTATAAACAGATGTTTTGCACTCCTGATAAAATGCTCGGCCAGTTCTGATGGCAATACCATATTCTCCGGAACATCAACAGACTCACTTATGTTTATCTGAAAAGCACGATCATCGGGGACCATAAACACACGGGTATCGTTGATAAATCCCTTATCGATCAGCTGCCAGATAACCGGCATCTTTTTGACAAGTTGAGTGATTTTACCAGCTATTCTGTACTTATCCGGCAGCCGAGTGAACCACCACAGCTTCTTGGTTATCTGTACGCGTCTGAACTTTTTCGCCTCTGGCTTCATTAACTCTCCAGTCATGGATATAGACTTTCATTCGTTTTCCTCTAACACGCCCAATCAGGGTTATTCCGACCTCTGTCACCATTTCCACCCCAAGTTAAAGACCGTAAGCCTGTCTGACAATGTGAACAGGGTGGGTAACTTCTAATCCCGTGCCCTGCTGAATCTGCAGTTGACAGCCGGGGCAATCTGTAATCACCATATCCGGTGATGCTTCTTTAATTCCATCAAAGAGGTCTTTCCCAATCTCCATGGACATCTCATAGTTCTTCTTTTTGCTGCCAAAGGTGCCCCCCATTCCGCAGCATCCATTCCTGCTCTGACTGATCGATAATCCCGGTATAAGACTCATCAGTTCGAGACGTTTGTCGATCAACTCTTGCCCTAATGCGCTGAGATGGCAGGGCGCATGATAGATCAGAGAAAGGTCAATCGACTGGAAGCTGTTTTCTAGTGCTCCTCGTTCTTTCAAAACCGTCAGGTACTCCATGATGTCGTAAGTCCTTTTGGAAACCTCTTCAGCTTCAGCGCTTTTGAGATATTTTGGATAGTCGTGTTTTATAGCCAGAGCACAACTGGTGCAGGCAGTTACGATATCGCATCCAGCCTGTGCAAACAGGCTCACATTGTATTCGGCGCGCTTCAGGAATCCTTTGAGATCCCCGATTCCAAGATAGGGAGTGCCGCAACACTTCTGATCCAGCCATATGGGCTCGAAACCGTGTTTTTGGAGCACCTGGAAGGTACTCTTGCCGATCTCAGGATTGACATAATTGGCTGTACAGCCCGGATAATACGCGATTCTTCCACCCATCATTACTTATTACCAGTGTTCATCTTTTTACTCGATTTTAATCGTTTGCCCCGCTTGAACTTGGGAAGCTGCCTTTCGCTACTGACGCCCACCGTCTTTTCGCCAATCCAGCGCATCAGCTTGTTACTAGCTGCAATGTTGGCAACCGGAGACACAGCTTTGCCCACTTTTGCCAATGTTTCGAAATTAGCCAGCAGATTATCGACAAGAGGGCGACCTGTTTTTGATGTCATCTCGATTCTGGCATCGAGGATCATCCCCGGCAGATCAATACTCAACGGGCAATTGGATTTGCATCGCTTGCACTGTAGACACTGATCCAGGGAATCCCGCTTGCCAGTAGCATAGAAGTAGATGTATTCTTTGGGACTCCACGGCGTGCCCTCTCCGGGAAAGGGGAAGGCGGGACAGCCCTTGGTACAGGCACGGCAGCCAATACAGGAAAGCAGGTCCTCATATTGTGTCTGACGAAGCCCGCTTCTTCCGTTATCAAGAAGAATGAGATGGATCTTTTCCGGCATTTGCCCGTCAATCATCTCAAACGGCAGATTCTGTGTGTTGTCTTCATAGTCATCACGGTGCTTCATAGAAAGGGGAATAGCTCCCCAGCCAAAGGTGGCCATACATTTATTCTGGAATATGGCGGCATCCAGGTTCTCTACGATCTTATCGATGCCCACCACCAGCACCAGCCTTTTTGCCTGGGTGAAAACCTCACTGATGTTGTGCATGTGCTGGAACAGAACTACAGTCCCGTCCTCGGCTGAGATGGCATTTATTCCCAGCACGCCAGTGAAACTCCTCGAACCCTGTCTGAGTAAACTCGAATTACGAATCGCTCCCAGGTCTTTTGACAGATTGAAGGTATCTGGCACGGTATCGTACTCAATAGCCGGAACCTGCCACGGTTTTTGAAATTGGTTCTCGAAGGGTTTGACCTGACCCCAGTATGTTTCGATGACTTCAAGACTAGATGCTACAAGGTCCGGCAGGAGTTCCTTGGTAACCACCGATGATTTATTGACCCCTATCGGCATATCGCCACTGACGTTCTTAATTACCTCGATTGCCTGTACTGCATCTTTAGCAAAGGAGAATTTCACATCACTTTGAGTGGTCAATGTAGAGGTAAGTATTTCTATAAGCGAATCCGTATTGGCCACCGAGTAGTTGCGTATCTCTCGCAAGTGTTCTTTGATCTCCTCTACACTCGGATGAGAGAAAACGCCTTTTGGCCCCAGCAACGTGTTGGCGAAGTGCCTCTTCTTGCCAGTGGAATCAGGTTCCATTAGGGTGACAGGCAGCATTGTTCATTCCGATTCAGACTATTTTTTCCTTCAAATCCCGGTTGTTCACCGCATCAATGACGTCCTTCATGCCTAAACGTTCCAGTTCTTCCTTTTTCGGGAGTTGGGTCTCGGGATTGATGCCCATAAGCTCGCAATATCTTTGGGCTACCTGGGGTATCTTCCCCATATCCATAGTTGCACCTTTGGAGCGCCCATCCGGTTTGGGCATGAGCAGTTTGAGAGGTAGTTCCAGCTTTTCGCCGAAAGCGTGGAAACACAATCGAATATGTGTCAGTTCCAGCAACCGCCTTCTCTTGTGAGCATCGACGATCATTTCTCCAGTGCAGTTGATACCAGTAGCGGCACTGATTGCCTTGGCATTGTCTTGTGGGCTCCATCTGAAACCAATATGCGGCATCCTGTCAGATATCCAGTCGCAATGCCCGCTGATATCACATGCAGAGATAGCGGTCTCGTTGACCACCGCGTAATCGGCAAAATGCTCCCAGCTGAACTCCTTCCAAGCGTCCCTGTAACCGGTGGTTTCCTCGGCATGATCTGAGACCCATTCATCGGTTATTCTCTCGGCCTCCTCATCGGATATGCCTGGTTCGAGAGCCAGAAATGGATAGATGGTATCCATGTCAGCCGAGGGGGGATGGAGCCAGACCTCTGAGGATGCTGGGATCATGTAGGTTCCAGCAGATCCGCCTATGGGCATGCCTGTCAATGGATATACTTGTTTATTGTATGTCTGGATAGCATGCTTGATGGAGTTTCTTCCTATCCTTTTAGCAGCAGGAATGGTGCCATCAGCAAGAAGCTCTCCGAATCCCTCTCGTTTGGCCATCTTCTCGATGGTGGCGATACAGGCTTCTTCGCTGCCCCACTCCATGGGTATTCCATCGGTATCTGCAGCACTAATGATCCCCAACTCATACAGCTTCATCAACCAGGCAGTGATGCCGGCAGCTTCGTTGATCTCCAGCCCGTATCGCTGGCACAACTGATGGCATCTCCACCAGAAGTGTTGATCTTTATTCTTTACGATCCATCGAAATCCGGCATACCCCCAACAGGTTACGCCGCCGCTTATTCCGGCTGCATCGCAGTTCTGATGGCATTGAATCGGACAGAAGGCACACCCGATGGACCCTACCATGTGTTTTTCTACAAAGTAAGCCGACTCCTCTTCTCTTTTGGGCGAGGGCACTACGTAAGAATCGAAATAGCCCCAGGCAGCCATATCCTGCTTCACACCAGCGTCAGCCATCCCTCCTACCCCTATGTCTTGTAAAAGTTTTAATCCGAATTTACCTCTTCCTTCGACGTTATGCTGCCAATACTGCTGCCACAGGTCCTTGAATGTTTCGGGGTCGGCTATGCGCAATCCCTTTGTTCCCCGTACGGCCACTGCCTTGAGCCTCTTCGACCCCATTACACCTCCATGTCCCCCTTTTGAAGCAGTGTTATCAATGTCGTGTAAGATCAGGGCATACGCAACCTGATTTTCCCCAGCAGGGCCAATACAGGCGATCTGGAGTTCGGGGTCTTTCAATTCATCCTTGAGACTGGTTTGTGTCTCGTAAACATCCATACCCCAGAGATGCTTTGCATCCCTGATCTCTACCTCTTCATTGTTGATGTAAAGATATACCGGCGTTTCGGATTTCCCAGTGATAACAATGTGGTCATATCCGGCGAATTTCATCTCGGAGGGGAACTGCCCCCCCATTCCTGTATTTCCTATAGTCTGATTCGTATAAAGGGGGGATTTGGCGATGACGACGGATCTGTTCCCCAGCAGTGTCCCGGTCAGGGGACCCGTGCTGAAGATGAGCATGTTCCTGGGGTCGAGCCCGGTTATTTCCGGAGGAACCCCATCCCAAAACAGTTTCGTGCCAATACTCAGACCACCGATATAATCCTTGATGTAACTTGAGGTGGGTTCCTTTTCGACCTTTCGATCGGTTAGATCAACTCTGAGAATAATTCCTGCATTCGACATTTCAGGCCTCCCTCTTCACCATATCGAGGAATTTCTGGGACTTAGTTCTGGCCAGTGCATAACCCACTGTCTCTGAAGGTAAATACTGCAAAGCCCCTGAGTAGCAGTATTTAACGCACTGAGGTTCTTCTTGATCCACACATAGATCACACTTTAGAGCCACACCCTTTTCAGGATTGACCGCGATCGCTCCTACCGGACATGCGATCTCACACATTTTGCAGCCGAGGCATTTGTTTTCATCAACGATCTTAATGCCATCATTAACGCTGATGGCGCTGGCCGGGCATACTGCCATGCAATAAGCTTCCTCACACTGGAGGCAATAAACCCGGATGGTATAGCGTATCTGCCGGTCCACAGTATGGAGCACTTTTCCCCTCGCTTTGACCGGGTTGAACTCTCCCTCTTTGACAAAACTACATATAGCTTCGCATACCCTGCAACCAGTGCATTTTTGCTGTTCCCATGTGATTCTTTTCATGTTTCCATCTCCTTTTTTAGTAAAGATGATTTCTGAATAAAACTAACATTAGGCCATCAGGGCAAACAGCTGGAGAAGCACGCTGGCGTCGCCCTCAATCTGGATCTTACCAGCCATGAAAGCTCCCATAGGATCGAGGTCACCGCTGGCCATTCTCTGCACGTCTTCCAGCTTAATCCGGACATCGCAATCCGGCGGATCCTTCATTTCACCGGCGAATTTCACCGTTACCTGTAACGGTGGATCGGCACCATCCACACTGGCATGCAAAGATCCTTCTATTTCCTTGAGTGAGTTAATCAAGTCAACTGCCCGCTGTTTTATCGTCTCCGGGGAGAGGTCAGCATCAGCAGGCATGTCCGGTGTCTCAGCCCGAAGATGATCAAGCTGGCCAGTCACAGATTGGACAAGGTTCTCTTCAGAAACCGTGATGGTTGCCAGCGCCTGCGGGTCGAGACCAGACGTGAATAAGGGTTTTCCATCCGAAAGCCCGGTTGTCCATTCCCCACCTCCATCACCAGTGACTTTGACCGATACTGCAAAGGAAATACCCTCAGAATAGACTTCGAGCAGCTCCCCGAAACTCTCAACCTGAGAAGGCAGCCACTCCTCGAAAAACCTGGCCGGGGTTATATCCGCCGGCGCTCTCAGGTCCACCACTCCGCTTAGTAATCCGTCACTCATTAACTTCTCCTCTCTTCATTTATGTAGTTATTAGTCGCAATCATTCGTTGAATTAAAATTAAGGAAGGTTTCCAACATGGCTTCCAATTCTCGCTCGATTTGATCCATGTCGAGGTCCTCAGTCAGCATCTGGCGGGTGAGCAGTCCCTCCCCAGTTGCTATTGCTATTTGGGCCATTACTTTTTTGTTTGGCACAACAAACTCGCCTGCAGCTTCTCCCTGCTTCAGAATATCCACGGCTTGCTGTTCAGCCTGTTTGTATATCTCAGAGGCCATGTTTCGCAGATCCTCATCTCCATGGGCCACGCCCATCAGTACAACGAACGACCGGCAGGCCTCATAGTTCTTGAGCATAGTCTCTATGTATAGACGGATTATATTTATGAGCATCCGTTTTGGGGATATTTCTTGTAAGGCTTGCACTTCATACGCTTTGAATAATCCCGATATCATGTATTCAAAAACAGCAATTAGGATGTCCTTCTTGGACGAATAGTGCCAGTAGATACCTCCTTTTGACAGGTCACACTCTGCCGCAATGTCATCAATTGTGGTTTTCTCATATCCCTTGTGCTGGAAACAACGTGTGGCAGCCTCAACGATCTGCACTTGCCTTTCTTCTGGTAGACCCCTTTGAAATTTGTGTGCTTCAGCGGTAGTCTGTTTCTGGATCATACTTCCTCCGTATCGTTTTATTAGCTATTATCTTTGAAGAAGAGCAATTGTCTTATCTAAACGAATAGCCGCCAGACGTGATCCGACCGCTTCTAGAGACTCAAAAGCTCCTTCACCCAGACACTCAGTAATTACGGTTTTTGTACTATAGCAAGCCAATCACTTGCCGTCAGAAGCGTCTTCAATTCCTCGTCCGCTTCGGAGATGACACAATAGTTGACGCCGTTTCGTTTGGTCGGACTCCAATTCATATAAACGAGTCCGTTATCCAAAGTATATTCGTAATTCTGGGCTGCATCATATATGGCCTCGGAATTAATGTGTTGCGGGCCTACCCTCTCAGCGGCTAATTTAATGATCTCACACATCATATAGTAACTTGCTGAAGCACCGTATGATCTGCCTGCTTCTTTAATGCTTTTTACATCGTCTTCATCGGGGTAGTATTGAGAAAACAACTTTCCGGTCATGGGGAAGGTTTCTTCAGCACCTTGCCCCCACCAGCTGGCGGCCATGATAAACAGGGTTCCATTGACTTCATCCCACAAGTCCGATTGAGATATCAAACCAAGGAAGGCGGTGTGCGATTCATTTGCTAAAAAAGTGGCTCGGGTGTAGCCTGCAATTGCATACTCCTTGACAAAGGTATGCAGTACTGTGGGGATAAATATATAGTCGCAGTCCTTCAATGCCTCAATCTCAGGCGCCCAGGTAAACGTGAAGTTGGTCAGATGCCCCCCGACCCATTCAAACTGGTCCGGGTGTGCATCGGCATATTCTTCAGCCGCATCGAACATGAGATTCGTTGCACCATCATTCCAACCAGCACCGCCGATCTTGGCCGGACCGTCGGCTTCATAATCCCAGTGGTTCTCAGCAATCCACTTGAGTTGGGTATAGGCTGTCTCCTCCCAGAGGTTGGCAAATGCAAACAGGAATCCAGGAGGGTAAAGGAGCTCACGATCAGCATTTGCGGTAAACATCACTATCTTGTCTTCTTCAACCAAAGGTTTTATTATCTCCGGTGTAATTGGTAGAAAAGATGAAACTACATCCGTCCCCCGCTCTTTCAGCCATTCATAGCCAGCTCTCACCTTTCCAGGATCATACTGTGTATCGTATTCCTCAAGCTTCAGATCAACACCGGGTATGAGATTGTTGTCGTTGTAGTAATTGACTACGTCCGCCAAAGCTACATCAATATAGTGCATTGCCTGTGCAGCAGGTCCGGTTTTGTCTGTGAGGCTGCCTATGGTGATGGTCACTGTCTCCGTCGGCTCCGCGGTGTCTTCCGGCCCCGCTGTTGGTTCACCTGTCACTTGCGCCATAGTGGTCTTGTCTTCATCATCTCCCCCACCACATGCAATCAGTGTGCTCAAAATCAGGATGAGGATCAGAGGGATAGCCATGAATTTCATATCTACCTCCTTCTGGACAGTCCACAGACCATCGAATGTATTTGACCGCTCTGCACCTTGGCGGAACACAGCATATTTTCAAGCAACCGACTGGTCGGTTTCTCAAAAATATCAAAAATAGGCTCACATGTCAAGTATATGAAAACTACTGAAACTCATTCACGAGATTCGACTTATATACTTACAGAAACGAAGTCCTTATGGAGGGGGCAGTTTTGAGGCTTTCGCTACTTACGAATCCACGCATCCCCATTTTGGAGTAGGGATTATTGTGACCATACTAGACAGAAAACCAGCTTAAAGGTTCTGCCCGTTATACAGTAAGGCCAACCAATACCAAGTTCAATGTCTGTAATCTTCCTTGTTCTTTCTGTGTCAATGTCAGTCATGGAAGGACTGACATTGACATTCGCGATCACGATGCAGTATCCTGAGCCAAAGCTTTGTTTAGGAGGTATATCCATGGAAGCCTATTGCATGAAGTGCCGCGCCAAGAAAGAGATGAAGAGTCCGAAGAAAGTTACCATGAAGAATGGGAAACCGGCGACAAGTGGTGTCTGCCCGAAGTGCGGCACCAAGATGTTCAGGATCGGGAAGAGCTAGAACTGATACTGAGTAAACACACAGTCTAGTAACACCCCACATCTGATCCAGTCTTTAGCCAAGTCTTTCTGGGGCACTCCGCACATTCAAGCGATTACTTATCGGTTGCATTGTGAAACGGGCTTCTAACGCCAGCTCACCTGAGGATCATTTCTCAGAGGAATGCGGGGGAATCTATGTTTCGGATACCCAATCATCATAGCCCCGAAGGACTGGTGTTCCGATGGGAGTTTCAGCGCTTCGGTCATTGGAGGATAGAGGCCCGCCGCTGTTTGAATGGCTCCAGCCCAGCATGCTGCCAACCCCATGGAATGCGCAGCCAATTCCAAGTAGCTTAATGCGATTGTACAGTCTACCGGAGAGGTTATCACCGATTTGTTGGCATGGGCTATTATGAGGTGAGGAGCGCCCCGCAACACAGAATCTCGCCCCAGTTCCCATGACTCGACAAAACGCTCCAAGGTCAAGGTGAACTCCGAATCCGGCATTGCCTCCACTATGGAACGCATCCAGTCTATAGTTAGCACTCTCAGCCGGTGAAGTTCTTCTGAGCTCTCTATCACAGTCCAGTGTACTGGCTGGTCATTGTGCCCTGAGGGTGAGTACGCAGCGATTTCGATCACCTTAGTCAATACATCCCTCGCCACACGTTCTTCTTTGTACGCGCGAGCCGAACGTCGTGATTTCAGGAAGTGTTCCACCTGTGCCGCAGAGGGCAATTTCTCTTCCATCACCAGGGTGCAGTCTTCGGGCTTCATTGTTGTTAATGAAAATGCTCCGTGAGGGCACACGGTCACACAATGACCGCAGTTGATGCATAAACCCTCTCCGTTCTCCGTGACAGATGGGAAAGCGTCTGACTGCTTAATTTCAATCACTCCCATAGGGCATTCAACAACGCATATGCCGTCCCCCTTGCATTTACTTCCGTCCACTGTGAATAATCTCATTGTTTACCTCCCCCACGACAGAAAAGCCGTTGCTTGATAAGGCGTTACCACGATTATTCTATCATCTCACGGAGGATTCTGGAGTAATAAGCTGAGCAGGGCATGTGCATCGGCATGACTAGGTACGTGATACCCTGGAGGTGCAGTAAAGTGAATTTAACTGTATGTGCCAATTCACGGTTTTGTTTAAACAACCTTAAAGACCTACAACTAAATACGAGAAACCGTACGTTAAGGGGCAAAAACGATGATTAATAGTGATTCTAGGCCCTACCATATAAGAAAACGGGATCAGGATTTGTCACAAGAAGGAACAAAGGCATTAGAAAAAGTCCCCATCCACTAAAATGTTACCTTTTGGGGTATAATATAAACGTAGTCCACTCTGGTACCTCACTTGGGATTTTCGCCTAAAAAGCCCCGTCGGCTACATGATGGCCGCAGATCATTTGCCAATTAAGGTTGTATAATACTTGAACTAGGTCAAACCTCATCATCTGAAAGAATCAAGACCACTACCGTCACACTTTTTCGTAAAAACTTATATTGGGCATTCTTCACATATACCTGGGACATGCCTGTCCACGATAATCTTGACTAATTGTTTTTCTAACTGCTGAGTTATTTGTTCCCTAGTTCGAATAAGCTCCGCGATCTCCAGCGAAAGCGGATCAACCTTCCATTTGCTTATTAGTTCCTGATGACATTTCACATAACGTTCAGCGTCAGCACGGTTCACCGACAGAGCTATGTTGAAACCCCCATATTTTGCAATGTGCCGTCCAGTTTCTTGATCTTGGTCATAACTGTACAACAAATCCCGATAAACACCATCGATGACTGAGGTCAAGATCGTATCTGAAAATGAAAGTGTAGTCCCTTCAGTAATAGATTTGTCTGATGGAGGGATACCGGTGATTTCCCGGCAGGAGCGATCGATTGATTTCAACAACTCGGTCCGCTTCGCCAGCTCGAGGCCACCTACATTCTTCCAACCCGGTAATCCTCGTTCTGTGTCGTCCAGCACCCAGGACATTTTGCTGGTTTCCAAATGTCTCCACAGGTAGTCTCTGGCTATGATCGTTTTCTGGTCCGTCGATACCTCCAGCGGTAAACAGAGATCGATTTGTCTTTGCTCGGCAACAAGCCAGTACAGGGGTGGATCTCCCGCATAGCGATGAAGACCCGGTTCACCGAGTTCGCGGATGGGGTATCGCCACATTTGGGGGTGGAGTGTTTGACTCCATTGGTCCACCAATTGCTGCATCGATTTTTGGTGAACTCGGATTCGCTCAGCGCGGAGCGGATCTGTATCTAGTGTCTTCTGTTCCGGGACGGACTGTTCAGTGAGAAGTTCATTGGGTGTGGGGGCGTCCAAGCGCTGGATGGCTTCTCTGCGCTGAGCATCGGTCCTGGCCACATATCTCTGGGTCGTGTTTAGGGATTTGTGTCCCAGAAGCCGACGGATAGTCTCCAGATCTACACCCAGATCGACAAGCCGAGTGGTAAAATAATCGCGCAAAGAATGCGCGTGAATATCGACCCCAGCTTTTTTCGCATGTCTCGTGATGATATCGGAGATGGATTCAGCATCAAGACCGATGACGTTGTCCTCAGAATCTTTCCCTTCGAGATGCCGATGCAGGCTTGCCTTTAAAGATTGGGTGAGTTCGATATATCGGTCTTTCTGCCCCTTTCCACCCCTTACAGCCAACTGCTCAAGATCAAAGTTGATATCCCTTACTTTCAAATTGGCCACTTCACCGCGCCTGAGTCCAGCGTCGGCCATCAAGTCCACGATGAGCAGATTTCGTTCTTTAATCGCCTTTGTGGTACGAGCGGTTCGAAGAACATTTCTGAGCTTCTCAACATCCGAGCTCTCGATGTAGGGGGGAAGCGTATCGGGCACTCGTATCCGGGTCTCCAGAGGTTGTCCGTACCATTTCATGAATCCATTGATAATGGAATGGTAGCGGTATAACGTGGTTGATTTGCGTGAGGAGAACTGGGCCAGAAAGGCCTCGGCCAGCTGTGTGGAAGGAGTGCGATCGGCCAGGTATACCTGAAAATGACCCAATATGCGTTTGGCTTCCTTTATTGACTTCGAAGACCGAAGCGAGAGTTTAAGCCGGGTCGCGTAGAGATCAAACAACTCCTGATTAGACTTTGATTTTAAATCCGGGTTATTTTCGTTGGTCACTGCATTCCTCAAATCTTAAACCGTTATCAAACGGATTCCTGGCATCGATCATGTATGTACCTATCTATAAAAGGTGAACACGACTGAAAAGGGCAGTCCGTTAGACTGACCGCATTATACTTCTGAGGAACCCATTATGCAATGACGTGACGTCATAAATGCTACGTCAATTCCACGTTACAAACCTCGCCCCCAGTTTCTACCGCGGATTCATCTCGTGACAATGGTGCTTGGTATAATTTGAGGCTGTCGAAGAAAGTGATGGAGGCAGTATACCGTTGTACCATTTCCACGGATTCCCATCTCCCCAGGTCCTTGATGGTGAGGCAATCGATACCAGCTTTTCGCAACAGGCAGGCAAAGGTCCTGCGGAAGGTGTGGGGATTACAGGGAAGGCCGGTTTTATTTCTCAAGCGCTCCAGCATGGATTCGATACCCCACTTGTTCAGGCCCCAGATGGTATCACCGTTGGGTTGATACTCCTGAAGCCAGGCTCTTAGGTATTGTTCGGAGAGGGTGCCGAAAGGTGCGTAACCTTCCTTGCTGCCTTTACCAATTGTCCGTATGGTTCTTATCCTCCAGTTGATATCCTTTTCCTTTACGTTGGCCAGCTCCGTCAACCTTAATCCGGACTCCGCTAAGACAGCGATAATGGCTTTATCCCGATTGGAATTTACCGTATCAATCAGGAACAGGACCTGCTCTCTGGAAAAGCTGGGGAGAATGAGTTTTGGCCTTTTGGGCGGATCCACCCAGGTGATGGGATTGTCTGTGGGATTGAATCCCAGACCCGCTCTGGGGCTATAGAGCCACCGGTAAAACGCCCTGAGATCCTTGAAATAGCCGTACTTCCCACCGGGGGAGCAGGTCAGAGAACGAAGATAGATGTTGATGTCAATGGTGCTGGGAGCCAGTCCCAGCACCTTCAGGGCTTTGCCTAAAATAAGGCGGTACTCTCGGATGGTTTCGGGGGATATACCCTCTCGACGGGACTGGAGGAACAGGGATAAGGCTTTCTCTACCGAGGTATCGGTGGGCGCCTGGTTGGGGAATGATGGTTTGTGGTGCAACTGGAGCAACTGGAGCAATGCTTGAATCAGGCGCTCGCTGGGGGGGCGCTGTCCTTGCTTGACTTGGGAGACATATTGCTTGCTGACTCCCGCTAACTGAGCGAGTGTAGAGGCGGGGGTCTCACGAAGGAGACGTGCCCAGGTCAGCGTCTCATAACCGATTGGTCGTTGGTTCGAATCCAGCCAGGCCCAGAAACCAACGACTTTTTGACCGAAAAATTTGCTATCATGGAAATGATGGAGGTTCTTTTGGGAGAAGAGGGCAAGCGAAAACTCCGGCTTAAAAAAGAAACAACCTCCAGCCTGTTCCAGCTGTATGAAAGCGAGATCCGGCTGAGACATCGCTCCGACGATGGTTTCGAGGAGGCCAAACGGGTGCTGGGCCATTTTCAAGAATGCCTGGGTGACAGCCGGCCCTCCCCGGAGCTGGCCACCTCGTTCTTGGCACAGTTTGCCTCACACAAAACGACTACCCTGTATCGTTACCACTCCATCATAAACGGGTTCATGACCTGGTATGGTGAACCGTTGAGCACCCGGATAAAGGTCCCCCAGACGCTTCCAGAGTATATCGAGGAATCGGATGTGGAAAAGCTGAAAACGGCCCTCGCCAGCAGCCGGACTCACAAGGGGGTCATCGAACGCAACCTGTTGATGGTGGACCTGATGTCAAATACAGGGATGAGGCGGGGTGAGGTCGCCAATCTGACGGCCGGTGATGTTGACCTGAAACGCCAGCTCCTGGTGGTACGACAGGGAAAAGGGCAGAAAGACCGGGAGATAGAAGTCAATCCCCCGATGATGGAACGTCTCCGAGAATTTATGAAGAACAAGGATAGCAGTGAGAGTGTCTTCGGACTTTTCCCGGAATCGATCTCGGACATCATCAAGCGGGCGGCCAAGAAAGCTGGGGTTGGTTTGCACGCCCATTCGCTTCGGCATTACTTCGGTAACCGCCTGGTGGATCGTGGTGTTGATCTGGAAATTATTCGCCGACTGATGGGACACGAAAACTTGAGCACAACCCAGCGTTATGTTGCACGCACTGACGAACAGAAGCGCGAAGCCATCAGTCGGTTAGATATGCCAGTGGAGTCGATCAGTCAGCAGGCAAGCATTCCCGGCAGCCAACCGGTCCCCAACGGACCGGGTCCGCTGCAAATCCTACAGACGCAGCGGCATCATCGCACCATGAGTCGGTTGGTACGCCGTTGGCGAAATGAACTCCACCCGCCGTTATGGAAGTATCCCCTCCGCGATCTGGGAAAACCGGTGATACATCAGGTGGAAGGGGACTTGTCTTTGAACTGGCAGGTCCATTTGGAGGGAAAGATCGATCTTTGCCTCCCCCTGGAAGTCGCTAAAGACCGTGAGACAGCCATCGTACGGAGCAATCTTTGGGACCATTTGACGTCCAGCGATCTTTCATGGCTGGTGGACGATTCCCATCGGGGATTGCCAATGTGGAAAGAGACTGGCGGAATGGAGCTGGCTCGGCGCAGAGACTTGCTGTTAGCGATCGACCGGACTTGCCAGGAAATAACCGGGCAGATTCCCCACCACCTCGTTGAGGAGACGGGCCCTGTCTTTGACTTCAGCAATACCGTCTGGGCAAATGTGATCGATGGTGTCTATCAGGACCTATCATACCAGATCGAGGTGGATCCAGAATCCGGATTTCATATAACCAAATATGGAGCGTTCACGATAGCACGTGCCAGTACGATTAAGGACGCTGAGAAGTCTGTTCGATGGCATCAGGAATTAAGAGAGCGGTGGAAATCGGATTCGATGGTCAGTGAAGTGCACAAGCTGGCGCAAATCCGAAGCGACATCGCCGCCGATATCGATGATGTGTTAGCCAGGTTGCTGCTGGATAGTCATATACCCGGCAGTTGTGGAACCTGTTCCTGAGCTGATGATTTCGCCGTTCGTGAAAACCGATCCTTAAAGTATCCATGCTTAATGTAATCGGATATCAACAGACCAAGCGCCCATTTCGACTGCAGGCAAATTGTAGTCCCGGCAGTATTGGGGAGTCAAGAGAGGGTAATGGTAGCGACAGCGTATTGTTGTCTGGATGTTATTAATCCGGCAATTATATGTGGACCCTTCAGTAAGTGTGGCGATGGTTACAAGAATGCGACCGCTTTTAGTTGCCGGTTTAATA
>JABMQN010000265.1 GCA_013203045.1 Chloroflexota bacterium
ACGTTGGATAAATTTGCCGAAGCTCTTGGAAAGAAAATGGATGTGGCAATCCGATAATTCAAATTGGGTATGTAACAAATCAACTACGACTGCAATAGGCGGCTTTCTTTGGGCCTGGGTCCGCTTCCGGTTTGAAGTGAGTATTGGCCTTGTATCAATTAACTAATTCATAAATCTTCAAATTAAATTGAGAGGAAATCAGATCGAAGTCCTTGTCACTATGAAGGAGAGGGGCATCGTATTGAATACAGGCAGCAGCTATCATGCAGTCTATTGAATTTCTAATTGTAATGCCTCGTGATCGACAAGTGCGGTAGATATCTGCAGCTGAATAAAAGGTTTCCTGTGTCATCGGAAGGAACACAAGTTTTGAGAGGGTTGTCTTGGTTTTATCGTGTTCCTTATCATTTCTTATTCCTTGCAGAACTTCGGTAAGGACGACTCCGCATATACAAATATCTTCCCTGGTCTCCACCAATGATTCAACAGCTTTTGCATGGGGGTTGTCTCGTCCCATGAAGAAGTCGATCCATACTGATGTATCGATAAGTATCATTCAAATGTCCGCCCTTGACGCATTTCTGACAGGTCACCTTCCCAATGGACTTTACCTCTCAATTCCAAGATATTCTTTTGAGCTTCTCTGCGAAGTAGATCTTGAAGGGCATAGTTGACCAGATCTTTGCGCGTCTTCAGGCCGGTAGCTTTAAGTCCGGCTTGTACCAAATCCTCATCAAGGACAATATTTGTACGCTTTTCCATATACACCTCACCACTCGATTGAAGTATACACATTATACAGTGTAATGTGTGTATGTCAAGTGTCGGCCTTTGGGGGTATAACGATCAATATATAGATACGTGCTGCACCCCGGATGTTTCCTCAATATTGTCCGTTATTGCACGGATGGTCTACAGTGTAGCTTTGAGAAATGATACTCTTCCGTATGCAAGATAACACCAATTTCGGTTAACGATGTGTTGATGCCTCAAAACAGAGTGGTTTAGGAGCACTTAGGTGGCCATCACTGGAGCCTAAATACCAAGTGGCAAGTAGAACGTCAGGGAATTAGTAGTCAAGTACCAGAATATCACCCCACAACCGAGTATTTGTAGCTGAAAATGGGTCGCACTAATGACCTCTATGAATAATTGGACAGGAAAAGACTCAACCAAAACTTTAGATCCGAGGCGAGGAATTAGGAAACCGCTGCTCTATAGGGCGCTTGAGGCGGACTTATGCAGGCTGATACTGGATTACCGAACTTCACCAGTTATTGCCCCCTTGCCGCCAAGCTGATTGAAAACCAATTGCGGAATCGGACCCAGGCTCAAGGGAAGCCGCCCATGCAGTCGTTGTTGTTGAGTTGTTACAGCAATGGTTGACCACAAAACTCATTACATGAGGACCAATATTTGTTGGGTGCCGTCAGACATATACTTAGTTGGTAACCGGGACTGATTCTCTCCCTTTATATATTGCCTCAACCCCATTTGGTCTGACTACCTTGATTGATGCTATCTGATCTTCCATGATGTCAAGTTCGTAGTCTCTTTGTAGGTTTAACCAGAACTCCGTTGAGTTTCCAAAATACAGATTAAGGCGAATAGCGGTTACCGGAGTAATTGAACGTTTGCCATGGATTATTTGACTTATTTGAGTCTGTGGAACACCAATGTCCTTTGATAATTTGTATGCGGATATACCCATCGGATCTAAGAATTCTTCTTTCAATATTTCTCCCGGATGAATTGGGGGAAGCTTCTCATTATTATTCATCGTTATCACCTCTTGAAAAGGTTCAATTATCAATGGTAATCGGCTATTTCGACATCATGTGCATCTTGGTCTCGCCAAGTGAAATAGATTCTCCATTGATCATTGATCGAAATACTCCATTGCCCCTTTCTGTCTTTTTCTAGTTTATGTAACCGATTACTCGGTGGAATTTTCAAATCGTTCAAACTTGCTGCCGCATTGAGTATTCGGAGCTTCTTCCTGGCTCTTTCTTGTATATCTCTGGGAAACCTCTTTGATATTTTGCGAGTACGGTAAAGTGACTCGGTTTCCTTGCAGAAAAAACCCTTAATCATTGAGTTTTCCAATTGATAATCGCACTGTTATGCTAACACATGGCCATACTATTGTCAAGCGATAGTATTTAATGGCGTTACTATTCAATAATTGAATTCGTATTTATATATTACGAGCTTGCTTCACGGTGGCGTGATAAACGTGTTTAAACTCTATCATGAATGGATACAAATCACTTAGTGTGGTACAACAAATGATGAAATTGTCTGCGCGATGACGGTGAATCCCACCTCGTAAGAGTGCTATCTTCCATAATAATGGTTTCATGGATACTCGGGATGAAAACTTGAGCATCGTGGGCGTTTGAGCCGTAATCATGAGGTTGGCCCGGTGTAAGGAAATAGTGGGGATTTGAGCGTTTTTCGATAATCTCGTTATACGCTGGATTTGCCGCTGGATGCGTTATGGGGTTGTTTTCAGTAGATAGAGCTTAATCGGAATGTATTGTTGGAAATTATGGAAATCTTTATCGGTGGTAAATATCTCCAAATCGTGGTGGTACGCTACTGAAAAGATCAGAAAATCGGTATTTGATCCTTGGATTCCGTGCTTTCTGGTGATATTGAAGAATTCTGCGGCCTTTTCATAGTCCGAGGCTTCCAAGGGCAAATCAGGAAATGCCCAGAGATATGACTTCAAGGTTTTAAACTGATTCGGGGATTTGATGCCGGATAATAGTTCCTGGCGTATTGGCCCGATCATCTGAACCCGTACATCCCGGATTAGGTCATAAAGCTCTTTGACCAACCCATTCTCTTTGGAAGTGCCCCTACCAACGATTGGTTATACATCTTCCCGGTTATTATCTGACAGAGCCAGTTGAATCTTAATGGCGCGCTCTACTTGCCACATGTCTTCTCGGGATATTTTACCCATTTGATTTATGATGCGAAGTTTGCTAATCGTGGTGAGTTGGTCAGCCAAGGCTTTGTTTAATTTACCATTTATTGTTACGAAAGCTTCGCTGGGGTACAGGCGATCCACATTTGATGTAACGGGAATAACTTGTAACCGATTTAAATGTCTATTCGATGCATCATTGCTCATGATGATGGCAGGTCGTTTCTTGCAAATCTCGCCTCCGACCGAAGGATCGAAATTGATCCACCAGACTTCACCTCGGTTCATCGGCTATGTCTCCCACTACGGCTTCAACCCATTCTAAAGCTTCTGCTTCACGTTCTTCATCTTGAGCCATTTGCGCATAAGCCAATTCCAGTTCTTCGTCTATTACATGCGGGCGTACAAGGTCTTCAATAAAATGGCTAATACGCCTTGGCCCAACTCTCTTTCTAAGACCATAATAGACCTTTTCATCAATTGTTATTGTTAGCTTCTTCTGCATGATACACTCCAAACCTAAAACGTATTATACACGTATACTACACTATTTACGCAGGGTTGTCAATTTATAGAGTTGACTGCCAAATCGTTTTCACTTAGCACTTCCGCTTGACAAATTTTCATAATGTGGATACAATGTAATTACATTCTCGTGGTTATTATGGAGGTCGCTATGGGTACTGGCATTAAAACTCGTATCGTAAAGATTGGTAATTCACAAGGTATTCGTATACCCAAGCCATTACTTGATCAAGTAGATATTAGGGAAGAGGTAGAACTTGAAGTGCAAGATGACCAACTCGTTATTCGCCAAGTGCGAGGGGCCCGTTTGGGTTGGGATGATCAATTTGCTAAGATGGCCGAAATGGAAGATGACCACCTGCTTGATGAAGAAATCATTAATTCAAAATGGGATATAGACGAGTGGGAATGGTAGTTTCACGATTTGATGTTTACTTGGTGAACTTGGATCCAACAGTCGGCACTGAGAATAAAAAAACTCGTCCATGTGTTGTTATTTCACCTGATGAAATGAATCGGCATATTGCTACTGTCATCGTTGCTCCAATGACAACCAAAGGCCATACCTATCCCACCCGTGTCACATGCAAATTTGAGGGGAAAAATGGCCAAGTTGTGCTTGACCAAATACGAACCATAGACAAGTCGCGACTAATCAGAAAACTAGGCAAACTGAATAGACAAACTCAAAAGAGAATCCTTGCAATACTCCATGAAATGTTTGCAGAGTAGCGGTTTAGCCAATAAATAGCTGTTACTGCGATCGCTATGGGATGTCGCAAATCGGGCACGGCTTGGAAATAAGGGACAAGTTCTATTGTAGTCCCGGTGGTAAGAGTGTCGCCAAGATATAATATTCATAGTATTTCAATTTGCTCATCTCCTCAAACGGCTACAGCTAGGACAACATGTCTCTTATGACGCCATATTGTCTCCGGGGAATCAACTTGAGCGTCGGGGGCGCTTGAGCCGTACTCAATACTTCCGTCAGAGAAACAGGCGTTTGGTGTCGTAATGGCTATATCCAAGAAATACGGAAATGCTGGAATCAGACTCAGAAACGTCCAGATGTGGGATTATAAATGATTGCAAATCATGTTAATGAAGCACAATTGCTTAACAAAACGACAGTTACCGAACTTGCCCCAAAGGATAATATTGAGGAAACATCCGGGATAAAACACGCATCCATATATTAGTTGTTATCTTTCGCAGCAGATAATGCAAGCCTAAGAGCAATCAATTACTATTGTAAAAACCCATTGTTCTAACAGAATTCATATACGAGAAGAGGTTCAGGGATTGACACTAGTATAACTTAGGTTATACTAGTGAATATGAAAACAGCAATATCAATACCTGACCCTGTATTTAAGGCAGCGGAGCAGCTAGCTAAGCGATTGGGAATGTCTCGTAGTAGCCTCTATACCAATGCTGTTTCCTCTTATATTAGCGAACATCGGAGTGAGGGAATAACGCAAGTATTAGATGATATCTATGGAAATGGAGGCGAAGAAAGCAGCCTTAGTTCCGAACTCGTCGAGTTACAAATGGAATCGCTACCAGAGGAAACATGGTAATAAAACGAGGCGAAATATGGTGGGCCTCGCTGGGAAAACCCAGTGGCTCAGAATCAGGCTATCGTCGACCACTGCTTATCATACAATCCAATGAATTCAATCGTAGTCGTATAAACACGGTTATGGCTGCGGTAATAACATCAAATCTTAGACTGGCTAAAGCCCCCGGCAATGTATTACTCACAGCCAAAGATACCGGACTGAAGAAGGATTCGGTAGTGAATGTGTCCCAAGTAATAACCGTAGACAAAGTGTTTTTAACTAAAAATATTGGCAAACTATCATCTCAACAGATAGAGACAGTCAATAATGGTCTACGATTAGCAATGTCCTTATCGGGTTAATTCAGTCGTTGGCTGGAAGAAAAACCCAAACCGCAATTCCACGAAATCACAACCCACACTTGAGTCCTCTGGAAAGACCTACACCGATTGACAATGGTGGCATAATGTGATACCATATCTCCGTGAATAAAAAGCAGCGGAAGACTCTTAAAACCATATTTGAGAATCCAATCCGAGCAGATATTGATTGGAAAGAAATAGAGTCTTTGTTTGGCGCACTCGGAGCAGAAATATCAGCAGGAAAAGGCTCCAGGATAAGGGTGATATTAAATGGTGTCAGGATCGTCTTCCATCGCCCTCATCCACGCAAGGAAGCTGGGCGAGCAACGGTGAAAGATGTGCGAGAATTTCTGATGCGTGCGGGGATAGAATAATCTTGGTATCAGGGGGAAACCATGCTTGAATATAAAGGGTATGTTGGGCAGGTTGAGTTTGATGATTCGGTGGGGGTCTTTCACGGTCGTGTCATCAATACTAGAGATATCATCACATTTGAAGGCACCTCTGTCAAAGAAATACAGCAAGCACTTCAAGAGTCAGTGGATGATTATTTGGAGTGGTGTGCAAAGCGAGGAGAAGAACCAGATAAGCCATTCTCCGGGAAATTTACGGTTCGTATCGAGCCCGAGCTTCATCGAAAAATACATATCCAGGCCCAACTGGACAATGAAAGCGTGAATACTTGGGTTACTGAGACATTGGAATCAGCAGTAATGAGTGCTAGTAAAACAGGGCAATCCCTATAGAAAATCTTCCCGCCAGCAACGCTATTATTTATTCTGATTCCTGAGATAGGGGGTTGACCTTTTACATAACAATGATTTATTGGGTGGTTTTTCTATGGAATTAACGAATAGGATATAAGCTCTGCTATTTCATTTGTTTGTTTATCGATGGTCTGAGTCATACCTCCCCAAAATCGGTTATGCAACAGTCTCGTCAGGTGTTTCCGATATTTATGGAGTCAGCAGTGTACCTAGCTTCTGAAGAGTTTCTTCAACTACACTTTGGGGTAATTTACATATAAGCTCTGCTTTTCGAACATGCCAATCTAGGCTTTTTACTTGATCAGATAGAATCACCCCACCAACAGCCAATTTGGGTGGAACGGTGACTTCAAAAGGGTAGCCTTTAACTTGGTTGGTAATGGGACACAATATGGCCAGACCTACTTTAACATTATAGGGTTCTGGGGATAGGACCAATGCTGGTCGTCGTCCAGATTGTTCGGGCCCAGCCTGAGGATTTAGTGTTATCCATACTGCATCTCCTCGATTGGGTACATATGTTTTACCCTTCACCATATCTCCTCACCTACGGCCGGACCAGTTTCAATCTCGTGATGTTTGTTGTCTTTTGTGATTTTGGATAATAGGTCATCCAAGGTTAGTATTGGTTTTTCAATAGGCGCGACAACTAGTTTGCCATCCGCCAGTGATATATCTACCGGCACATCACGTTCGATTCCTATTTCTTGTGCAAATGATTTTGGGATGCGAAGTGCTAGGCTGTTCCCCCATTTTTGAATGCGGCTCTGCATCGCAGTACCTCCTAAAAGTATCTACAATGTAGATACCATATCCTGCGATTATGTGCAAGTATAGGGCCTCCGTCGTATATACTATACATAATAATGATACTATAGGAGAATTTTACCTGCCCTCGAGATTCCGATCGTGGTTTCCCGGGAACCAGGTTCGTTTGTGAGGGCGAAAGGATTACGGATGATGAGTATTGTAATCCGGAACAAACGACAGCCCAAATAGAAATGTCAGCTTGTGTGCAAAACTTCATCGCTGACCTCCCCATTGATTATCGGACGGTTTTGATTATGCATGATTTGCTGGGTCTGAAAAACCATGAGATTGCTGATATCCTTGAATGTTCACTGGATGCAGTTAAAATCAGATTGCATTAGCACACCCCAACAAACATGTCTTGTCCCCAGAAACGCGTCGCGATTTGTCTACAAAGTACAATGTCAAATCGCTATATAGATTCAAGCTAGTCAAGCAGTTGCATTTCAAAAATGGTATCTATCCAAAATCGCGGTTTAGAAAGCTCTGTGTGAATCCCTGAGGGGAAGCTACCGGGTATAGGGGAGTGCCCATTGATACAGCTACCTGGATTCTGGTCCATATGGTCGCATTTTGTAGACAAAATGACAACATGATAAGATAATATATGTGTGCTAGAATGACTTGATATGTGCTAGAATAACTTGATACGTGCTAGAATAACTTGATACGTGCTAGAATGACTTGCTTCCTAAAAATATACATAAAATCGCATACCGGTGCTGACACTTGCATCTGGTAACTGTAACGTAGATTAAAGAGGAGATGCGTTATGTGCCAGGTGAATTAAATATTTGATGAGATAAGTTTTTATCTTATCGGAATCTTAAACGAGGGCTGTTCAGCTATATGGCTGGATGGTCCTTTTTGTTATTAAAAGCCAAAACAAACAATCGTAAGGCTAAGATGTTGACAATAAACCGTATTTGTATAAACTACCGAAGGGTCATCGCTATTACTATGACCTTGTTCCTGCTAGCAGCGATCATGGCTGTGCTGTCGCTGCCTTCAACAGGATCAAGTGCTGAAGCTGCTACCATCGATGTCTCGGTTTCAAGCAATACGGTTAGGTCAGGGGAAACATTCACTGTGAGCATTCTCGTCACTCCAAACAATTCAATTGCCGGGGCACAGTTTAACCTAGCCTTCGATTCGTCCCTAGTTACTGTAGATAGCGTTGAAGAGGGAAATCTACTATCTCAGGATGGAGCAAGTACTTACTTCAATTCCATAAATACCGACAACCAGGCAGGCTCAATCACCGGAATAGCCGGTGTAATTATCACACCTGGAGAAACAGTATCAACAGCAGGAACTCTAGCCACAATTACCATGGCAGCTAAAACAAGTGACGGGACCAGTTCTCTTACTCTTTCAAATGTAATAATCGGTAGCGCTCAGGGGCAATCTATACAATCGACTATCAACAATGGCGAAGTTACCGTTAATGCTAATCAACCACTAGTGCTGAATTCTTTTGGTGACAATTCAGTAAACGAGGCAGCTACAGCTCCTGATTTCTCAGTTGCTGAGGATACCGCACTCACCAATCAAGTATTCATCGATCAAGGTGCAAGTTGCTCCGGTGCTTGCCCCATGAATATGGATTACTCCAATGTCGATATCTCAACACCGGGTGACTATGCCTATGGCGTCATATGCGGGGGAGATTGTGGTAACGATACGGATCAAGGTATTGTGACAGTCATTTCAGCTATAGAGTCCCACACTGTGACATTTACCGCCGGTACAGGTGGAAGCTTGAGTGGAGAGACCGCGCAGATAATACCAGATGGTGAAGACTGCACGACTGTTACCGCTCATCCTGATCCAGGATATCAGTTCGTTAACTGGGTCATTATAATGACGCCGGGATCTGGATATTTCAGCAATCTCTATGGGGATGCCCTGACGATAAGCCACGTAATGGGCGATATTCAAGCGACTGCAAACGTTAAGGTGAGTGCTGCTACTGGAGGTGGTAGTGTAGGCGGAGGTGGTGGCGGTTTCTTCCTTCCGCCTGCTGTACCTTCAGTACCTACGCCCACATCGACGCCCACGCCGGTGGTTTCACCCACGCCTATACCTACACCACCACCACCACCACCACCACCACCTCCCCCGGCTCCTCCAACGCCGACACCAACCTCTACTC
>JABMQN010000021.1 GCA_013203045.1 Chloroflexota bacterium
CACGAGTACTGACGAAAATAAGCGCGCTGGTTATATCCTCAACCTCAAAGAGTCGCGTGAGAACCGCCAGCTTGTCTTCCTTGTTGGCCAGATAATATCGATGATCGACGGTATCCACCGTGAGCTGTTTGCTTTTGATGGTGACGGACTGTGGAGAATGCATGTATTTATCAGCCAGGCTGCGAATTTCTTTCGATATAGTGGCGGAAAAAAGGGCATTTTGACGTTCGGATGGGGTCTTGCTGAGGATTTCTTTAATATCGTCGATAAAACCCATGCTGAGCATTTCATCTGCTTCATCGAGGACGACGGTCTTCACACAACTTAGATCGAGATATCCCTTCTCTATCAGGTCCAGCAATCGACCCGGTGTTCCCACCACGATATCCACACCCTGTCTGAGGCAGCTGATCTGCCTGCTGTACGGCTGTCCGCCATATACTGCCAGCACGCGCACTTTCTGGCAACTGCCGTATTCAAGTGTCGCCTGTGCTACCTGGTTTGCCAGTTCACGGGTGGGAGCCAGCACAAGAGCCTGAACACAACGCTGGTCTCGTTCTAGAGTTTGAAGAATAGGTAATGCAAAAGCAGCTGTTTTACCTGTGCCTGTCTGGGCCTGACCAATCACATCATGGCCAGCCAGCATTAATGGGATTACTTCCGACTGAATGGGTGTTGGGGTGGTATAACCAAGATCACTTACAGCCTGCACCAGCTGCGGATGCAGACCCAATTGGGTAAATTCGTCTGTCATTAAACTCCTACTTGCGTCGTTAAAAGTCCACTGTATTACCTGATCCTCACGGACCAGGGTCCTCTGTTGCTTTCAACAGCTGACCCCCTGCTTGCAAGTAAGAGCCTGCTGTAACAACAAAAAAACCGCCTGTCCCTCGTAGAAAGGTCCGGCGGCATCTCTGCAGCGCATATCCTCGGTTTACGTGGCTGTTATTATTATAGCACAGATTGCCATGGGGAATTCAAATTGATTATTGGGGAGACTTATTTGGGATTCCAAGAAGCTAACTGAAAGCTGTCTTGATTGCCTCGGACAGCGTCCGAACTTTTAGTAAACTGATTCCATCAGGTACTGAAAAACCGGATGGAATCGAGGCAGGTAACATACAGGTCTCAAATCCGAGCTTGGCTGCTTCCCCAATGCGCCGGTCCAGTTGGGATACTGGTCTCAATTCGCCGCTTAAACCTACTTCCCCAACTGCAACCATCCCGGGATTGACTCGCTTTCCACGGAAGCTTGAAGCAACTGCTAATGCCAGTCCCAGGTCAACCGCAGGTTCATTTATTCTGAGTCCACCGGCAACATTGGCGATAATATCCTGGTTCGAAAGCGATATACCTCCCCGTCTGGATAAGACAGCCGCGATGAGCACCAAACGATTAAAATCAACCCCATTGGCGGTACGCCGTGGCGTACCGAAACTGGTTGGGTTGGTCAAAGCTTGAATCTCCACCAAAAGCGGTCGAGTCCCCTCCAATGTGGGTACAATCACTGAACCGATGCTCCCCTCGGTGTGCTGCGACAAAAGTGCTTGAGAGGGATCGGTCACTTCGAAAAGACCCCGGTCTCTCATCTCGAATATGCCTATCTCATTGGTCGAACCGAAACGGTTTTTCACGCTGCGAAGGATTCTATTGGCACTGAAACGCTCGCCTTCCAGATACAGGACAGCATCGACCATGTGTTCTAATAGATGAGGCCCGGCGATTGCTCCTTCTTTTGTGACATGCCCTACGATGAATACAGATATGCCGTTTGATTTTGACCACAGCATAAGTCGCCAAGTACACTCACGAATCTGGCTCACACTACCCGCAGCCCCAGCACCTTCTAGATAGACAGTCTGAATTGAATCAATGACTACCAATCGTGGCATCAACTCAGTGGCACGATCCAGTATGGCGTCCATTCGTGTTTCAGGCAGTGTGAAAAGGTCCTGTCCACTCAGTTCCATCCGATCTGCTCTCAGTTTTAACTGGGAAATCGATTCTTCGCCAGAAACATAGAGCACCTTGCCCTCATTCTCCGCAATCGAGGCCGCCACTTGAAGCAGGAGTGTAGATTTCCCAATTCCGGGATCGCCACCGATGAGAATCAGTGAACCGGGGACAATTCCCCCACCCAGCACTCGATTGAATTCAGAGAATTTCAGAACCATACGGGGTGTGTTTTCTAGAGAAACACTACTCAATTCTTGTGGTGGAGATGAAGCTATATCGATACTGGCTACGCTGACTGGCTGCTCAGCGTAGCTATTCCATTCTTCGCATTGCGGACAACGGCCCGCCCATTTCAGGCTCTCGGCCCCACAACTCTGGCAAATAAATACGGTTCGCGATTTAGCCATTTGCCTAATTATACGAGCGGGATACAAAAAAGGGAAGCCTCACGAGGCTTCCCTTTTTTTATCATTTCAGCGATCTCTCGGCCTATGACGCCGCGGATGAACCTGCTACCGCTGCCACTCCTGTAAACACCATCTCTTCACCTTCTCGATCAAGATGCACGGTATCACCGTCATGGTACTCACCCTGCAGAATCTTCTCAGAAAGCGGATCTTCTATCATGTTCTGGATTGTTCTCCTCAACGGGCGAGCACCAAAGGTAGGATCAAATCCTTTCTCAGCCAGAAGCTCTTTTGCCTCCGTAGTCACGTCAAAACCAATCCCCTGTTCTTTAAGTTGTATACCAACTTGTGCAAGCATCAAATCGACTATCTGTATGATATGTTCCTTGGTTAACGAGTGGAATACCACCGTGCCATCAAGTCGATTGATAAACTCAGGGCGGAAGCTCCTTTTCATCTCTTCGAGAAGTTTATCTCTCATCTTCTCATATGAGAGCTTCTGTACCTTGGTTTCGTCGGTTCGACTGACAAAACCTATAGTGCCTTCCTTCTTGATGGTCTCCGCACCGATATTACTGGTCATGATGATGATTGTATTACGGAAGTCAACTCGTCTTCCCTTAGCATCAGTGAGATGTCCATCGTCGAATATCTGCAGCAATATATTGAATACGTCCGGATGCGCCTTCTCGATCTCATCCAACAGTATGCACGAATACGATTTGGTCCGTACGGCCTCGGTAAGCTGTCCACCCTCTTCAAATCCAATATATCCCGGAGGTGCCCCCATTAGCCGCGATATGGCATGTTTTTCCATAAATTCCGACATGTCCAATCTGATTAGAGCATCTTCACTACCGAACATGAACTCGGCCAGTGCCCGTACTAACTCGGTTTTCCCCACACCTGTTGGTCCTAGGAAAGTAAACACTCCAATCGGTCTTCTGGGATCTTTGAGTCCCGCTCTGGCTCGACGTACCGCTTTTGATATCAGTTCAATAGCTTCATCCTGACCGATGATGCGTTTGTGCAGGACTTCCTCCATCTGAAGTAACCTGGCTGTCTCATCACCACCCAGTTTAGTCACCGGAATACCAGTCCACATGGCACATACTTCAGCGATGTCTTCCTCGCCTACCTCAATATGCATTTCAGAGTGCTCTTCTTTCCACTCTTGCTGCGACTTGGTTATCTTTTCTTCTAACTTCAGTTCGCGGTCACGGACCTCAGCAGCATACTCATATTGCTGGTTTCCGATGGCTTCGTCCTTCTCTTTTCGCACAGTCTCAAGTGCTTTGTTCAATTCTGCAATTGGGAGCGGCGGTGTTAAATTTGAGATCCGTACCCGTGAGGAAGCTTCATCAATAAGATCAATGGCTTTATCTGGAAGGAAACGATCTGGTATATAACGAGAAGCCAGATTAGCTGCCGACTTGATAGCCTCATCGGTAATCACGAGCTTATGATGCTCTTCGTATCTCGATTTTATCCCTTTCAATATCTCTATGGTTTCCTCAATCGTTGGTTCCTCAACCAGTATGGACCCGAATCGTCGTTCCAGCGCAGCATCTTTTTCCACATACTTGCGATACTCGTTTGCGGTTGTTGCTCCAATACACTGCAATTCACCCCGCGCCAAAGCAGGCTTAAGAAGACTGGAGGCATCCACAGCACCCTCAGCAGCTCCAGCTCCCACCAATGTGTGGATTTCATCAATGAAAAGCATCACATTCCCGGCTGCCTTTATCTCAGTAATGACCTTTTTCAAACGTTCTTCAAACTCACCCCTATACTTAGTTCCAGCAACCAGCGCACCAATATCAAGCGTAACCAGTCTCTTTCCACGCAAGGTCTCCGGGATATCTCCAGAAGAAACTCGATGTGCTATCGCCTCAGCTATGGCGGTCTTGCCCACACCAGCCTCTCCAATGAGAACCGGGTTATTCTTGCGACGCCGACTCAGTATTTGAACTACACGCTGCTGCTCTTTCTCACGACCAACAACGGGATCCAGTTTACCTGCTGCTGCCGCGGCAGTAAGGTCTATTCCCAATTGATCCAATGTAGGAGTCTTACTGGTGGAAGCAGCCTTTGCTCCAGATCCTGCTCCGACTCCGGCCCTAGCCTGAGGCAAGCTCTCGCTAAGAAAACGCGTAACTTCTGAGCGTGCTTTCTCCAAGCTCACTCCAAGACTCTCAAGAACTCCGGCGGCCACTCCTTCGCCTTCGCGCAAAAGCCCAAGAAGCAGGTGTTCAGTACCAATGTAGTTATGATTCAGGTGTCGTGCCTCATCGACCGCGAGTTCAATAACCTTTTTGGCTCTGGGGGTCAGGCCAACTTCACCCTGACTCTTGCTTTCCCCCCGACCAATAACGAACTCAACCGCAGTTTTAACTTTCGAGAGTTCCACTCCGAGGTTCCCCAACACCTTTGTCCCTACACCGGAGCCCTCTGACACTATCCCCAACAGAATGTGCTCAGTGCTAATATAGCTGTGGTTAAAGCGCTGGGCCTCTTCTTGAGCCAACGCTAGAACTTTGCGTGCCCGTTCTGTAAATTTGTCAAATCGGCTAGACATCTCTCCCCCTACCTTCCATTATCTCCGACTAATTATATTATACGCTCCATATGGCCAAATTACAAAATTTATAGGACAAATTTGCCAATGCTCTAACGGGTTTTTACTCTCAGGCTTTGTTTTGCTTGTAATATTCCTGTTCCCAATTCTTGATCATTTTCAGGAAGAACCATGAACTTCAACAAGCAGTACCCAGGCAGATTGATCGCCAACAGTTCACAAGAGACTATGCAAACGAGCATTAGGTACGAAGAAGTATATCAGAAAGCTAACCTATGTCAAGAGGGTACACCCGTTAATTGAGGATCAATTGGAGATGAATTTCTATCTTCTGACTGCAAGAGTAAGGGTATGGCTGTCTATCTTGTGCTCCTCCATATATGCTTTATCTGGAGGTTCACTTTCAACAAGCTCTTTAGACAGTGTCTCTTGCTTGATATAATCCGCAAATTTAACCATGGTCTGACCAATAGATTGGTCGCCACTGTAACTGGTTTCGATGTGGTCAGCGATGTCAAATGCGGCAGCCCGACGCATGTTCTGCAACCGATGGACTATCTCACGCACCAGACCTTCTTCCAGAAGTTCGGTGGAGATTTCCGTGGTTACTCCAACCACATACCCACCTTCCTCGGCAACAGCCACACCAGCTTTCGGTTTTGTAGAAACAAGTATTTCTTCCGAAAGTAGACTTAATCCCGAAACCTGAACTTCATTTCCCGCTTTGACACAGGTAGCAACTTCATGAGAATCCAGTTCAGCCAGTCCATTTTTTATACTCCTCAATTCCTTGCCATATTTGGGCCCGAGCAATGTCAGGTTAGGTTTGATTTCGTAATCAACCAACTCGCTTTCATCAGTGGCAAAAACCATAGATTTAACGTTCAGTTCCTCCAACACTTGATGCTCCAGCGCTTTCAATCCCTCTTCTTCCGATTTTGCTCTGACTTTTACGATCACTTTCTCGAGTGGCTGGCGCACTTTGATGCTGGCTTTACTCCGGGCAGAGCGCCCCAGACTGGTGGTTTTAATCACTAGTTCAGTATCGGCTGATAATCGCTTATCAATCTTGGAATGATCCGCTGCAGGGAAATCGACCAAGTGCACACTCTGTGGGGCTTCGGGATAACAGGTATACACCAGGTTCTGATATATCTCATCAGCGATAAACGGAGTAATCGGAGCAAGGAGCTTTGCCAAAGTAGTCAGACATTCATAGAGAGTAGCATGAGCGGAAAGCTTGTCATCGTCGTTTTCGCTCTTCCAGAAACGTCGTCGGCTCCTCCTGATGTACCAATTGGAAAGACCATCCACAAAGCTTTCGATCTTCCTTCCGGCATTGGTTACGTCGTAGTTGTCCAGCGCGTTACCAACCTCATCAATGAGTTGATTCAACTCTGAAAGAATCCAGCGATCCAGCTCGGATCGTTGTTCCAGACCCTCGACTTCTCGGGGATCGAATTTATCGATAGTCGCATAGGTAACAAAGAACGAATACGTATTCCAGAGCGTCAACATAAAGCGGCGTACACACTCGAGAATTGCATCGGTAGAGAACCGGCGCACGTTGCCCGGTGGCGATGAAGTCACCAGATACCAGCGCAAAGCGTCCGCTCCAAATTCGTTGATTACCTGCCAGGGCTCGACCACGTTCCCTTTCGATTTACTCATCTTCTCGCCTTCGGCATCAAGGATGTGACCGAGACAGATCACATTGCGAAAACAGGGTTGGTCAAAGAGAATCATCGAAATAGCATGAAGGCTGTAGAACCATCCTCGTGTCTGGTCAACAGCTTCGCAGATGTAATCCGCCGGAAAACGTCCGTCAGTAAGCAAGGTTTCATTTTCGAAGGGATAATGCGATTGGGCGATAGGCATGGCGCCAGAATCGAACCAGCAATCGATGACTTCCGGTACTCGATGCATGGTACCGCCACATGTGCACGCAAAGTTTATCTCATCCATGTATGGACGATGGAAATCCGGCTCATCCGTGATACCAACGACACCTGATTTACCCTTCAAATCGTCAAATCCACCGATACAGTCAAGTTCCCCACATGCTTCACAACGCCATACCGGTAGCGGTGTACCCCAGTATCGCTCTCGAGAAAAAGCCCAGTCCACATTGTTTTGAAGCCAGTCACCGAAGCGACCATATTTAATATGCTCGGGATACCAATTCAATTGATCGTTGCCATTGATGAGAGCATCTTTTTTGGCAGTAGTTTTGATGTACCATGATGGTTTGGCATAGTAAACGAGAGGAGTACTACAGCGCCAGCAGAAGGGATACGTATGCTTGATCGTCTCCCGATGATGTAAGAGTCCGCGCGATTTCAAATCATCCAGAATAAGAGGATCCGCTTCCTTCACAAACTTGCCTTCCCAGGGCTTGCCCGAAGGCATCATGTTCCCATCTAAATCCACAGTATGGACTATGGGCAAGTCTTCAGCCTGGCCTATGTCATAGTCCTCTTGACCATAGGCCGGAGCGATGTGCACGATTCCGGTTCCATCTTCCATGGAAACAAAATCAGCCAAAATCACCCGATTGTATTGGCGTAACTCTCCGCCACCGACAACAAAATCAGGCTTCGGTTCGAAAAGACGCTCATATTCAATTCCCGCAAGTTTTTCTCCGGAGAATTCCTCCAGAATCTCCCAGTTATCAGGACCCAGAACCTGTTCCAAAAGCGCTTTGGCAAAGATAAGCTGCTCGGACGTTTCTTCCGGGGAAATAGCTTTTACCAATACGTATGTTTCATCAGGATTGACGGCCAATGCAACATTTGCTGTGAGCGTCCAGGGGGTAGTGGTCCAGGCAAGGAGATGAGCCGGCAAATCAGCTTCAGAGTTAAAAGGCAAGTCTGAGGCAATTTTGAAACGAATAAAGATTGAAGGGTCGGGGGTGTCATCTTTATAACCCAGGGCCACTTCGTGTGAGCTGAGAGAAGTACCGCAACGCGGGCAATGGGGAGTCACTCGATATCCCTGGTATACAAGACCTTTATCCCAGAGTTGCTTGAGTAACCACCAACACGATTCGATATAGCTGTTGTTATAGGTTATGTAGGGGTGCTCCAAATCGACCCAGAAGCCAATACGTTCAGTTAGTTTGTTCCATTCACCAATATTGTTCGAAACACTTTCTCGGCATTCCTGGTTGAATTTTCCAATACCATAAGCTTCAATTTCCGTTTTGGAAGAAAACCCAAGCTTTTCTTCAATCCCCAATTCCACCGGCAATCCGTGTGTATCCCATCCAGCGATGCGAGGCGTATGATACCCCTTCATCGCTTTGTAACGTGGAAAAACATCCTTGAATACCCGTGAGAGCACATGATGAATTCCGGGGGCAGCGTTGACTGTCGGAGGACCTTCGTAAAGCTGGAATAGAGGAGCACCCTCGCGTTGCTCAACGCTCTTCTGAAAAATGCGTTGCTCTTGCCAGAACTTGAGTATCTGCTCCTCTAGGGCAGGAAATTTGGGTTTGCTGTCTATGGGGCGAAACATGAGCTTGCGTTATCACATCTCCACTTCAGCTTCGTTTCTTCGGGGAAACAACTACCTTACGACGATCGCCAGTACCCACACTACCTGTAGTAATATCCAAATCGTCACGGAGCGTAATATGAACTGCCCTTCGCTCCCAGGCCAGCATAGGTTCCAACATAATGGAACGCCCTTTGGATTTCACCATATCTGCGATACGCAAGGCTGTATTACTGAGCTCTTCCTGACGTCTTTTCCGATAGCCCGCTACGTCTACAATCACTCGTACGCCGCTTTGGTGCTTTCGGCTTGCGATGAAGTTCACCATATACTGCAAAGCTGACAGGCTTTGACCACGACGACCGATGAGAATTCCTGGATCATCACTATTAATTTCGAGTGTCAACGGAATGTCATCATCATCATATTTTATCATCTCAACAGAGGCAGAGACGTCCATCAAAGAAAGTATCTGCTCTACTACATTTCTAGCTGTTTCACCAATCGCATCGTTGTCTGGTGCTTCTTCTACCGGCTTAGCTCTCCCCTCATCTGCCATACCCCCCCCTTCTCCCGCGGATACTAGTGGGATAATCTTCACCAGTGCTTCCTCACCACCCCATCCGAGGATACCACGTTTTCCTTCCTGCAGTACCTCAATTTCTACATCGGAGCGATTAAGCCCCATTTCTGATAGTGCAGTTTCAACGGCCTCTTCTACGGTTTTTCCGCTTACTTCTCGAGCTTCCATCTCCAGTACCTTTACCTTTCTCGTTTTCTTTCTCTGTAGTCACCTTGCTTTTCTTGGCTGCTGATTTAATCTCTTTAGCTGTTTTATCTTCCGGTGGCGCCGGTACTTCAACCGTTTGTCCACCAGGCGTTGCCAGAGCAGGTCTACGCAATAATTTCGCTCCAATCTCTGTCCATCTGCCAGTTATAGAGAACTGGACAATCATTCGTATGAGGTTTGCAATGAGGATATACATCGGCAATCCGCTGGGGAAATCAATGAATATCACACAGAGGAACAGAGGGAACATCATCTGCATCATCTGCTGCATCTGCTGCTGCTTGGGATCAATTGCCGGCGTGGCTGAAAGTTTCTGAGTAAACCACATGGTTATCCCTACCAGGACCACCAGAAGAAAATTGGGTTCAGCCAAGTCTATACCAAGAAAAACTCTATCCGGGGGCACGGCTTCCTGAACCGGGGACCACGAATATAGCTTCCCTGACAGCGTCACCATGCGTTCCGGGGTTGTTGCCAGAGCATTCATGATTCCTTGATAAATGGCAAGCCAAATAGGCATCTGAACGATAAGCAACAGCATTGGGGATACACATCCCGCCGGACTGAAACCATGTTCTTTCCAAAGCTTGAAAGTTTCAGCCTGTAGTTTCTGCTTGTCCTTGGTATACTTTTTCTGCAACTCCTGCATCTTCGGTGCCATCGCGCGCTGTTTCTCCTGCATGGCAATCATTGAGCGCGTCTGCTTGATCGTCAACGGAAGCATGATGAGATTGATAATAACAGTAACAGCGATAATGGAGAGCCCAAAGCTGCCTCCAAATACATGGGACAGCGCTACCAGACAATTGAGGACTGGTTCAAGAAAGATAGTATTGAAGAACTCTATCAAGGTTTTCCCTCGTTATGTATCACCAAGCAATTCCTCTTCATCGCGGGGGATTAAAATCATCAAGTGGTTTTGGCGACTCTTCTCGCCAACTTTCAAGGTTTATCATATGTAAATTGTCATCATGATCAATCATATAGGCTGTACTCCCGGAGATGAAAGGGTCAGCAAGAATCTTTTTCTCAAGGTCAATCTTGTTCGATTCCTCAAATCCGCTCTTCGGGTCTAATCTGTAAACAAAACCATCCTTGGAAGCTATCAACAGGGTATTGTCGACAATCTTCGCTGCCGCTCTGATCGCCCCCCCAGTTCCAAATGGTCTGTCCCATTTTTCCTTTCCGGTGTCAGCATCAATAGCATAGACACTGTGATCCAGGTTACCAACGAAGACCGTTCCATCACTGTAAACCGGTGTAGTGTAAAACCAATTCTCAGCTTCAAAGGGCTGGTCCCATTTGGCCTCACCACTGGACGCATCCAGCGCATAGAATTTGTTTTCAAACGTGCCTATGTAGACGGTATCTTCTACAACCAGTGGGGTTGAAGTAATGGCCCCTCCAAATTCCTTCTTCCAGACTTCATTCCCGGATTCCAGATCGACAGCATACAGACCATGCTCCAGAGTACCAAAATAGACATTACCGTGAGAGATCACAGGATTCCCCCAGATTTCTCCATCAGCTTCGAAAGATCCCCATAAGGAGGTCCCATTTCTGACATCTAGAGCATCGAGTTTGTCACCAGATGCCACAACGAGGACATTATCACTAAGCACCGGGCTGCTCACTATATTGCTCTCGGTGTCATGGACCCACCGAATACCCCTTACCGTTACATACTCTCTAATTGCGCCTGCCTGTTCCTCAGTAATAATATTGCGCTCCACTGCAAGTTCAAGCCATGCCATTTGACCACCAAGAGTGCCCTGAACACCAAGCCTGTCTTCTATCTGCTCACCCTGGTCTTTGAAAATGACGCCTAAATCTACGACGTCATCCATATCTATACCTACATTTGTTATAGCGACATCTTCAGTATCTGGCTTCTCCTTTTGCCTTTCGTACTCGATGAGATTCGCATACTCCCGAGAAGCGCTACCACTGTTGATGGCATATACAACTCCATCATAGGATGCAATGTAGACCATTTCCTCATCAACCGCAGGATTACCATACACAAGCAGTTCCGTGGAAACTGCAGATGTACAACCAAATCCACCTCCACCATAATCAGGCTCGGGGGCGAACTTCCAAAGCACGTTGATTTTGTTATCTGCCAGATCAATAGCATCAATAGCCAAGAGTTTGCCTTGATCTTTGGAGACTACAAAGAGGGTATCATCGGATACAACAGGTCCAGCCCAAGGGTTAGGTTCAAACCTGCCACCACCCGGAACACATCCTGTGAGGAGTAAACCACAAACGAGGATAATTATTGCGGATTTCAGTATTAAGTTATTTAAAGAAGCTGACATCTATTCCTAATTCTGGAACAGCACATCATGTGCTGATTAATTCAAGATCTATGGTACCGGGTCGAAACCACCTTTGGAAAAAGGATTGCACCGCATTATTCGCCAGGCGGTCATCCATCCGCCTTTCCAGAATCCATGTTTATTTATTGCTTCATATCCGTAATGAGAGCACGTTGGCTGGTAACGACAAGCGGGTGGGGTTATTGGGGAAATCACTCTCTGGTACAACCAAATCAATCCCAGAGCAACCTTCTTCATCTACCCTCTCCCCAGCAACTTTGCCCGGTTCAGTATACCAACAAATGCTGGCTCAATCTCCTGATATCGGGCTCCTACTGCTCCTTTACGAGCAATTATCACTATATCCCAGCCCGATTCAACGGGTGTTAATCTCACTGCTTCCCGCAGAAGCCTCTTCACCCTGTTTCTTACAACTGCATTCCCGATTTTCTTACTGGCCACAATGCCAAATCGGCTTACTTCCAAACCGTTGGGCATTGCCTTTACGACCATCGCATCGTTCGCCCAGAATTTGCCTTCATTAAAGACTGCGGCGAATTGAGAAGTTTTGGTTAACCGTTCCTCCTTCCCCTTCCCCACCATAAACGGCCTTATGACTGCCTAGACAGTCAAACGATGGCGACCTTTCAGGCGCCTTCTGGTTAAAATTGCACGACCACCACGCGTACTCATGCGGGCTAGAAAGCCGTGTTTACGCTTTCTAGGTTTTCTTTTTGGTTGATAAGTTCTTTTTGGCATTTTCAGCTATTCCTTTAGGAGACACGTAGGGTATTATACCCTCATATGCCTTCTCTGGCAAGGAGCCGACTATACCGCCAAAATGGACTAGATATAGCAGTCCTTTATAGGGCAGGGTTAAGCACCACTATCTTTTGCTCCGCAGGTAAACCTTCTTTCTCAAACTCTGTCTCGCTGGCATTCGCTCTTTCTACGGTTGATTTCCCCTGCAGAAAATCCTCAACTGTAGCTATCGGAAAGCCACATTTCTCGTTGCTTACATGCATGGGGATTACAACTTTAGGATTTATCTGGTTACACACCTGAGTTGCTTCTTTAGCATCGATGGTAAAAAGGCCACCAACAGGAATTAGCAATACATCAACTCCACCGATTTCGGTAACTTGCTGATCCGAAAGTACATGTCCTAAATCGCCCAGGTGACAGATATGAATACCTTCAACGGTGAAACAGAAGATGATGTTATCGCCCCTCTCTTTGCCACCCGATGGATCATGATAACTGGCAATTCCCTTAAACTCAATCCCCCTGGCTGTTGTGCTACCGGCTTGAGCGATTTGCTGAGGATTTCCTCCGACCTTTCCCCCAACATGATCCCCATGCTGGTGACTGACAAGTACAATATCGGCAAACTCGTTTATCGGTGCGTAGTTCAGGCCGTTATACTCACCAAATGGGTCCGTGATGATCTTGGCACCATCTGCGGCTGTGATAAGAAAAGAGGCATGTCCGAGCCACTTAATTTTCATATCTCAACCTCCTACGTCAACATGAGCGAGGCTAAAGCCTCGCGCTACATTCTGATTAACCAGCTTCACTGACTTCGGTGGTATCTGCCTCAATAGCCTGCTCTCCACCTCCATTCCCCCCAACCGTCACCTGTAAATCAGCCGGTGGAGCACTATCCGCAGGTTTATCGAGCAGGGCAATCGAAGATACTTGGTCGCCTTTGACAAGTCTGATGGTCCTCACACCCTGAGTGCTCCTGCCCAGTTTCGATATTCCTTTCAAGGGCATCCGGATAATAGTCCCGTTCTTGGTCGTAACCATCAGTTGTTGGGAAAGATCGACAATTGTAGCATCCGCCACCTTGCCGGTCTTCTCATTGGTAAGATGAGCCCGGAGTCCGCCACCGCCACGAATTTGCTGACGAAACTCTTCCAAATCCGTACGTTTGCCATAGCCATTGGTAGTGACAGTCAATAAGAACGCTTTGGGGCGCGGAATCTGCATAGCCACCACATGATTCCCTTCCCGCAACCTGATACCGCGCACTCCACCGCTCGTTCGTGAGGCTGTACGCAACTTATCAACAGCAAACCGGATAGACTGTCCGGAGGAGGTCACTATTATGGCATCATCTTCAGCAGTGGCTGCCTGAACCGAGATCAGCTCATCACTTTTCTCGATATCCATCGCAATGATGCCAGTAGTCCGGATCGAAGCGAAACGCTTGAGTTCGGATTTCTTCACTTCCCCCATTTTGCTTGCCATAACGATATATCCATCCGGAGGAAAATCAGCGGCAGACATCACTGCTGTAATTCGCTCATCCGTATCAATAGGAATGAGATTGATCATGGGAATACCCTTGGCTTGTCGTGTGACTTCCGCGGGTATTTTAAAACACCTCAATTGAAAAACACGCCCCCGATTGGTGAAGAACAGCAGAGTATCGTGAGTATCGGTAATGAGAACGAGTTGAACATCATCAGTCTCCCGGATTTTCATTCCGGTGACTCCTTTGCCGCCTCTGTGCTGCGTTCGGTAGGTCTCACTGGGAAGCCTCTTGATATGACCTCGAGTACTCAAAGTGACGACCACCCGCTGATGAGGTATCAAATCCTCATCAGTGAATGCTCCAATTTCCTCTTCGCTCAATTGAGTACGGCGTTCGTCTCCATATTTCTCTTTAATCTGGATCACATCTTCTTTAATAAGGTAATCAATCTTTCGAGGATTGGCCAGGAGGTCCTCCAGATAAGCTATGGTCTTTAACAGCCCGGCGTATTCATCATCGATCTTTTTGCGTTCCATCGCAGCCAGTCGGCGCAATTGCATATCCAGAATCGCCTGGGCCTGCACCTGTGAGAGAGAGAACTGCTCCATGAGAGCATTTCTGGCTACTTCGACGTTCTTCGACGCACGAATAGTGGCAATGACTTGATCGAGGTTATCTAGTGCAATCTTAAGGCCTTCCAGAATATGAGACCGCTCCTGAGCCTTACGCAGATCGAAACGAGACCGGCGCGTGATGACTTCATGGCGGAATTTGATATACTGCCTCAAGGCCGTCCTGAGATTAATGACTCTCGGTTGTCCGTCAACAAGGGCAAGCATGTTGACAAAGAACGACGACTGCATGACAGTGTGTTGGTACAAGTTGTTTAACACTTGATTCGGTTGGCTACCTCTTTTCAGTTCAAGTACTACCCGAATTCCGTTTCGATCAGATTCGTCACGAATCTCACTGATTCCATCAACTCTTTTGTTCTTCATGAGATCGGCGATTTTAGCTACCAGCGCTGCCTTGTTCGTCTGAAACGTGAGTTCGGTGATGACAATTTGGTACCTCGTTTTGCTTGCTTCCTCGGTATGGCTTTTCGCCCTCATGACGATCTTGCCACGGCCAGTGGTGTAAGCATGTTCGATCCCTTCTCGTCCCAAGATCATCCCTCCAGTAGGGAAATCCGGCGCTTTGACCAGTGGCAGAAGTTCACTAATGGAAGCATCGGGATTATCGATGAGGTAGGCAACACCATCGCATAGCTCCCCAAGATTGTGCGGTGGAATGTTGGTTGCCATTCCCACAGCAATCCCTGATGCACCGTTTAAAAGTAGATTGGGAAGTTTTGCCGGAAGCGCTGTTGGTTCATTGAGAGAGTCATCGAAATTGGGGGTGAAATCTACCGTGTCCTTTTCGATATCAATCAGCATTTCTTCGGCAAGTTCTGTCATCCGGGCTTCTGTATAACGCATAGCCGCCGGAGGGTCATTATCCATGCTGCCGAAGTTCCCCTGCCCGTCCACAAGAGGGTATCTCAGGGAAAAGTCCTGAGCCATTCGCACCATGGCCTCATATATAGCCGAATCGCCATGAGGATGATATTTACCCATGACCTCACCAACGATACGTGCACTCTTCTTGTAGGCACTGTTATGCGCTACGCCCAAGTCATTCATCCCGTAGAGAATCCTTCTCTGCACCGGTTTCAACCCATCCCGAGCATCGGGAAGTGCCCGGGAAACGATTACGCTCATGGCGTAATCCAGATAAGCGCTCCTTACTTCATCTTCAATGCTGATTGGTTTAACTATCCCGATATCCATTATTTTTCTCCGCTTTTTGTCAAGTACTCATATGGAGTGTATCCAATGCAGGGTGAAAGGTCAAGCGAGACTCAAGCGTAACGCATCTTCGGAAATATGGCTTCCTTTTACCCCAAAATTCATGGGTCGAGTTTGAAAAATATCTCCTGTTTTTTCGGATGTGGCGGATTGCTTAAACGCGTGGGGTTTACCCCCCAATTCAACAAAGAATACCCCCATAGCATATACTTGCCTTTTAGACAGTCCATCTGATGCATAATTCCAGACACCATCAAGAGCATCTGCTCCACTCTTAATACTATTCCAGACGAATATCAAACCAACCCGGAAACAAATTCCCCTTTTTGCTACAGAAAACCACCCGAGAATATCTTGGGGTTGACCCTCAAAAGAAATACTGGTTCACCCCGTTTCCGGGTTGTGACCTGCTATTGTAGGCTATTGAATGTGTAGCCCTCTTCTATTTGAAAGGGTCAGAACATTAAGAATTTATGAGGAGCCGCTGCCATACGCCAATGCAGTGTCCCCCCAGGCTCCGAGAAAGGCAAACCGGGAGAAATCTCGGGACGCACACAAAGCCAAGGGGCCAATGCGAACTCACGCATTGGCATTCTGGCGGCCGAAGAGAGCAGTATATATTTTAAATCTTTGGCACTATCGTATTAAAGAGGATGCCTTTCCGGGCATCCTTTTATTGTTTTTATCTTGAACATATGGCTTGCATCCTAAAATAAAAACACAGGAAAATATGAACATATGACTTTAGCAGTAACACTACTAATTCAGCTAGTTGTGCTGGTAATTGCTATGGTAATAGCCAGCTTGATTCTGCGTTGGATACTGGCCAATCCAGAGAAATGCAAACAGGCATGGAGAAAGACACAGCAGACTTTCGCAACCCCCTTCGTACACGCCAAAGCTTATAGAGCTTATCGTAACTGGAAGAAGGTACGTATGGGATTCAGTTATCAGGAATGCCTTCATAAAGAATGGCAGAAATATGAAAAGGATCGCTACCCTGACCAAACCTATTACAGGTCGTGAAGTGTCATCTCACGAGAGGTGATAGCCATGCCAGGAATGAATACACCAACAGGACTACTTTACAAGGAAGAAATACTGGAACCCATCTTGGGTACAAGTCCCGATGATCCCTCCTGGGAGCTTCAAGTAGAAAGAATCCTGGGAACCAAGACCAAAAGATACGAAAGAAGAGTACAAAACGAGTATCACAAGCAAACCCAGCAGCACCGGAAACACCAGAACCACAACCGGTAAACTTCGGTTTTCTGGACCCTGTTGCTAAGGCTACATATACACACAAGTCATTGAAACGGGAGGTCAGCCAGAATGGGCACTAACGAAATGGATTTAGAACAGCTGGTAGTATTCAGCCTTGCCGATGAATCCTATGGAGTAGATATCGGCAAAGTAAGTGGTATTGAGCGAATGCAGGAAATTACCAGGATTCCAAGAACCGCTGACTCCATAGAAGGTGTAATCAATCTTAGAGGAAGAGTCATCCCTATTGTAGATCTGAGGAAAGTGTTTTGCCTGCCTCCGAGCGAGGAAACTAAAGATACTCGCATCGTAGTTGTCGATATCAATGGGCGGCTCATCGGATGCATGGTTGATGCAGTAACCGAAGTATTTCGCATTCCCGCCGATTCTGTGGAACCACCTTCATCGGTTTTAAGCGGTTCCGAATCCAATTACCTCCTAGGGATTGCCAAGCTGGAGGACAGGATGATCATTCTGCTCGACCTGGATAAAGTACTCGCCCTGGATGGAACGGTAGAGGCAATAGCAGAAATGGCATCACTTTCATCTGAAGAAGAATCAATAGCCGCCTGAGAGTATTCATAGTACGGCAAAAAGCAAGACTTTAACAATTGAATTAAGGATGTTTTCCCCCTTCCCTCATTTGGTTGAGAGGAAAGAGGAAGGAACACTTCCGCTGCTCTCACCAGGGGGGAGTTGAGGGGAGGGGGATCATCAAGAAATTAGATTAATGGAATCAAAAATGATACATACGTTTACAACTTCTGCAGCTGCAGAAGCAGCTGACAAACTGGACCGGAGTGCAGCAATGCAGGGAATGGCAGTACCAAAGCCACGAGTGCCTGCGGCTGCAGTATTCACCAACCAAACTGGTCCTAACTTTGCCGAGGAAGATACAACAACACCCGAGGCAGAAATTCCTGCAGCTGCAGAAGTTACCCTAAAAGCAAGACCGTAACGGAATGAGCGCAATGATAGCACAATTAAAACATGGACTTTACCTAACTTCCATTCGAAGCCAATGGAGGTGGCTATACATGTCCAAAGCCCCATAGGCACTTAACAAAGCAACGATTGTCCCACTGATGGGCTTGAAATACCAAATTACAGGAGGAAAACAATGGCAACAAAAAAGAAAAAGGTGGATTTTGAAGAGCAAATCGAAGAAATGCTTCTTGAGGAGGAAGCAGCACCTGTTGAAGAGGAAACACCGCCCGCAGTAGATTACGAAGAAGAGTTTAAAGCTGTCCGGGAAGAACTCGAGACGGTACTTCAGGAAAAGCAGCAACTCGAAAACCAGATCGAGTCATTCGCCGATGAGCTGATGACACTCGCAGAAGCTGCAGCCGGGGGGGAACTTGAAAAACGTGGAGACCCTTCCAATTTCGAGGGGGACTTCAGTATGGTTGTTACCTGCCTGAATGGCCTTATCGACGTCTTCGCCAAATCCATCAATGGCGCCATTGAGTATGTTGAAAACATCGGCAGCGGCCACATCCCTGAGAGGATCACAGCGGAATACAATGGTGATTTTAACAAAATCAAGGAAGGCCTCAACGGGTGTATCGATTCTGTGAACGGTCTGGTGGAAGAAGTAACCACACTGGTCCAGTCTGCTGTGGAAGGACGATTTGAAGTCCGCGCTGATTCCAGCAAGTTCCAAGGAGACTTTGCCAAGGTCACAGAAGGCGTGAACGCCGTGGTTGACAGCCTGGTGGGGAATATTGATGATATGCCTACTCCGGCCATGGTTATTGATACAGACTTTGGTATTCGCTACATCAACAAGATTGGTGCGGACATCCTTGATACGAGCCAGGAAGAACTCATCGGTCAGAAATGTTACGATCACTTCAAAACATCCGATTGCGGCACCGAGAATTGTGCTTGCGGCAGGGCTATGGAGAGTGGAGAGAAAGCAACCAGCGAAACGGATGCCCATCCCAATGGAGCAGACCTGCATATTTCATACACCGGCCGACCGGTAAGGGACCTGGAAGGCAACACCATCGGCGCATTCGAGATCATTATGGACCAGACCGAGGTCAAGAACGCTGTATTGGTAGCTAATAAACAAGCTGACTACCAAGAGGCTGAAGTCAACAGGCTCATTGCCAATTTGGAGAAGATCGCGGTGGGAGACATGAACGTTGACATCGAGATAGGTGAAGCCGATGAGTACACCCAGTCAAGCGCAGATAATTTCGAAAAGATCAACAGTAATCTTGCTCAGCTCATTGATGCCCTCAACTCGGTGGCACAAATAGCGGCACGGATTGCCGAAGGCGATTTGTCCGTCAGAGTACAAGCCAGATCAGAGGAAGATCAACTGATGCAATCCCTGTCCCAGATGATCGGTAACCTTATCCAGTTGGTTGGAGATGTCCAGGAGAACGCAGACGCCCTGGCAGACGCCAGCGAGTTGCTTTCTACCACCGCCAACCAGGCCGGTGAAGCAACCCATCAGGTTGCCAGTACCAGTCAGGAACTGGCCAGAGGGGCTTCCGATCAGGCCGCAACTGCTCAACAAACTGCCAGTTCCATGCAGGAGATGCAGGACAGCATCGGCCATATTGCCAAAGGCTCCCAGGAACAAGCCGATGGTGTTGACAAAGCCTCCACTGCTATTGGGGAGATGTCTACTTCCACAGAAAAAATGGCCGAAAACGCCACCGAGGTTGCTGCAGGTTCCAAGTCCGCTGCTGAGGCTGCCAAAATCGGAGCAGAGCGCACCAGACAGACCATTGAGGGAATGGAGAAGATTACGGCAACTGTAGATACCGCTGCTTCGAAAGTGACCGGACTCGGCTCTCAATCGGAACAGATCGGCAGCATTATCAGGGTCATTGATGATATCGCTGCACAAACGAATCTCCTGGCACTCAACGCTGCCATCGAGGCTGCTCGCGCCGGGGAACACGGCCGAGGATTCGCCGTGGTTTCCGATGAGGTCAGAAAGCTTGCCGAACGTACTGCATCAGCCACCAAAGAAATCGCCGCGCTTATTGGATCCATCCAGAAAGGTGTTGCTGAAGCGGTGACAGCCATGGAACAAGGGTCTACTGAGGTTAAGGACGGATACAGGCTGGCCAGCGAGGCCGGAGATGCGCTTGAAGACATCCTTCAAGAAACAAGTAGGGTTAGTGACCAAATAGAACAGATATCAGCAGCAGGTGAGGAATTGTCGTCGGCTGCCAGTGAACTCGTGAATGTAATCGATAACGTTGGTAGTATCACAGAGCAGAATACAGCAGCAGCACAGCAGATGGAAGCCTCCGGACAAGAGGTAGGGAAGGCGATCGAAACTGTTGCCGGCATCGCTGAAGAATACAGTGCGGCTACCCAGCAAGTATCGGCCTCCGCCGAACAAATGGGTGCCCAGGTGGAGGAGATCATTGTATCCTCCACCTCACTCAAACAAATGGCCGCAACACTCCAGGCCTCTGTGGCTGCATTTAAAGTTAACGGTCATGGTGCCGTTGAAGAAGTGCTGGCTAAGTAGTCCCGGGGGAAGCAAACGATCTTTGTTGGTTTCTGCCACGCGCTGACCAGGTTCTTAAAAGAAGCTGAAATAGTAATTGGAGGAGATATACAATGGCCAGAAAGAAACAGGAAATACCTGAGGAGCAACAACAAGCAATTCCTCAAGATGCAGCAGAGGCATCTGAGGAAGGATGCCAGGAAGATATGGATGCCATAAAAGCTCAACTACAAGTTGCTCTCTAGGAAAAGGAGGAGCTTGAAGCTCAGCTTGTGGCGGAACGAAAGGAAGCTGCAGAGGCCATGGCCAATGCCAAAAAGAAGATCACATATCTCAATGGCATACCGACGCCCTTTTTCACCATCGGTAATGATTTCAGCATTCATTTCATCAATCAGGCTGCAGTTGATGCACTGGGAATGGCGATTGAAGAGTGCGTGGGGCAGAAGTGTTACGACTTGTTCAAGATGTCCCATTGTAATACCGAAGAGTGCCGGTGTGTACAGGCCATGGAGAATAACGCTGTTCTCACCGGAGAAACAGTATCCGAGCCTGGAAGCCTGGACTTGCCGATCCGATACACCGCGGCACCTACTTATGACGACGAAGGGAACATCCGGGGAGCTATGGAGTTCATCGTTGATATAAGTAAGGAAATGGAGGTCACCAGTGATGTATTAAAGCTGGCAGAGGCCGTCAGGGAAGGACAATTGGATACTCGTGCTGATCTAGAGCAGTATGAGGGCAATTACCAGGACATCATTAAAGGTGTCAACGAGATACTTGACACCTTCGCCGGAGCCATGGAAACCACCATCGAATACCTTAGTGACATCGACATGGGCGACATTCCTAATGAAATTACCGAGGAGTATAAAGGTGACTTCGATTATGTCCGGACCAGCTTGAACATGATCATCAAATCACTCAATTCTATTGCTAATATTGCTGTGGAAATCTCGCAGGGCAATTTGACAATTGAGGCGGGTAGCAGATCAGAGGGAGACAAGCTCATGGACGCCCTGGGGCAAATGATCACCAACCTGACTGGACTTGTCAGCCAGGTCAAGGAAAACGCGAATGCCCTGGCTGATGCCAGTGAACAGCTTGTCACCTCCGCCAACCAGGCCGGTGAAGCAACAAATCAGGTTGCCAGCACCAGTCAGGAACTGGCCAGGGGAGCTTCCGATCAGGCTGCAACCGCTCAACAGACTGCTACATGCATGGAGGATATGCAGAACAGCATCATGGTAATAGCCGGTGGTTCCCAGTCACAATCCGAGGGCATTGAGAAAGCCTCTATTGCTGTTGGAGAAATGTCCAACGCAACGGAACGAATGGCACAAAATGCCGGCGAGGCTGCTGCAGGTTCCAAAGAAGCCGCTGAAGCTGCCCAAAATGGGGCGGAGCGCACCAGACAGACCATCGAGGGAATGGAGAAGATTACGGCAACTGTAGATACCGCTGCTTCGAAAGTGACCGGACTCGGTTCTCAATCTGAGAAGATCGGTAGCATCGTGGCAGTCATCGATGATATCGCTGCACAGACGAATCTCCCCGCACTCAACGCAGCTATCGAGGCTGCTCGTGCCGGGGAACACGGCCGAGGATTCGCCGTGGTTTCCGATGAGGTCAGAAAGCTTGCCGAACGTACTGCATCAGCCACCAAAGAAATCGCCGAGCTTATCGGATCCATTCAGAAAGGTGTTGCTGAAGCGGTAACAGCCATGGAACAAGGGTCCAATGAGGTTAAGGATGGCTACAGGCTGGCTAGCGAGGCCGGAGATGCGCTTGAAGATATTCTGGAATCAACCACTAACGTAAGCGAGCAGATCGAACAGATAGCAGCGGCGGGAGAACAGATGGGCGCTTCTGCCGGTAACCTGGTGGAAATCATAGACGGTGTTGGTGAGCTTTCTCAACAGAGCACCGCAGCCGCACATCAAATGGAGGTGAGTGGACAGGAGGTAGGCAAAGCTATTGAAAGCGTTGCTGGTATTGCCGAACAAAACAGCGCAGCTACACAGCAGGTATCGGCCTCAGCCGAACAAATGGGTGCCCAAATGGAGGAGATCATTGTATCCTCTTCATCACTCAAACAAATGGCTGCTGCATTACAGGAATCCGTCAGTGTATTTCGGCTCGCCAATGGCAAAGAAGCCGCGGAGGAAGTAGAAGTAGAGGCTTGACAACTCTGGTAAATGACAATTGACATTAATAAAGATTCATTAGCAGATGAAGTCATGTTGAAGATGAGGTAGCAAGATGGTACAGATAGCATCAGATGTAACACCGGAAGAACTCCAGGTATTCCTCCAGGATACCGATGAACACCTGCAACTCCTGGATGAAGACATCATTAAGCTCGAAAATGAGAGCGATAATGAAGCACTCCTCCAGGAGATATTCCGCGCTGCGCACACCATCAAGGGCTCCTCAGCTATGCTGGGCTATGACATGATGGCCGAGTTGACTCATGCAATGGAGAACATACTGGACAAACTGCGTCACAGGGAACTATCAGTAAATACCGAGATAGCTAATGCACTTCTGGCAGCTCTGGATGACCTCAGAGTACTGCGTGAGAACCTTACAGCGGAACAGGAAACCGAAATCGATGTTACTGCTGAGATTGCCCGATTAGAAGATCTGGCAATTTCAGAGTCAGTAGCTGCCACAACCACAGAACCAGCGAAAGAAATGGCAGCAGTTGCAATATCAACAAACGAAGAGGGTAGAAAAAGACTGCAGGAATTGCTCTCCACCGGCAGCAAAGCATATCAAATAACTGTAGCTATTGAAGAGGGAAGTCCCTGGGGAGCAGTCAGGTTTTTCCAGGTATTAAACGACCTGGGAGAGAAAGGGGCAATCATTGCTTCAAATCCTACACAAGAAGAAATCGAAGCAGAACAAGCAGGATCAACACTGGGATTGATACTGGCGGGTATGATCGAGGAAGAAGAAATAAGCGAGGTGCTTAGCGAGATACCTGATATTGCCAATACCAATATTGGCCCCTATGACCCTACTCAAGCTACTACTACGTCTGAAGAGAAAGAGGCCGAAGACGCTGACGAATTGGATGATGCAACTGCTGCAGCACAGGAGATTGTTGATTCAGCAGCCGAAACGCAGGAGAAATCCTCTGGCACTGCGGAAAAATCGGGCGCACAGGAGACGGTCAAGGTATCTGAGACGGTTCGCATCGATGTGGAACGGCTCGATAGCTTGATGAACCAGATTGGGGAGCTGGTGGTCGCCAAGACAGCTTTCAATCGAATCAGTGATATCCTCTCATCTAAATATCGGGATGATGATGATATCTTCGCTTTGAGTAAAACGCTAACCAACATCACCAAGATAACCGATGATCTCCAGTTGGATATAACTGAAGCTCGAATGATGCCCGTGGGTACAGTATTCACCCGCTTCCCCAGGCTTATCAGGGATCTGGCACAAAAAAGTGGCAAGCAGGTCAATTTCATAGTGGAAGGGCAGGAAACCGGGATTGACCGTTCGGTTATTGAGCATATCCGTGATCCGCTGGTACACCTTCTCAGAAATGCCATCGACCACGGAATTGAAACACCCGATCAGCGCAAGGCTGCCGGGAAACCAAAGAAAGCAACCATTCGCCTGTCAGCGGCTCATGAGCAGAGTTATATTGCCATTACCGTAGAGGATGATGGCAGAGGAATTAACGGAGCAGCTCTCAAGGAAAAGGCTGCCAAAAACGGGGTCATCAGCTCCGAAGTGGCTGCGAGGATGGACGATAACGAGGCTGTAGACCTGATTTTTGAAGCGGGCCTTTCAACTGCTGAAAAGATTACCGACGTGTCCGGCAGGGGAGTAGGCATGGATATCGTCAAATCACACATCGAGGCGCTCAACGGGATGATCAACGTTGAGGCCAAGCTGGGACAGGGCAGTAAGTTTACTCTCAAGCTGCCTCTAACTCTGGCAACTATCAACGGACTACTGATCTCCTCCGGTGGTGTGACCTATGCCATTCCTCTGGTAGCCGTTTCCGAGACACTACGGATACAGCCAAGCGAGATCCAGACTGTTACTCAACGGAAAGTGATACGGCTGCGAGACCGTGTTGTACCG
>JABMQN010000266.1 GCA_013203045.1 Chloroflexota bacterium
ACACATCCGGATATTACCGTGGGAGATATCGACCTTATTCTGGGGTATCTCAACGAAGACTACTTCCTTGGTGGCAAAGCCAAACTTAACAAAGAGAGAGCGCTTAAGATGCTCGAAGAGCGCATGGCTAAGCCACTGGGTCAGGATATCTATGAAGTATCGAGTAAGGTTCTGGACTTGTTACATTCCGATATGTGCGGGCATATCCACGGAATGCTTCTCTCCAAGGGCTTAAATCCAGCCGAATTTACCATGTTGGTTTACGGCGGCAGTGGTCCGCTTCATGCCTGGGGACTGGATCGAGGTCTCTCCATGGGCCAACTGATCATGGTTCCCTGGGCTGCGGCATTTTCTGCTTTTGGAGTGGCAGCGGCGGAATACTTCCATCGCTATGATAAAGCGGTAACCTTCTTCCTCACACCGGATATGACCGATGATATCAAAGCCATGCAGGGTGGCGGACTTAGTATGACCTGGCAGGAACTGGAAGAACGTGGATACGCGGAACTTGAGGCCGAGGGCATCTCTCGGGATGCAGTAACCTTCAGACATGGTATATCTTGTCGATATATTGGTCAGCTCTCCAACTGGGAAGTTCCCGTAGAGATCGGCAGGCCGCAAACAGCCGAAGATGTGGATAAGATCATCGATGCCTTTGAAAAGTACTATGTGAGTATTTATCCTTCGGGCGCTCGCTATCCGGAGGCAGGTTACCAGATTACAGAAATCTATGTTGAAGCCGTGGTGCAGAAGACAAAGCCCGTCATGATCACTTATCCGCTTCAAGGAAAGGAACCTCCCAAAGAGGCTTCCAAAGGCAAGAGGCAAGCATATATGGATGGGGAATGGTCTGACTTTGATATTTTGGAGATGGACCTTTTAGAAGCTGGGAACCGAATTGATGGCCCGGCAATCATAGAGCATCCCATGACGACTTTGGTAATCCCGCCGCAGAACTACGTGGAATTCGATGAGCACAAATTCATCAGATATTTGAAGAAGTAATTCATTAAGAAAAAACCACAGTGGCCACAAAAGGGGCTCTCAGTTGAGAGCCCCTTTTTGCCTTATTTGCTCTTTGGCGCGGCCTCAATCAATCAGTTCGCCGTTGAGCTTGGGTATCTGTACAATTTTGAGGAAAAGCCCGAGTTGCTGGATGGTTTCGGTGAATTTCTCATATTCCACAGGCTTTGAGATGTAGTTGCTGCATCCCAGTGCATGGCATTTTTCTATCTCTCGCGGATCATTTGTGGTGGTAAGCATTATCACCGGTAACTTTTTCAATTCGGCATCTTCTTTTATTTGCGTCAGAACTTCTATTCCATTGATTTTGGGCATCCGGATATCCAGCAGCAGTAAGTATGGTATGCCGCTTTCCCGATGGGGTCCGTCTCCTTTGCGGAAGAGGAAGTTTAAAACCTCTTCCCCATCCAAAAAGTGCACTACCTCGTTAGATATCCCTGATCGTTTGAGGTTCTTCTGGATCAGCGAAGCATGCCCCATATCATCCTCAGCCAAAAGTACAATTAAATCAGATCCCATGATTTGGCCTCCTCTTGTTGTAGCTTTTCTTTTCAGTTCTCATCATTGACTGCGCCGATCACAAATATCACTTTTTCGATATCAGCTTTGTTAAATAATCTCCACCCGTTCTTGTCCCTGTGCATTGTATCTGGAAGAGTGCCGTCATCAAACCTGCGAAGGAGGGTGGAGCGGCTGATGCCGGCCTTCTTACACACTTCCAAGGTCCTGTAGAACGTTTGTCCTTTAATTCTTACTGGCATGTTTGAAGCTCTCAGGTTTCTTTTGACATATCCCTGACACATCTCAATTGTTGTTTATTTGCATCCTTGTTGGGAATGGAGTAAACCCTGAAATGGTGTAGGGGTTTACCCCCAAATGCTTTTTCTCTTTATATCTGTTTTGGGCTGAACAAACAATTTTACGGTTCGATTGGTTGATTCAGACCAGGTTTTACCATCCAGAATGAGGGAAAACCACCAGGGGTAATGAGGGTAGGCACCGTTCTGTATGAAGTGGATTATTTGTTAGTATGAACTATTTCCGAGAGAATGCTGACAAATTTCCAGCATAACTTGCGGGGATAAAAACATGCATCAGGAATCGAACACTACATGGACTGAATACTCACCGAGTAGCCACAGGCTGTCTTCGGTAATGCGACGGTACGCTCCGATTGGTCTGGTAATCGTTACTGGACTGATGCTCACTGCTGTGATCTTCAGCATGGTTGAGAGTTCAGAGTGGGGTGTAGTGACTGCAGGTGTTAGTTTTACGTGCCTCTTTGCCATGTATATGGTTCTTTTGCTTGGGCGCAAAGCTCAAGTAGAGCAGACAGTCATTGAAAGGACGGCTGAACTGGAAAGAGAAATTAACGAACGAAAACAGGCAGAGGTAACAATACAGGAACAATATGACGAGATTCAGATACATGCCTTTGAATTAGAGGCTGCTAACCACGAATTGCGGCATACTCAGGAAAAAATCCTTGAATTGAATCAGTCTCTTGAGGAAAATGTAAAAGCACGTACAGTTGAATTAGAGTGCGCGAACAAAGACCTTGAAGCATTCATCTATTCGGTTTCCCATGATCTGCGTGCACCATTACGCCATATCAATGGCTTTTCCCGGATATTGCAGAGCGAACACTCGGAGCAGCTTTCGGAAGAGGCTAGTCGATATCTGGACAAGATAGCGGAGAGCGCATCAAATATGGGCAACCTTGTTGACGGTCTTCTGAATCTTTCAAGGATTGGGCGCAAACCCCTGGAATTGGAAATTGTTGATTTGAACAGTGTTGTTGATGGGGTAAAGTCAGAACTCGAAACGGAAATTGGGAATAGGGATATTGAATGGAAGATAGAACCCCTTCCCGAGATTGAGTGTGATCCTGTTTTAATGAAGCAAGTGGTGGTAAATCTTCTTTCCAATGCGGTTAAGTTTACTCGCAATTCTGATGGTGCGGTCATTGAGGTCAAGCCATTATCTAGTGGTGAATCAGGATTCATAGTGAAGGATAATGGTGCTGGATTTGATATGGAGTACACTGAGAAGCTGTTTGGTGTGTTAGAGCGCTTACATCGGAAAGAGGATTTCGAAGGAACCGGAATAGGGCTTGCAACCGTGCATCGGATTGTGGATAATCACAGCGGTCGTGTATGGGCGGAGGCCGAGGTCAACAAAGGCGCTACGTTCTATGTTGAACTGCCACATCTGGATGAGATAGAAAAGGAGGTATCGTATAGTGGAGAACGTTGAAGTATTGCTGGTTGAAGATGATCCCAATGATGCGGAACTTGTCCTTCACGTACTGAAAAAGACCAATATGGCAAATGAAGTCCTTGTTGTTCAGGATGGCAAAGAGGCGTTGGATTTCCTGTTTTGCCGGGGTGTGTATGACGGTAGGGATGCCTCTCATTTTCCCAGGCTGGTCTTGTTGGATCTCAAACTTCCCCATGTACATGGTCACGAAGTACTCAAGCAGGTCAAGGAGAATGAGAAGACACGATCGATCCCTGTGGTGATACTCACGTCATCTGATCTTGACTATGATATAACCAACGGATACAAGCTGGGAGTCAACAGCTATATCCAGAAGCCCATGGAATTTGAGAAATTCCAGGAAACAGTGGAGACTATCGGCCGCTACTGGCTGACACTGAACAAAACTTCGGCGGGTTGAGCGTCTATTCTATCGGTGATGATGAAGATTCCGATAGTATGATTATGGGGTTCAGAACCATTCTTAAAGTTTTATATATCATATGATCCTCGTTACTTCCCCCCATCCAATTCCAGTAGCATTCCCTCGAATGTCCTCAATGGTGCAAATACCACAGCGCTGTAAACAAAACGCGATATGGTTTTAGGTAAAACGCGACAAATGAATCGCGTATTCATACGTTGTTTACCCAATTGTTAAGATGAGCCTGGTCTGATATAATTTTTGTGTTTGCTTACGGAGAGGTGTCCGAGTGGTTTAAGGAGCTGGTCTTGAAAACCAGTGTATGCTTTTGCATACCCAGGGTTCGAATCCCTGCCTCTCCGCCAATTTTAAGGAGGTTTCAAAGTGAAGGTTCACGAATATCAGGCAAAAAGCCTGTTCGCTGAATTTGGCATCCCCATTCCCAGGGGGAAAGTGGCTCTGAAAGCAACCGAAGCGGGAGCCATTGCCGCCGAACTTGGTGAAAAAGTAGTACTTAAAGCTCAGGTACACGCAGGAGGTAGAGGTAAAGCAGGAGGCGTTAAAATCACCGGCTCCTACGATGCCACCAAGGTTGCCGGAGAAATGCTTGGTACACGTTTGGTAACCCATCAAACCGGGCCTGAAGGAGTGCCTGTCAACTCACTTCTGGTGGAAGAAACGCTGGATATCGAGCGAGAGCTTTATCTGGCAATCATTATTGATTCGGCCACCGGGACCCCCATGATCATGGCCAGTGAGGCTGGCGGTATGGATATCGAAGAAGTAGCCGCCAAAACTCCGGAGAAAATTATAACTGCCCACATCGATCCGGGCATGATGTTCTTCCAACCCTTTATGGCTCGCAAAATAGCCTTTGGGCTCAACCTGAGCCCGGCAATGGTACGTCAGGCTGTTCCCCTTCTTTCCGGGCTATGCCGTCTTTTCCAGACGAAGGATTGTTCCATGGTGGAGATCAATCCGTTAGTAGTAACCATAGATGGTCGCCTGCTCGCGCTCGATGCCAAGATCAATTTTGATGATAATGCCCTTTATCGCCATAAGAAAATCTCCGCCATGTATGACGAATCACAGGAAGATGTACTGGAGGTTGAAGCAAAAGCCAAGGGTATTGAAAATTACATCAAGCTGGATGGCGATATAGCTAATCTGGTAAATGGAGCCGGAATGGCCATGGCTACCATGGATACCCTCAAGCTGGCAGGTGGTAATCCGGCCAACTTTCTGGATATTGGCACTATCAACGATCCTGCCCGTGTAGTTAATGCCTTCAGGATTCTAACGGCTGATCCCGGAGTAAAAACCGTACTGGTGAATATCTTTGGAGGAATGACCCGTGTGGATGTGATAGCTACCGGAGTTGTTGAAGCCTTTAAGCAGATCGGTGTCAGAGTCCCGGTTGTGGTAAGACTTGCTGGTACTAACCTCGCTGAAGGGGAAAAGATACTGGATGAATCCGGCCTGAACCTCATAAGAGCCTATACCTTCCAAGAGGCAGCTGAAAAAGCGGTAGCCGCTGCCGCAGGGAAGCTTTAATAGAGGAGACTTAAGATGAGCATACTTATTGATGAGAACACCAGACTTTTAGTACAGGGCATTACCGGTGGTGAAGGATCATTCCACGCCAAAGCCTGTATTGAATACGGCACCAATGTGGTTGCCGGTTGCACCCCTGGTAAAGGGGGGCAAATGTGGGAAGACAAAATACCTGTTTTCAATGGCATAAAAGAGGCAGTGAATGAAACAGGAGCTAACGCCAGTATAATCTTCGTTCCCGCTGCTTTGGCCGCAGACGCTATTTTTGAAGCTGCCGATACCGGTATATCTCCCATCATTTGTATCACCGAAGGTATTCCCACCACTGATATGATAGCAGTTCGAAACCATTTTCAAGGGAAGGATATCCACCTTATTGGTCCCAATTGCCCTGGCATAATCTCACCCGGGAAATGCAAAGTGGGAATCATGCATCCCAAAGCTTTCATGCCCGGTAAAGTTGGCGTTTGTTCCAGATGTGGCACCTTGACATACGAGGTCGCCGGTATGCTTACCGAAGC
>JABMQN010000022.1 GCA_013203045.1 Chloroflexota bacterium
CGAACAACGTAAGTAAACCTTTTTTCAGCCTTTTTACTTATGTCTAAATCCTCATGATCGCAATAATCAGTCATTTATTCTCCTTTCACGAGGCCATTCTGAATAGAAGTATAAAGTTTGCCAAGCTTACCGTTTTCTTCCTTCAATTTACATCTAAATTTCAGCTAATTGTTGAGCCTTAAACATTAATTCCGCTGTTTTCCAATCTTCGGGCGTATCAATATCCTGAACCAGATAACGGGGCAAAATTATAGGAACAGTATTTGATGAAAGAAGAGTCTTTTCTTTCAGAAACGTCTCCGAGTTTCCCCAATAGAATTGTCCGGCATCATGATAGGTTTCTGGGAGATCGTTTGATCTAGTTTTTTCATATTCTGGCCACAGCCATCTTAAGTTTCCATCTGGTTCTATTTTAAGAGATCTGAAGATAGGATAGGGAAAGGTTGTAACAGAAAAAGCGGTTGTTGCGTTCTTCTCATCAAGTAGATCGAAACCTTCCCCAATACATTCGGGACGAATAAAGGGAGCCGTAGCATAAATATAACAAAAATACCTGGGAAGTGTATCCTGTTCTTGCAGCCAGGTAAGTGCATGAATCAAAACAGCTACATCACCGGTGAAATCATCCGCAAGCTCAGCTGGCCGCAAAAAAGGCACCTCAGCCCCCCATTGCTTTGCCACCTTGGCAATTTCCTCGGAGTCTGTAGAAACAATAATTCTGTCAAATAAGGCCGTTTCCTGAGCAGCCTTGATGGAATATGAAATAATGGGCTTCCCAACGAATGATTTGATATTCTTATGCGGAATGCGCTTGCTGCCACCACGAGCGGGGATCACAGCGATTGCACAAGTACTCATACCTTGCACCTCCTCATCAGCAGGAGTTCGGAGTGATAACCATCCACAGTCCGATATCCAAAAGGTAGGACGTTACGCTCTACAAGTTCGTATCCAGGTAGCATGGCGAGATAGTCATTTGTCAGTATCGGGTTGTTCACACCCACAGAACTATTCCATTTTCTTACCTGCTTGCCTTCGCGGATATTACGCAGGAGAACCCAACGCGTGCCAAAACGACCAACATGATCGAGATAATTTTCCACGATGTGAGGCTCCATTTCCTGAAACGACATGAAATTTACAAACAGATCAACCTTGCCTTGCAGTTTTTCGATCTGCCAGGAGCAGAGCACCGTCGCTTGCGGCAGCGAGTTGACATATATGGACACCTGGTCACGAGTTTCCTCATAGGCACCCACATTGTCACTCCCCAGCACTGCGTTTAGATAATGCTGCGCCACAAAACTCGTTGGGGGGATATCAATATCAATGTAGCGCAGGGCGTTAATTCCCCCTGCTGAAAGAACTTCTCCCAGTGTGCCAAATCCACCGCCGATCTCCATAACGGTGCGAAGGACATCACCGTCCAAGTGCTTTTTCAGCATGGCTAAGCCCAACAGGTAGTTGAACGATGAGCGACTGAAACGACGTCCATCGAATTTAAATTGCTCCACTGGTTCGCCAACAGTGCTTTCAGAGAAAGTATGCAAATACGGCTGCCTGCGCAGATCATCTGCCCCCAACAGCACGCGGTAATCAGCCAAGGCCGCCATGTTTCCACTCAAGAATTGATCAAGTGCAAGGCAGGGTTTCGCCTTCTGAGGGAACTCACGTCGAAGCCAGGCAAGCAGGCCATCGAACATCACCTTGGTGAAGCTGCTGCCGGGCATGCCGTAGGTGGGCACGAAGAAATTCAGCGCACTCGGTAAGGAACGAAATCGTTCTACACCATATGTGCGAAGATCTGAGACGATTGACGATGAAGCTTCGTCCCAAAACACAGTAGGCCGATACAATTCATTTTGAGTCAACATGTCTTCGAGTGCAAGTTCCAACTCAGGGTAAGTATACATAACAATATCCAGTAAATGCTAAGATTGGGGGGTGAGAAAATTTAAGAGATCGAATCGAGCATTATTCCTTTCAACAGCGAGGTACTCAAAAAAAGCGTTAGTATCCTAATCTACCTTAATGAGGGCACATTTACCAATCTGAAGGGCCGATAAGGTGAAAACCTTTATATCCAGATCCTCCATATCCTGGTAGAAATAGCTAAGCTCCATGGTTTCCTCTCATATAAGATCTTCCCCACTGATAGCACCCTTTTTCAGATTCGGGTTTTAATCGGATTTTAATCC
>JABMQN010000267.1 GCA_013203045.1 Chloroflexota bacterium
GGGCACGATGCATCGTGCCCTTACTGTGGGCATAAATAATGTAAAAGGGCAGTTCCGTGGGGCTGCCCTTTCTTATCACTTGCGCTACGATGAATTCATAACACGTTGGATTTCTAGGAAAGACGCATTATGACTGATACAAAATCTTTTCCTCTCCTGTTTTCACCGGTAAAGATCGGGAATCTGGAGCTCAAAAACCGATTGATGATGTCACCGGTGGGGACGCGATTGGCACGAGACGGAATCGTAACCGACGCTTTTACACAATTCTATGCTGCTCGTGCCAGAGGTGGTGTGGGCTTGATTGTTCTGGAACCATGCTTTGTTGAGCCAGAAGGTGAAGGGATGTTCCTTTCGCTGCATGAGGACAGGTTCATCACGGGATTACGGGAACTGGTTGATACAGTTCATGTGTGCGGAGCCAAAATCGGAGTTCAGTTGTATCATGCTGGCTGGCAATCGGGGAAGAGGAATGCCCGGTTCCTGCCTCCGATTCTACCCGCAGAACTATCTGTAGAAAGAATCGAGGATTTGGTGAGAAAATTCACCGAAGTTGCAGGCAGAGCACAAGATGCCGGATTCGACCTGATTGAAATCCACGCTGCTCACGGATATCTGCTGAGCCAGTTCCTTTCACCGTTAGGGAACCAGAGAACCGACGAATACGGACTTGACATAACAGGAAGAACTAGGTTTGTTACAGAGATCATCCAGTCTATCAGGGAGAGGGTAGGACATGATTTCCCGCTGAGTTGTCGGATTAATGGGGCCGAGAATATATCCGGCGGACTGACAATCGATGATGCAAAAGAGATAGCGCCGTTGCTGGTGCAAGAAGGACTGGATTTATTAAGTGCCTCCGCAGGAGCATTGGGTTCCTATCCATTAACGATACCGCCAAGTGATACAGAGCAGGGCTGCTACGTACATTTGGCTGAAGGGATAAAACAAGCGGTTGATGTGCCGGTAGTAGCTGTGGGCAGGATTAACAGCCCGGAATTGGCAGAAGAGATTCTAAAAACAGGAAAGGCCGACCTGATAGCCATGTCCAGGGGATTGGTGGCTGATCCGGAATTACCCAGCAAATCGATGCAAGGACAAACGGGACGAATTCGGAAATGCATTGCCTGTAATGCATGTCTGGATAACGACTATGAAGGCCATATAGCTTGCACAGTGAACGCTGAAGCAGGAAGAGAAACCGAGTTGCAATTGGTATCAATTGGAGAGCGGAAGAAAGTACTAATCATCGGTGCCGGACTTGCTGGTTTGGAAGCTGCGAGGATCGCTTCGTTGAGAGGGCACAACGTAACTTTATGCGAGGAAAAAGAATATCTGGGTGGGCAGTGGGTAATTGCAGCGTGTCCGCTTCACAAAAAGGAATTCATGAGCCTTGTTGAGTGGCTATCTGCCGAGATAGCATTGCAGAGAGTGGAGGTACAGCTAGGCCGGACAGTCACGGCAGAAATGATCGGGGAAATGAAACCGGACGTAGTGATCGTGGCTACCGGTGCTGTACCCCTGATTCCTCCAATATCTGGATTTGATAGGGAAGAAGTGGTTCATGCCTGGGAAGCGCTGCTGGGAAACGTTGCAGTCGGAGATAGGGTGCTGGTAGTTGGTGGCGGCGCGACAGGGCTGGAAACAGCCGTATGCCTTGCGGAACGAGGTAAAAAAGTATCGGTTGTGGAGATGCTCAAAATGTTTGGCTCGGACATGGGTGGGACGGTATATTATCATTTGCGTTTTCAATTGAAGAAGTTGGGTGTGGAGCTTCATAAAGGCATTGAGATAAAGGAAATCAATGACCAGGGAGTTGTTGTGGAAAATGATGGTCAAGAAGAAACATGGAAGGGTTTTGACACCATCGTGCTGGCACTTGGGGTGAAATCGAGAAACGAGATCGTTGACGAAATAAGAAACAAGGTCAGAGAACTCTACGTGATTGGTGATGCAGCAACTACTGGCAGAGCCGTTGACGCAATACGGCAAGGATATGAAACTGGTATGAGAACATAGCCTTTTGTGTTACGTTGATTCCAACATGTTTGACATAAGTGGAAGGTCAGCGTAAGATTCAACAAATAGAACTGTCGCAGGCCGTGGGCTTTAGAGGCTGAGACTCTATAAATGTAACGCGAGGCTTTAGCCTCGCCTTCGCCCTTGGTAGCTGCGCCAACCGAAGTTAGACGAAGGATGGCTTCGGCGGACTCAGCCTCTCATAAAGCGACCCTGAAGGGCCGCGCTACGAAGAGTGGAGAGAGGGATTCGCCAAATGGCCAAAACTGAATCTAAAACAAAAGCTAAGCAAAGGAGGCAAAATGGCATCAGGTACTCAACTACACCCGGCATTTAAACTTAATACTTATCTCTTTCGTCGAAAAATGTTCAAGTTCTTTGGCGGAGAATTCAAGGTATATGACGAAGGTGGAAGAGAAGTTCTTCATTCGAAGCAGAAAGCGTTCAAGCTCAGGGAAGATTTTCGGGTTAATTCAGCCGAATCGAATCAGGAGCTTCTTACCATCAAAACTCCCCAGATACTTGATATTGGAGCCACTTATCATATAGTTGATGCTACTACAGGTGAAGCTGTTGGGGCATTGAGGCGAAAAGGCCTAAAGTCAATTTTCAAGGATGAATGGATCTTCCTTTCGAGCCAGGGAGAGGAAATCGGGAAGATGTCAGAACACAGTATATTCGGAGCCTTAATAAGCCGATTCATTGATCTGGTTCCGCAGACATATAACATTGTCTCGGCTGGTGGTGTATATGAAGCTCAGGTTAAACAGCATTTCAATCCGTTTGTGTTGAAATACACCATGACGATTGTTGATCAGAATCCGGGGATCGATCGGAGATTATTGCTTTCCGCCGGAATTCTTCTAGCTGGCATCGAACGCAGGCAGCAGTAAAGCGTTTGGTCAAGGTTAATAAGTTGTACGTGAAGGTGGTGCCCCAATGACTGAATCGGAGTTGAGACAATGGAGCCAGCGGGATTTTGCTCACAAGTATCTTGAGATTGCTGACATAATGATTGTGGGGCGAAAAAGATCACTGGATATGTTGAAATCTTTCTATCGATATTTTCTAAGGGGCAAAAAACCGAATAGAGTCCTTGATCTTGGCTGCGGTGACGGTGTATTAGCACATGAGTTGCTGAACATAGACGATTCAATATCAGCTACACTGGTCGATGGTTCCAATGACATGTTGGAGAAAGCCAGAGAAAAACTGGTTGAATTCGGGAATACTCGCTTTGTGAATATGAGTTTTCAGGAGTTAACAAGCGAGAAACCCGACCTTGGTAAATTCGAGATCGCTGTTTCCTCGCTGGCCATTCACCATCTGACATCGAGCGAAAAGGCCGATCTTTTTAAGTATGTGTTCTCTTGTTTGGTAGAGGGCGGATACTTTGTGGTTATCGATTGTACTCGCTCACAGGCTGGTCCGGTTGAAGATTGGTTCCTTGAGTTATGGCGGGAGAGAATCGAAGAAAGGCAGGTCGGTCTGAACGTGGAAGCCGACTTTGAAAAAATGTACGAAAAATACACGGAGACGGAACATTACAGCAGGCTTGATACGATGGATGCCCAGATGAATGCTCTTCGGGACGTTGGATTCAGTGAGGTCGACTGCTATTACAAGCATGGCCTGTTTGCCATGTTCGGGGGAAAGAAGTGATATTGAAGGATCGGGTATCCGCAAATTGACGCAATAACTATCGCAAGTGTAGAATGAATACGAATTAGGGGCGATTTTTAAAATCGCCCCTAATAAGTGAAATTAAAGAATAACACCATGACAACAGAGAAGCTGAGCGAAATCCCTAAAGCATATCAAGCCAAACAGGTTGAGGGGAAGTGGTATCAATACTGGCTGGATAAAGGGTATTTCGTCCCCAAAATCGATCATTCAAAGAAACCTTTTGTTATCATCATGCCGCCACCGAATGTTACCGGGGAACTGCATGTCGGTCATGCTCTTACCGCAACCATGGAGGATATCCTTACCCGATGGCACAGGATGAAAGGTGATCCCACTCTTTGGCTGCCTGGTGTTGATCATGCCAGTATAGCTTGCCAGTTTGTGGTACAGCAACAACTAGCTAGAGAGGGTTTGGACCGCCAGAGTCTTGGCAGGGAGAAGTTCCTTGATCGTGTCTGGGAGTGGGTACATCAGTGCCGTAGTACGATTACCCAACAGCACAAGAGGCTTGGCGTTTCTTGCGATTGGGATAGAGAAGTATTCACCATGGATGAAGGCCCGGCCAAAGCTGTTCGGGCAACATTTGTGAACCTTTACGAGAAAGGGTTAATTTACCAGGGGGAACGTATCACCAACTGGTGTCCGGATTGTGCCACGGTGCTTTCTGATCTCGAGGTGGATCACAAGGATATTCAGGGGAATCTGTATCATATTAAATATCGACTTGCCGATAAGCCAGATGAATTCGTCATAGTGGCAACAACTCGTCCCGAGACATTGCTGGGAGATACTGCTGTTGCAGTCAATCCAGAGGATTCGCGCTATAAAGAACTGATAGGTAAGAAAGTGATAGTTCCGGCTGTGAATCGAGAGATTCCAGTAATTGCCGATGAAGTTGTGGATATATCTTTTGGAACAGGAGCGTTGAAGGTCACCCCGGGGCACGATCCGGTGGACTTTGATCTGGGTCAGCGCCATGATCTGGAACTGATCAACGTCATGAATCTGGATGCCACTCTCAACGATAACGCAGGACCGTATCGGGGTCAGGAGCGATTCGCATGCCGTAAAGCGCTTTTGGCGGACTTGGAAAGAGATGGATTGTTGGTAAAGGTTGAACCTTACATGCATTCGGTGGGGCATTGTTATCGCTGTAGTACGATGGTTGAACCTCTGGTAACCAAGCAGTGGTTCGTCGAAATTGATCCATTAGCCAAGCCAGCAATCGATGCTGTTGTTGATGGCCGGATTCAGATAATTCCTCAGCATTTCACCAAAGTATATTTAAATTGGATGGAGAATATCCGTGATTGGTGCATCAGCCGACAGCTATGGTGGGGGCATCGCATTCCGGTGTGGTACTGCAAGGACTGTAATCAAATAACGGTTGCGCAGGACGATCCTACGTCCTGTTCTCATTGTAATTCTGGGAATATCGAGCAGGATTTTGATGTATTGGATACCTGGTTCAGTTCCGGTCTCTGGCCACACTCTACACTGGGTTGGCCAGATGATACCGAGGACTTCAAATATTTCTATCCTACCTCGGTGATGGAAACCGGGTACGATATTCTATTTTTCTGGGTTGCTCGCATGATCATGATGGGGCTGGAAAACACCGGCGAAATCCCATTCGATAAAGTATATCTGCACGGGCTTGTCCGGGATGAGAGTGGAGATAAGATGAGCAAATCCAAGGGTAACGTAATGGACCCATTGGTGATGCTTGAACAGTATGGTACCGATGCATTACGCCTGGCCTTGACTGTTGGTAACACGCCGGGCAATGATATGCGTTTAAGTCCGCAAAAACTGGAAGGAAGCCGTAACTTCGCCAATAAACTCTGGAATACCAGCCGATTCATTCTGGGGAATCTGGAAGGACGAGTCCAAGAAGTAGGTCAGCCGATCTCGGTGGAGGATCGATGGATTCGAAGCCGGTTAAACCAGGTGATCGTTGAAGTCGACCAGATGCTGGAAGGTTTCATGCTCGGTGAAGCCCTGAGCAAGATTCATGATTTTGTTTGGGGCGAGTTCTGCGATTGGTACATCGAGCTGGCCAAGATACGCTTGCGTGATCCAGAGAGACCTTCGCCTTTACCGATACTCGTCGATACACTGGACACAATACTACGCTTGTTGCATCCATTCATGCCATTCATCACTGAAGAGATATGGCAGAGGTTGGTTGAGTATCTGCCGGAAAAAGAACGCCCCGATTCAATTATGATAAGTGAGTATCCCATTGCTGATGAGGCAGTGATTGATGCTTCTGCTGAGCGGGAGATGGAATCGGTTGTCGAAATCGTACGATCCATCCGAAACGCTCGTGCAGAAGCTAAGGTAGAACCGGCCAAGTTCATCGAAGCGTTAATCGTAGCCCAGGATACGCAGTTCCCTGTCCAGAACCATACTTCTGCAATCTCTAATCTGGCCAGAGTGCGCCCACTCATCATCATTGGACAATCAGAAAAAGATGATAGAGAAGAGCAGGCAAAAGTGCTGGTTTTGAGAGATGTAGAAGTTATACTGCCGCTTGCCGGGATGGTAGATATTGAAGCGGAGAAAATGCGACTGCAAAAGGAGATCGAGGGGGTTCAATCGCAAATTGCTCGTACGGAAGGGAAGTTGCAGAACGAACAATTCACCTCGAAGGCTCCGGCGCAGGTAGTTGAAAGAGAGCGAACGAGCCTCTCCGAAAACAAAGATAAGCTGGATAGGCTTCAGAAGCAGTTCGAAGAGTTCGGTTAAGTGGCAAAATCGCAAAATTTTGAGTGGTACCCCTTGGGAGTGACTCGAACACCTGCGACTTCAATCGAATATCACACTTTTTTGAGGATAGCTACTCCTTGAGAGAATCCCATGCCGCCATTCCCATGAACTGCTCCAACTCTTAATGGACCTTTGCGCAACAAGTAATACATTGTTATAAGAGCGTTCAATACAGGATTATTCCAGGGAGCACGGGCAAGGTTCATTCCACCGGTGACCGTCACCTCATGTTCCTTTAGAATGGCGGGAATACTTTCGATTGAAGATGCGATGCCAGAAGCTAACAGGAATGCTATGGGAACCACAGGATAACAGGTGTAGGTCTCCAAAAGAGCTTGGCCGGCGAGGTATTTGGTTGAGAAATCTATACCGGCTTGTCGGCATGCCGTAAGATATGCTTTCTCCAGGTGGTCATATTCAGCAATATGTAAAATATGCTCCCTGCCATCTTCTGTAAAACCGAGACCAACGCCCGCGACTTCAACCAAACTGACATCAGGTAAAGCAATCTGCTTCGCAACTGATCCTTCACATATCAAGAGTTTACCAGAGAAGTCGATCAATGGATTAGCGCAATCAACACCGCGGAAAAGTTCTGTAATCGGTTCAAACCATTTTTTATCGAGATGCTTTTCAGTGTTTGTTTGGTAGAAAGTCCTTTCATAGTTTTCGAACAGTAATTGTGCAATTTTTTTGAACTCGGAATCAGTCATCCCATGCTTTGCCATAAACACTTTAGCTACATCAGTGTAGGCTTCCGGGAGACTATACTGATCACCGTATATGGCCATCAATTTATGACGCTCGTCTCTTTCATAACCTGTCTTAAGAGGTTCTTTCCCCTCGATAATTACCGCTCTGGCAGCACAATTTTCAATCATTGCTTTGGCTTTGGCTATGGCTTGAATCGGAGCACATCCGCTTCGAAAATGATTATCTTCAATCGGGGAATCCCATGGAACTCGCAATGGATCGATTACCAGTTTTGAAGGATTGATACCCAGATTTGAAAGTTCTACTTCGACTTTATGGTATTCGTTCGTATCATGATGACCGTTCGATTCTATAGCAGCGGCGGTGATATATGCTTCTTTCATTTCTTCTATAAGACCTGGGATGTATCCAGACTACATATATGGTCAGCCTATTTTAGCATGCGGCTGTATGATTGGTAACCTGATTTAACACGCATTCTCCAAATAGTTTAAGGGGGGTATGCAGTTAACTCAACCACCTACTATATGTTGTGATCACTTCCAGTGTGGATTTCTTAAAACGATCGTGGCAACGCGCACAACCACACAAAGGCTTGATCTGTAGCTAGCTCGA
>JABMQN010000268.1 GCA_013203045.1 Chloroflexota bacterium
ATGTAAGAGAAGCGTCTTTTTTTATAGCGTAGGGAAATGGTCTTTTATAGCGCAAGAACACGGAGCCTTTTTATAATGGCAGAACAGATGGATGTTCACTCCCGACAACCCGCTCTATACCTCTTCTCAACATATCCTTAACCATTCCTTGACTCTCCCACACAGGTTCAGTAGAATGCGTATTACCGGATTATTTGACCCAGAACTGTCATCTATATGTGGGGGTGGTGTTCATGCCAAACCCGATAACAGCAATCCACAACAAATTAGCCTGGCTTCTCGAAAGAGAGAAAGCAACCCGGAAGGAATACGGATGGTTAATGCTGTGCAGACGAACAATTTCATACGTATTAGCCCCTGTTTTCTGGCGCAGGACCTTCATTATCCACGTAAGGCAAATTAGAGATAGTGCTGAATTGAACGAGGATGACTTCAAACCAGATATTGAGAATTGGAGCTTTTTAAACGTCTCCTCACATGAGGAAGCTGCTAGGCTTGAGGCTCAAGGTTTCATGTTTCGTTATTGGCCTACCTTCGATAACTATAAACTGAAGTACTATTCGAAACTACTGGATGAAGGAGCCACCGCACTGTGTGGTTTTGCCGGACAGGAACTGGCTTTCATTAAATGGGCAATTCCTTCCACAAAGGCCATGCGTAATGTAACTTATTATCGTCCTAAAATTGATTTCTCACGTGGCGATAGATATGTTCAAGGTCCCTGGACCAATCCGAAATACCGACGAATGGGGCTCTTTGCCTATAACTCCTACTTCAACTGCGACCCGTTCCTTCGAAGCAATGGGGGCAAAGTAATTATCGCTCCAGTTTGGGACGAGAGAGAGACAGTAAGGAAGGCTATCGAATCTATTGGATATAAGCCATATGCGAAAGCCAAGGTGACGAGATTCTTGTGGTGGAGATTCTGGGAGGGCGAGAAACCTCTTGTTTCGGCTAATGATAAAGGTTAGTACGATTAATCCACGGCCTTTTTAGAAAGACTGTACGAAACCCTTAGGTAAAACCCTTTTGTTTTTAGAAATGTTTCTGGGGCACTCTATATGTACTTTCCCCACTTAAAAAGGGACTATACCCCCTCTCAATTTACCAGCCAAATATACATTTATCTTATATCATGTAACCATTCCGTGACGCGGGTCCGCTACAAAAACCCCCGTATTTCTACAGGTTGATTAATCTCGATTGTTGCCTCATGCTGAGCATAACAACTCTTTGTTAGGGATGAGGTAGTATAGCAATTGAGATTGATCCAGCTATTAAATCAATAACAAGATATTGCGAGAAGGATTTCGGCTGCTTGGACGATCCGCACATCTGTTGTGATGTTGTGCGTGTTTTAAGTGACCTAGTCTATTATGTTACGCGTGCTCCCAATGGTCCTTGTCCGTATGAGACGCCTATAGGGGATTTTACTATTTGCAAATGTCCCATAAGACAAGAGATATATAATCGCTACAAAATGTAGTGTTCACCCCCCCAAATCCTGAAAAATGTATGCGCCCCCCTTTTATGGGAGCCATTTTGCAAGGAGGAATTCCAATGATAAAAGTACTGATTGACCGCAAAATCAAAGAAGGGAGGGAGACCGCTTATTGGGAGATGATTTCTGAATTGCGAGTCAAAGCGATACCGAGGAGAGGCTACTTTTCCGGTCAAACATGGGTTGATACAAATGATCCGACACACACAGTGGTGATCAGCACATGGCTTACACACGAGGCTTGGGAAACATGGCTAAATAGCCCTGAGCGTCGGGCTATCGAAGATGCACTAGAGCCTATGCTAGCCGAACCCGTCAGCATCCTTGTTTTTAGACCACCTGAAGGAATAAAGGTCCGCTAATAAATTGCCATGCTAGTTACATGAGTGAGTGTTGTTGTCGATTGTTGCCAAAATCCTGAAAAATACAGGCGTGTACTCTGCCGACAGATAGGACCGAAAAAATCTTAGGAGGACCATCATGGCACCTGGACGAGTAGTTTCCGACTGGCCGACTCATCCCGAGTGAAAAAGCATGCACAGTGACTATTGCCGGAACAGAAGAGGAAGTTCTCCCGATGGCCGTAAGGCATGCGATGGAAGACCACGGTGAGAAAGACACCCCGGAACTCCGGGGCGAGATAAAGAAGATGTTAAAGCAAGAATAAAGGCAACTGGTCATATATCCCAGAGATAAGGGCCATTTCCACCCACAGGTGTATACTCTACGCTCAAATGACCTCGTAGTAAGATTTCATCTCAAAAACCCGTATTTCCTACAATTGTAAATAATACTTCATGATGCTACAATCTGTGCATCTGAAAGCCGCCGACGGTGAAGAACTACTGTAAAAGTATCTCTCAGGGAATCAGTGCGGTGCCTTTCAGACCACAGTGGTGGGGAGGGTCAGATAACCAAGGTCTGGCCCTCCTCTTTTTGTAAGGCTTGGACTGGCAGGTCATCCCCCTGGGCCCTTCCTTACCCAAACGATTCATCGCGAAGGTTCAAGGCTGGCGCTATTCAGTATACTTGACTAGTTGGGGTCCCAGTACAATGAACCATCTGCATGGATGACAAATTTATGTGTCGCCGCCTTCTTTCTTTCTGCAGCAAAAACATTGATGTCTGCTAAATATTCGCCTACACCAAGAGTCATATCCTCCCGACCTACTACCTTCACAATTTTACTGTTTGGGTTGAGCCATACAACTCCAAACTTTCTGCCTATAGTACCGCTAGTTATTGGAACGTGTGTTGAATTGGGTTCTCCGTTTCGGCCAGTAAATTCAACGGCTTCATAAGGCAACACTATTCTACCTGAGCCAGATTCGCGTATTCGCAGCACCGCCCATGTGTCTACCGCAGTTTCCCTTCGGACACCAAGTAACCGTAGCAATCGGCTATTAATGAAATCGTTATAAGCGTGGCACTGAAGGAATATCGCACCGCTGACCATAGTATCATCGAAGTCGATCTCTATTCTAGGTCTTCCCCAAAACATTTGGGCAAAAGTCGGTGCACTCATACCGATAGCCACCACCCCCGCAATGAGCGCAACCAGTTCCAATTGATGGAATTCCATGCAACCATTCTACCACTCTCCTGTATCCTGACAAGCTCAGATATCCACAAAGTGAATCCATCCCCTGCCCCAACATTTATGACAACGAGCTTGATCTCCCAACCATTTCGAGTTTGTACACCCAGGACAATCAATTGCATCATCAGGTCGTAGAGGTATAAAGTCCATTGGTGTCCTGCACCGATGGCAGGTCTTATTCTTTCCCCAGTTCATTGCCCCGCATCTTTTACAGGGATAAAGAGGTTTTGCTTTTTTCTTCTTCATAACAACACCATCAATTTTAGCTACGATTTGCACACTAAGCAGACCTAAATCGGCATTTCTTGAAAGTTTCTCTATATAAGGGAATTTCTACAATACTTTTAGAAAACAGTGAATTAGGTCTGACTGGTATGCATATTAGCTTCGAAAATGGTACACAATGCTTTTCCCTCGCCCGGTGGTTTTTTGCCATTCAAGCCCGAAAACTCGGGCAAGATTACCCCTGACACTGGCCAGATGGTTGGATAGTCCCTGGGTGCTTCTAAATGGGTAGTGGAGTCCTCTACCACTCGCCAAGTTAGCCCATATGCTGTGCAACTGAGCAGGTGCAAGCCATTCCTCTCGTTGTTCCTTCCATTCATCGATGATTGCGGGGAGTGGGGAGTCTGCCAGCAATGCTTCATCCTGAAAACTTGTTAAACCTCTAAGGATCGGCTTCGTTCTTTCCTGCCCTGCTATTCGCTCAACCAGTGAAGCCCAATCTGCCATCCTGAAGGTAGTGTCACTTGCTTGGGTTCGCACCTTGGGTATGCACTTGTTAAGCTCGTGTAGTAACCCTCCCCACAGCTTATTACGATTGTCTCCAACAGTTCGCAATAACCTGCTCTCAGGTGTCTGACTGTCCCGCTTCTTCAGTCGAAGAATGACCATCCTCTCAGCGATGGCCCCATCCCCTATCGGGGGATTGATGGAAGTGAAGGCTACAAAACATCGGGGAGTAAAGCTTGCTTTAGAGTTGGTCGTGTATAGCTTTCGGAGGGTAATCGTCTGCCCCGTAGCTGCTCGCTTGAGTTCGGGCCCCAACCATTTAGGCATCTGCCCGCTTTCAATATCATCGAGGACCAAGAGGTGTCCACTCGCAAGCGAAGCCCACAAATCATCCTTGTCTCGTACCGTATCGAGGTCCCCGCTTCCATACAAGAAACGTACAAGTCTCCGCAAGAAAAGGCTTTTCCCTGATCCTGCATCTCCGGTGAGGCATAACAGGGGTTTGGTGGGCAACTCTTCAGTGAAGAACAAGCTCAGCACCCAAAACTTCGCAACTTCCGTTTGTTGTTGGGGTGTTAGAGCGACCAATTCACCAAGTTCAAAACTCAGGTCATCAGTGAGATATTGCCAGGGTGACAATACACTATTGAGATCAGGCTTAAACGGTTGTTGCCAGCCCTCACTCGCGAAGTATACTCCGCTATCACCATTCTTTACACAGTCGATTGTACTTCCATTGAGTTTAAGTACTTCACCATTCCCGGTGTGAATGAACAGTATTCCAGCACTGCGATCCCAATAAGCAAGTCGATATACATCTATCTTTTTACCCTGACTCAGTGTCTCATTTTCCAGATTGGATAAAACATACCTTCCCTCCACTTCAGTAGGATTTAATCCAAATCTCTTTTCAATAAGGGCCTTGAACTCAGGAGAATCCAGGGCAATAGTAGATCCTTCAAAGTAATACAGCTCATTCCCTGGTGTCCGCAGGAATGTCCCAGTCTCCGTAAGTGACTCCCTAACCGCATCGGCGATATGCCTATTTTTCAGAAAGGGCTTGTCATCACACAATCGTATATCATCGATCTTTCGAACCAGCGGGGGGATACGAGCTGATTTAGCCAGTGCTTCAAGGCGCTGAAGGGTGGTAAGTGGTAGCGTTTCCTCTAATCCTTTGTAACCTCTAGTGGGTTGATTGCTTTTGACTCTAGAGTAGGTATCTCGTACTGCCCTGAGTCTGTCCCCCAGCTCGCTATCATTCCCACTAACAGACTTAATGACATCCTCGACCATAGGCAGTGGCCAGCCAATTTTAGCTAAGAAAGCAGAGATTGACAGCGACAAGTCGTGCCTGTTACCTTGCTGCCAATGAGGAGAAATCAACTCACCAATAAGACGGACTTCGTCTTGCTGAGTATCAATATGCAAGGCTTTCTTTTCAGTACTAGTGATACCTATCTCCTCTAAGCTGCCCACTTGAAGGATGCTCAAAACATCGGGGTTCTCGAAGCGATACATAGGTCCATCGGGGTGAATAGATGGGGGAGCGACAACATAACTCTTTTCACCCTGTATATCGAGTCCTCCGGGGTATCTCCGTTTTTTCTCTGGCTGACTTACACGAAGGTAGACCTGATACCCCCGGCTGGTTTTCACAACTGGGGTCAATTCATAGACCGTCTTTCCATAGGTTCGTTCTACCCAGCTATTTAATGTATTCCACCAACCATTGATTTTGTCGAAGTCAAGAACGGTGAAGCCACCTGAAACGCTGCCACACACAATACCGATGTTTGTCTGGTGATTATTACCAAACCATTTCCCGATCTCGGCCTCGGTTGGTTTGTTCCGCTGATATGACAGCCAATTGGTTGAGGGTTTCTTTTCACGGTAGTTTATGGGGATAACACATAGCCCCCATGCCTTATACTTTTCCAGTGCCTGGTCTAGTGCCTTGTTTTTAACTTCGGTCTGTTTCGTGTCACACCTCCACCCAAGTATTTGGTCATGTAAGAGCCTTTTCGTCGGATAACCGTAGCTGTACAGGCGGGGTCAATGGCTCTGACAGGTATTCCTGAAGGTCATCAACCCCATATATGGCAACCATTTTGATTTTCTCCTCAGAAAGACGCCCTGTCCCCCGCTTGAAACCCCATTTTGCCCTGAGCCTTCTGTCGGCTAGGAGTCTCTTCTTGATATAGGCCAGTTCATCTCTATCAAGCTCACCAGCCCAGCCGGGAATGATTAGCCTTTTCTGATAGAACTCTGAAATCTCACCTTCAGTCTTGGCCATTGTTTGCGACACCTGCTTGAGAACGGTTCTCAACAAACTCATTGAGAGCCTTGACCGGGATTCTTATTGATTTCCCGATGCGGATGGAGGGGATTTCGCCAGTGGCAATCATTTCATACATTCGACTTCTGCCACATTGAATATATTCCCCAGCCTCTGAGACCTTGAGTAAAAGTTTGTCCATTTGGTACCTCCAGATGATGTATTGACATTCGGTATGCCATATGGTACCATGCATGCATGTTCAATACAATAACGCACAACTATACAATTGAACGTACGTGCATTTATGCACTATACGCATTTATGAAAAGAGGTGAACAATATGGGTGGCCCCCCAGTTTCTGACCAAGTCAAAGCATTGTTGGTTGACACATGGAGAAAAAGTGTTGCCGATAATAGAGAAATGACAGCAAAAGAGGTGCTACAAGCCGTTAAGAGCCAACTCAGCATTGGGGGAAATGGTGATATAACACTACCAAAACTCCGCAAGGTCCAGGATATACTACGTGAAGCACGTGAGAGATTCGAATACACAAAAGATCAGGACATACCTTGGAGTATGGCAACTATAGAGAGGTACCCGTTACCACCAGAGGCAATCCCCAAGGTATTGAGGATTTGGAAATTATTACGAACTGAAGGTAAGTCACTAGTTCTACGTGAAGCTAAATGGATTGCCAGACTTCACTTATTAGCATCTAAACCATACCGTCTCTTTGGATTAGCTGAGGCGTACGCTAATAATGAGAGGCTTTCTGAATTGTTGGGTATACCATTTGATACAGCCAACCTGGACATATCGCTTGTGTCTGGGGAAAATGAGCACACAGCGCTTCGGTTAATGGCAGAAACTTCCCGTGAATTTGAAGAATCTGCACACGATGAGTTTCTTGAGATTAGCAAGGGGGATGGTGGATTAGCCGCCATACACGCATACGATGACTTTTTCCGTATGCTTTTTCAGCCATCGAGCACAAAACTCGAATCGTCAGAATATATTGATGAATACTTTGCCTTCAAAAATCGATGTCCTAAATATTCAGAGTTCGACGCTTCGGAAGAAACAAAATGGCGATATGCTCATTGGGTACAATACCTATCGAAAAGTCCCAAAATCCAATCATTATCAATTGAAGAAGCCCTAAATGTAATCGAGCGCTTGAAAGATTGGGTATGTTCTCAACCAACTGACTCTGTAGGGGAAGGGGGAATGGATGCCACTCATATCGAAATAGATGGTGAACCCCTTGCTTTTATGTTCTCTTATAGGGAGCAATTAGCCCCCGCACTTGCTGAAATTCTGCGGGACGTTGGTTGTGAAATTGAAACCGATGTTAATTAACAAGGGACAATGATTTATATTTACTACATTCCACAAAAGGAGTAATGACATGAGAGGCCACATAAGAAAAAGAGGTAACTCCTGGGTTATCGTCGCATATCTCGGCCGTGATCCTCAAACTGGAAAACGGCGCTATCAATGGCAATCGGTTAAGGGGAACAAGAAACAGGCAGAAAAGGAACTCACGGCCCTACTGACACGATTGGAAAACGGCATTTATATCAAACCGACCAAGATGACCGTTGAAGAGTATCTTGAACAATGGCTACAAGATTACGTTTCGTCCAACGTAAGACCTAGAACGCGTGAGGACTATACCAGCAAAGTAAGGCTTCACATCATCCCGGAACTTGGACGCGTAGGATTGACCGAACTGCAACCATCGCATATTCAAGCTTTCTATCGGAAAAAACTGGAATCTGGGCGTATTGATGGCAAAGGTGGGTTATCTGCTCGCACTGTTCTGCACCTGCATCGTATCCTTTCGGAATCCCTTGAGCATGCAATGCGTTGGGGATATGTAGGCCGAAATGTCGCTCGGTTAGTCGATCCCCCAAGGGCTATCCACAAGGAAATGCAGACACTCAATGCCGATGAGGTGCATAAGCTACTTGATGCTTTTAAGGGCACTATTTACTATCCGATCACCTATCTGGCCATCCATACTGGTCTCAGACGTAGTGAACTCCTCGGCCTTCGATGGCGGGATGTTGACCTAGATATGGCAACGCTCTCTGTTGTACAGGTTCTGCTAACACTCAACGGAGGTATCGTTCACTTTCAAGAACCAAAGACCCATAAAAGTAGACGGCAGGTATCCCTCGCTCCGTCAGTAGCCCTTGAGTTACGAAAACACAAAGAAGATCAGCAGATCAACTACATGATGACCGGGAACCAACTCACCCCCGATTCACTGGTGTTCTCACATTCTGACGGTGCACCCATACTCCCAAGTGCCGTAAGCCACAATTTCGTAAAGATTGCCCGACATATTGGCCTTGTGGGTGTTCGGTTCCACGATCTAAGGCACACCCATGCCACCCTGCTTTTAAAGGACGGAATCCACCCGAAAGTTGTACAGGAAAGGCTCGGCCACTCTAACATCAGTATGACGTTGGATACCTATTCCCATGTCACGCCGGACATGCAGCGCTCCGCAGCCCAAGCACTTGAGAAAGTACTATCCCGTGAACGGCCTTTTCAGGGAGCAAATTAATGCAGAGATTTGCAAAAGATTTGCAAAATTGCAGGAGACACCCCGTGAAGCATTCCGGGGTTGGGGATTTTAGCTTCAATTTCTGGCACGCCTGGAGGGATTCGAACCCACGACCCTCGGTTCCGAAG
>JABMQN010000269.1 GCA_013203045.1 Chloroflexota bacterium
CCTCTGTATAAGAGTGATGATCCTTGGATCAACGATTCATTCCTGACAATCTTCGGCGCTGAGAATACCGATCAGTTAATGCAGCACTGGGATAATGTAGTTGGCGGCAAGATCGATATGAACAACTTCGCTGGTCATGCCACCTGCCAGAGCCTATTCGACCCGTTCCTGAGCGATATTCCGGGCAGGAAGGTTTCCTTCTTCCAGATGCATGCCCCTTATGATATCGAAGGTGGTTGGGAACAAAAGGGACCGGAGCTTCAGGAAGCGATCATGAAGAAATGGGCCAAGTATGCTCCCAATATGAGTGGTGATAATATCATCGCCATGAGCCAGGAGACTCCTCCGGAAATCGAGGTTCGCTTCCCCAACATGCGCTTTGGCGGGATAAAGCACGGCGACTACAAACCGATCCAGCTGGGGTGTTTCCGGCCTAATCAGGATTGCTCCAGCACGGCTACACCGATGGAAGGCCTCTATACCTGTGGCGCTTCCAACTATCCGGGCGGACTGGTACTCGGTGGCCCCGGTTATCTGGGCGCTAATAAGGTTACTGAAGACCTTGGCGCGAACAAGTGGTGGAAACCCACACCGGAGATGGATAAATATATCAAAACATACCTTGAGGGCGGCCCGCTGGGAATCGGCGGATTACCAGAGTAAATTTGCAATAAGACCTTTTATGTTATAAAATCGAATCCCACTCCAAATAAAGGATTTATTAATCACCAAAGTTTTCAGGAGGTAAGATAAAATGACAATGACATCGAAATCAGAAAGGCCCTCCACAGAGGAGAGATTTCAAAAGGCTGTACCTTTTGAATGGGGTTATGGCTCCACACCCCGAACCAACAAGTTGAGGGACGTACTGAACTGGAAAGGGGCGGTCACTGAGCATGAACTGGCAAACGCAGCGATGGGCCTCCCGAAAACCCGATTTCGTGCGGGTGTCAAGATTGATATGTCCAGAGCCCGAATTGTCACCGCAGCTTTCAGGGAAACCGAAGGCCAGCCCATTCAGCTTCAATATGCCCGCATGGTGGAAAAGCTGTGCGATGAGATGCCCGTCTTTATTACGGATGGGGAGCTGATCGTGGGCGACCCCAATGGTGGGGCTGACAAAATAAGATGGTATCCTGAGATAAACGTCGATTGGGTGCCTGAGGCAGTCACTACGGGAGGTTTCTTCGATATAGTCACGGATGACGAAAGACAGGAGATAATCGAAGATATCTGCCCCTTCTGGGAACACAGAAGTATAGAGGCAATAATCAAGGCTTCGCTGCCAGAGGAAATGGCGCCTGTAATCAACGCTTATGGGGTTTATATGTCAAACCTCTGGGAACAGGGACTAATCATCCCGGCTTATGACTGGGCGATTCTGTTCCGCGATGGACTGAATGCCCGGATAGCGAAGGCAGAGACCAAGCTTAAAGATCTGGATGCCAAAGTTGAAGATATGGATCCAGCCGAATATCTTGAAAAACGGTACAACTGGCAAGCGATGGTGCGCTGCGGCAAAGCGATAATTCGATATAACCAGAGACTCGCCGAGACGGCTCGGCAACAGGCATCTCAAGAGACCGACGAAGGCCGAAAGAAGGAACTTGAGGAGATGGCAATCAGCCTTGAGCATGTTCCCGCCAATCCACCTCGAACATTCCACGAGTGCCTGCAATTCTACTGGACCATCGAGGTAGTCGCCGACTATTTGGCCAGATGGGGTTATGGTTGCGGGACGAGGATTGATCAGGTTTGGTGGCCATATTACGAGGCGGACATCGAATCCGGTCGGATTACCCGTGATGATGCAGTCGAACTAGTAGAGTGCCTCTTCCTGAAGATTCAGGAGATCGGCGCACCGCTTGAGTGGCCACTGAAGTTCGGCGGCGTATCCGGTGCCAACACAATGTACACAGCCAATATCTGCGGCCCTACCGATGATGGGCAGGATGCCAGCAACGAACTCAGCTTTATTATCATGGAGGCGCTGGGCAACCTGCATCTGTCCCAGCCACCGATTGCCATTCAGTACCACGAAAATATCTCTCCGGAGGTCGTTTCGGCGGCAATTGATCTCTGCCGAACCGGGCTGGGGCACCCTTCCTTTTTCAACAGGGATTTAATGGAAGAATGGGCAAGGTTGAGGGGGTGGGCCGGCGAAGATGTCAAGAAGGTGCAGGTATCCGCATGTGCAGCCAACCACATAATGGGTAAGGCAGTTCAAGCCTCTGGGCTGGCCCCCGGCACCTCTATGAATTGTATCGAGCTTTTCAACGAAGTCCTGCGCCTGAACGACCAGACGGCCCAGTGTGGTCCAGTGGTCTTCGAAGCCGGGAGAAAAGCTACGGACATGGAATCGGCAGATGAACTCATGGAGGCTTACTTCAGGCGGATGAAGTACTATGCAAAGATCGGTACGGTCTCGTGGAACATCGCGCAGCAGATATTGATGGACCGCAAACCCGACCCCTGCAATTCTCTGATCATGGATGAAACTCTTGAACGGGGAATCGACCTTGTAAAGTATCATAAGGAAGGCGACACATGGCCCGAGGCCACACCTTTCGGGGGGATTAATGTGGCAAATTCTCTGGCCGCGATTCAGCATCTCGTATTCAATGAGAAGAAATACACGATGGAAGAACTGATACAGGCACTGGATGCCAACTGGTCCGGCTATGAGGTAATGCGGCAGGACTTCATCAATGCGCCGAAATACGGAAACGAAGACGATTCTGCTGATGACTGGGCAGTGCGGTTCCTTACCGGGATGAATGACACGATGAACACGATCAAGGATGCCTGGGGTTTCACATGGACTATGGATGGCAGCACAGCTGCCGGGTATATGATGATGGGTCTGGCAGCAGGCGCCAGCCCGGATGGAAGATTAGCATGTGCGACGGTGGCCGACGGCTCCCTTTCACCGATGGGGGGAACTGACCTCTCTGGCCCGACCACTGTACTGAATTCCGCAGGTAAGATCCCTTACCAGCATAGCGAGTTATTCAACCAGAGATTTATGCCTCAGTTCCTAGAAGGTGATAACAAGAAACTCTTCGCTGACTATCTCAAGGTTTGGTACAAACGAGGCATTCCTCACGTACAGTTCAATGTAGTTGACAGTGAGAAACTTCGTGATGCGCAAGTCAAACCGGAGGAACATTCCGACCTTATTGTCAGGGTGGCGGGCTATAGCGCCCATTTCATCGATCTGCCTGATTATACCCAAGACAGTATCATTGAAAGAACAGAACAGGCCTTCACCTAGTTCGTGCCTGAGAGCATAGTTGCACATAAGATAGAGTGGGGCAAATACCCCACTCTATCTTTATAGGTTTTTCATGATGAAGCCCTGAGGGTAGCACCTGTTCTGTCCACTTGTGCAAGTACGTAGGACCATCAAGGTACAAATAATGCTAGATATTGCAGATGAACAAAGGGGATTGATCTTCAACATCCAGAAGTTCTCCATTCAAGATGGCCCTGGTATCAGGACTACCCTGTTTATGAAAGGCTGCCCTTTAACGTGCCCATGGTGCAGTAATCCTGAAGGAATAAGTGACGAACCTGAGATTATGGTGAGCGAGCGAAAATGCATTGGATGCAAGAAATGCGCCGAAGCCTGTAATGCAGACGCCATTTACTTTGAAAACGATATGCGCATCATTAACTGGAAGCTTTGCACCAATTGTCTGGAGTGTGCTAAGGTATGCCCTTCCCATGCCATCCAGGTGATGGGTGAGTATAAGACAGTGAATGAAGCATTCAAGATTGCTGCGCAAGATAGAGATTTCTACAGCACTTCTGGCGGTGGCGTAACAGTTTCCGGAGGAGAGGCGCTGCTTCAATGGGAATTCGTTCGGGACTTCTTCAAGAAATGCAAAGATGCTGGTTTTCATACTGCTCTTGATACGACGGCCTACTGCCCGTGGGAAAACATGGAACAGGTTCTCAAGCACACTGACCTGATTCTCTTTGATGTCAAGCATATGGACCCTGCCATGCACGAGGAAAAAACCGGAGTATCTAATGAACTGATTCTGGAGAATCTTGATAAAGCTTCAAACACGACCAAAATCTGGCTGAGAATTCCACTAATACCTGGTTTCAATGATTCTGAATCAAATATGCAAAAGACAGCCGAGCTTGCTTCCAGAACTAAAGCGGAAAAGATATCTCTACTACCATATCATGAGTGGGGAAAAGATAAATATTCCAGTTTGGGAAAGCAATATGGTCATAATGGTGTGGAGGGTATACTTGAACCGGATAGTGATGTGGTGAATAAGTGCAAACTGATTTTAGAATCTCATGGGCTGGAAGTGGAACTCGGTAAATAGCTGCGAAGCTGATGGAACAGGGGTGCTGATATCAAAAACCAAAGCCGTCAAAAGTGAATACAAGCCAATTGTTGCCGCTATTAACGGGTATTGCCTTGCAGGCGGTATTCATCAAAATACTCATGCTGATCACGCCGATATTCTGAGGGGATAAACCATCAAGAAGGAGGCGGAAATGAAGAAGCTGGCAATTCTGTTGGTGCCATTTTTAGCTTCAGGGCTAATGCTGAACTCAATAGCTTGTGAGAGTGGCGGGGAGGAAGCAACTTTAGCCCCTGTGACACAACCATCTAGTACCATTACCTCAGAATCTCCAGTGACACTGGAGCCAGTAAAAATCACCATAGGCAACCTCACAGATATTACTGGCCCATCATCGAATGCGTTGGTTGTAATTACCACCGCACTTGAGGATTTGGTAGGGTATTACAATGAAAACAGCATCATCCCAGGCGTTGAATTGGAAGTTATCAACTATGATACCCAATACGACCCAAACAAATTCACCACCGGCTATGAATGGCTGAAGGAGCGTGGTGCAGACCTGATTTTTACGAGTGTTCCTGACACACCTCTGGCGTTGAAATCGATAGTTGATAAGGACAAAATGCCTTTGTTTTCAGCGAGTGGATACGTGGAGCAGTTAGACCCGCCAGGATATGTATTTATTCTGGGTACGATTCCTGAGCATCAGGCCTATACATTCCTTAATTGGATTGCCGAAAATGATTGGGGCTATGAGTCCAATGGGCCAGCAAAGATCGGAGGGGCTTCATGGACTGATGGCTACTCCCAGTCTTTCATAGCCGCAATGGAAAAGTATGCTAAGGCACACCCGGATCAGTTCGAGTGGGTTGGTGGGTATTTAACCAACTTTACATTCACATGGGCGCCAGAAGTGGAGGCTCTGAAAGATTGCGACTATTTATTTCCATGTGTGATGCCGGTTGCGTTCATGAAGGAGTATAGAAGCGCTGATGGCACAGCAAAGTTCATTTGTGCTGATGCTCAGACCGGTTTTTTCTCCCTGATAAGTGATGCGGAACTTTGGGACGATATCGATGGCACACTGTTTATCAAAGGTGGTTCTATGTGGTGGAATGACGATGATGACGAACTTATCAATTTGAACAAGAAAGTTCTTTACGAAAACCATCCGGACGAAGCAGAAGCGATCATACGGGCGGGTTCCGGTTATCTGGCGGTGGCTGGTATTTACTATCCCATGTTTGAAATGATTGCTGATGCGGTAGAAGCTGTGGGAGCAGAGAACTTTGATTCACAAGCTCTATATGATGCAGCTAAATCATATTCCCTAGTGATAGATGGCATTGAACGATCCGGTTTCGCTGAGACAAGACGCTATGCTCTCAGTAACTACATGATATATAAAGCAAGCGCTGCTGATGAGGATATGATAAGGGCGGCTGAAAACTGGATACCTCATCTAGTTGAACCGTAAAAACATACCTTGAAGGTGGTCCAATCGGAATCTGTGGACACCCTACCGAGCAGGCTTGCCTGGACTCATCTCTTGGCATAGAATAGATTCACATGTCAGCAATAACCGATGCTCTCCACGAGCGCCACTGTTGAGGGAGGTCAAAATGGAAACAAGCGATGTCTACACAGAATTGCTGGTAAGGCTGAAGGACCCCACGTCAGAGCGTTTACGTCGCATATGGCAGAAGCTGGTGACCCCCGAGGAGGGGCAACTGCTGCTCCAGCTGCCCGCACAACCAGCCGAGTTGGCACAAAAAGCAGGGATGGATGAAGAGGCGGCACAACGCATACTACAGGAGTTTATGGAGCGGGGACTGGTCATTCGCACCAGCAAGGGATTATACTGCCTTCCCCACGATATGACCCAGTTACACGATGCCAACCTCGCCAGCGCGGACAAATGGATCGATAACGAGCTCCTCGACCTGTGGGTGGATTACCGGGATAACGAATGGGCCAAAAAAATGGCAGGTGGGCTCGGAGATTCGTATGTGCAACTTCTCAAGGTGTTTCCCGCCTTCAAGGCAATGGAGCGGAGCCCGGATTTCGGCGAGCTTCTGCCAGAGGAGAACGTCAGGGAGCTGATAAAAGGGACGGACCCGATCGCCGTGGTTCCCTGTACTTGCCGTCGGTCGATCAGAAAGTGCGATCTCCTGCTTGATGCCTGCCTGCACTTCAATCGCGGGGCAGAATATGCCATAGACCGTGGTGCTGGTCGGCGTATTACCGAAGAAGAGGCCATCGCTATTTTCGATCAGTCGGAAGAAGAAGGCCTGATTCACACCTGGGCTACTGGCGCGGAGCGACGTCTGACCGCAATATGCAACTGCTGTCGGGATTGCTGCGACATCTTCGCTATCGGTATCGAGATCGGTTCTGTTGAACAGATACTGCAGAAAACCCGCTTTCGCGCTAAGTTGGATCAGAATCTCTGTATCGGTTGCGAGGAATGCGTGGATAGGTGCTTCTTCGGGGCCATAGAAATGAAGGAATATCCCTCGTCCAAGGAGCCCAAGGCCACGATCGATGAGGGTAAGTGCTTTGGCTGTGGCCTGTGTGCCATCGTCTGCGATCCTGAGGCGATAACCATGAGGTTGGTGCAGACCTAGATACTAAGCGTTCCTCCCCCTCAGCACTACGCTGCCAACGGGAAATAGAGCCTCTTCGCCCAAAAACGCTGCTATCCGTTTTCCCTCTTTTAAATCAAGTCTCCCTCTGTGTGGCCCCTTGATAGTGACTGGTTAACGATCCGTTACGTGAGTTCCCATACATCCAGTAATCATGGGCAGATCCAGGAAAGTCTTGATACCTGGATTATCGGCCTCACATACTATGGGTACCGCGTTCACCAGGTGGAACCCGGTGGTGCTCATACCTTGAGCCACATGCTCTTCCTGCGACAGCTCCGGCGGAAAATCGATATCGACAATAATGTTCACATCGCCATCGATCTTGATCCGCCAACCGGATGAGCGCGGAATATCCATCTTGGACTGGAGACGAGTCTGTTCGATATCATCCATAAACCAGATTTGTTCCTCAATAATCTCGGTTCCTTCCCGGGTTTTCCCGATGTGCCGGTTGCGGTTTAAGGCAATCGTCCCTTCTTCTATTATGCCCACCGCCGTCTCTATAGGCTGGTTGGCCAGAATGAAGTCGTGTTTTGCCTCGTAAGTGATTATTTCGGAACCCAAACCTTCGGCAATTAAATCGATCGGCTGATTCCAGAAGCTTGTGAGAAATTCTTTATAAGGGTTATTCGCCGCTTCTTCCGGAGTTTTTCCAAGATTCATCAATTCCCGCACAACTCCCTCTGAACTGTAGGCACGGCAATCACCATATTCGGTCATGGTGATCCGATCAATTCGATTGCACCACCCAGTAAACGTCAGAGGAAAACGCTCGGCAATACCTCCGGGGTTGCAGCCAGAGGCGTGCAGATTAACATTCCCTTTCTTACAGGCAGCCTCAATGAGCTTCGCCGCTTCCTGATCCTGGATAAAGGGAAACCAATAAGGGCAAGGTGTGATCAAATGCTTTCCAGACTCCAACAATCGGCACATTTCATCGACATCCCAGGGCATCGGGCAATAGATCACACAATCGGCGTCGAGAGCCAGGATTGCATCGATATCCTGAATAGCCTGAACACCAGTTTTATCCATACCGACGATATCACCGGCATCAAGCCCCTCTTTATCATCGCTATACACTTTGACTCCGACCAGCTCGAGCTTTGGATGTCTGATAATCCCTCTCAGCGCAGCACTACCCACCACACCAGTAGCCCACTGTATCACTCTGTATTTTTTCATAGTCACACTCCCCCGATATTTTTAAAATATTGTTCATTTAGATAACGCTCTATGTCATCAACTTAAAATGCTTTTTCATAATCAAGCTACGGTTCATGTACTACCGGAATCCACTCAGGGTCCACCCTAAACAGGTCTTCCTCACTACCACGTATCTCATACATCGACATGTAATTCAGGGAGGTCCGTTTGGTATCGGTAAAGCTGTGACAGTCTTCGATACCGTAGAGAGTTAAAGAAAATGATTGAGCAGCATCATAGAGAGCCTGTGAATTGAAGTTTTCGGCCCCTACAGTCTCGACTGTATCCTTTATGATTTCCATCATTATGTATATACCGCGGACGGCCTGATATCCAGGGCCTTCGCGTATGATCGCATCAACCTCACTAGGATGATACTCATGTAGCAATTGCTTGGACAATTTGATGAGTTCAACGTCTTCATTCCACCACGGCCCTGTCCTGATCAACAGCATTCCGTCAGACTCATCCCAAAGGTCTAAATCATCTACCATCCCATACATAGCAATCTGGAAATCGGTACCTATGAATTTTGCTGTATAACCTGCGTCCCGATACTCTCTGACAAAATGCTGCATTGGACCAGATGGCATTACGTAGTCGCAGTCTTTCAGGGCCTCCACTTCCGCATCCCAGATGAAGGAAAAATTGTTGAGATGTCCTCCTTTCCACTCGTACTGGTCCGGGTGCGTCTCACAGTATTTCTCCATCCCATCCAGGAATGTTTGGCTATATGCCTCAGCCCAGAAAGCTCCGCCGATCTTGGCTGGTCTATCTTTGGGGAAATCCGGGTCGTTTTCAGCAATCCATTTAAGAAGCGTATAGCTCTGGTAGTTACCAAGAGTATTGGCGGTACAGAAGATGTAACCTGGTGGTGATAGCGCTTCTATGTCAGGAACCATTGTGAAAAGCACTATTTCATCTTCGTCAACAACTGATTTTAGAGTTGTTGCAGTTGATGGCATAGACGTGAAGATCAGGTCTGCTCCCTGTTCTTTCAACCACTCATAACCTGGCGCATCTTTGGCAGGATCCATTTGACCATCATAGCTAATCATTTCCAGATCGACTCCGGGGATGAAGTTCTGTTCATTGTAATATTGGACCATATCCTCGAGAGCCAAACCTATAACACTCATTGGATTTGATGAAGGCCCTGTGACATCCGTGAAGTTGCCAATAGTGATTGCCACTTCTTTCGCAGGTTCCGGCGTGGGATTCGCGGTTGGCGCAGACTCCGGCCTGGCCATAGGAGATGGTATCTCGTCATCGCTGCCACTGCAGGCTGCCAGTAACAAAATCATCAATAGTAAAATCACCACAGAGACGATTCCCATTGTGCGTATGACGTTTGCCATTTCGACCTCCCTATTTATTGAGGTGTAAAAATGGCTGGCGAAATGCCCCGGTTTACAATCTTGCGCCCGCAATTATCATTCTTCAAGTCGGATAATCCACTCTCATCCGTACCTCCTTTGTACTGACAAAGTGAGATGTCCTCCAAAAAGCGGCGCTTCTTAAAACTAGCCCCGCTATCAGTGCATCCTATTCGATATCACGTCCCCACTGTCTGGTAACTTCGCAAGTCATATCCCGAAACTCTTTCTCATCGGGAAGCGGCCTGCCCAGCCACTCCCTATAAAAACTATCTATATCAGGCAGGGCATCGAAGACGAGCGGATAACCTACGGGTACCGCCTCTACCATGAGCATGCTGCCACACGCCGGACAGTAGAACTCTCGCACTTCGCACAGGTCGGGGTCGGGGCACTTGATTCCGGGATAAACTTCCTCGAGCTTCTCGGTGTCGTCTCTGGCAAAGATGAGGGCGCTCAGCTTCCAGTTTTGCCGCCAATCTCCGAACTCGTGGCCGCAATCGCACTTCACGACCCTCTCGGTATCCTTCTGCACCACGTTGAGACGCTCGCCCAGAGGCACTAGTATCCTTTCCGGATATGATGACAGATTCGATATATTTATCGAATCTGTCATCATCATTAGGCTTACTCATGATTTCAAATGTCTTGTTCCAGGGGAGCGTGCCGTTATAGAGGTCTTTTAAATCTTCTTTGCTGTATGACATCTCTTTGCCTCACAGACTAAAATCATCCGGCAGCGCCCAGAAATCTTTGTACTCCTGGGTGAAGGCCTCGCTAAGCTTCATACTGCTCTGGTACATCTCTAGAATCTTGCCATCAACATTTCGGCCCATAACTCACTGACGGGATTTTTGCAGCTGGGGTATATCCATACAGCCCTAGCCCAAATATAATCGGAGCACCTCTTTTCAGCAGCCTCATATTGTTATCCCCACTAAACATTACACTTTTATCACTTTCAAGTGTACGATTGGACTCGTATACTAAACCTTAAATAAGCGAGTGTGTTGTGATTTTTAATTTTTCAGCCAATTATTTGTCTATTTGTCTATGGTCAATTGTCTCCATGAATTGAGGCAAAACCTTATTTTCTATCCATTTTATATTGATATTTCCCTGGATAAAGTCAGTTTGATTAATCAAGAACTGGAGGAAAGGAATATTTGTCTCCACACCGGAGATTTCAAAAGTGGACAAAGCCATTTTCATATTTGCTAATGCCGCATCACGATTATCACCTTTTGCAATTACCTTAGCCATTAGTGAATCATAATAAGGGCTGATCACATACCCCTCATAGCAGTGAGTATCTACTCTGATGCTATTGCCACCAGGTACCACAAAACGTGTTATGCGACCGGGCGATGGGAAAAAATCATCCATAGTGTCTTCGGCTGTTATTCGGCATTCGATCGCATGACCCTTGAATTGAATATCGGACTGAGACAAGGAGAGCGGGCTACCAAACGCCATATTGATCTGCTCCTGTATGATGTCTATGCCGGTGACCATCTCTGTAACCGGGTGTTCTACTTGAATGCGCGTGTTCACTTCCATAAAGTAGAATTGATTACGGTTTTTATCGAGCAAGAACTCCACAGTGCCTGCGCTATTGTAACCAATTGTCTCGGCAAGTTTTACCGCTGTCTCCATGATCCTGCTCCCCAAATCATCCGGAAGATCAGGTGGAGGAGCCTCCTCAACTACTTTCTGATAATGCCGTTGCGGAGAGCAGTCCCGCAGGCCTAAATGAATTACCTTGCCAAAGTTATCTCCCAAAATCTGAACCTCAACATGCCGCGCATTCTGAATGTATCGCTCAACAAAAACAGTGGGATCACCAAAGGCGTTCCTTGCTTCCATTGAAGCCATACTGAAAGCATTTTTCAGGCCTTCCGGTTCCATGACGATCCGCATTCCTCGCCCGCCGCCACCGGCAGAAGCTTTGAAAAGCACGGGAAAACCCATTTCTTTTACTTTCGCTTCGACATCCGGATAACTGATTAGCTTTTCACTCCCCTCATTGATCGGAACATTGCTCTCACTGGCAATTCTGCGGGCTGTAATTTTATCACCCAATTGCCTCATGACTTCGGAGCGCGGACCAATAAAAACGATGCCGTTCTCCTCACATACTGCCGATAACTCAGGGTTTTCTGCCAGAAAACCGTACCCTGGGTGAATGGCGTCAGCGCCGGTAGTCAGGGCGGTGTCAATGATGCCCTTTATATTGAGATAACTTAAATGAGCCGGGGAAGGGCCAATGCAGACAACTTCATCCGCCAGGCTCGCTCCCAGGCTTTCCTGATCAACTTCGGAAACAGCTAACACGGTTTCGATATCAAGCGCCTGGCATGCCTTAATGAGCCGGACCGCAATTTCTCCCCTGTTAGCAATCAAAACCCGCCTTTTTTTCATCAGTACTGCAACTCCTCAAACTCTGGGAGGGAACATTTCATTCCCCCGGTATCTCACATATGTTTTATTTACTTGGCTCAATGAGCATCACAACTTCTCCCTTTTCCACAGTCTGGCCATTTTCCGCAAGAATCTTCACTATATGACCATTGACACCGGCACTAACAGTATTGAGACATTTCATTACTTCAAGTATACAAACAATCGAACCTTCATCAACCTCATCACCTACTTCCACGTAAGGTGGCTCCGTAGGACTGGGCCTGCGATAAAACACACTGGTAATTTTTGCTGCGATGGGTACAAGCCCATCTGCATTTACAGTACTCATAATTTTACCTCCCCTTTATTTTTGCTCTTTTATCCTGAATCACTTTGTTCTCTGTCCTGACTCGAAGACACTGTTTCTTTTTTACATATAGACATCTGATATCTTTATTATTCAAGCAATGCCACGGCGGTTCTTTTCCGATAAAACAGGCTTCAGGTTCCAGACCTGAACCTGCTTTGTGATATTCAACATGGTTTATCCGAAGATACCTCATCTAAAAAGAATATGTCTTTGGTGGTGGCAGTGTGGATACCAATTTAAGGTCGTCCTCGGTTATACCCTGAATCTTCATGAATAAGTCCTCGTCAGACGCATTTTCCATGCCGCATTGCACTTTTATGTCTTCAATTGTTTCTGTTTCACGCCGCTCAAGATAATTGGTCCATTTTTTTTCAAGTGCCTTGGCTCGAGGATCGCTCAGTAACTTGTCCTTGAGGTTCTGATCCATGTTGGCAAGTCCGGTGTCTTCGACGCCATAAATGCCCATGGCATACTCGATCATGCCGTCAATACACTGTTCCCATCGCCCCATGGCCACATTCATAGTAGCCTGTGTAACAATAAATTGAGAGTGCGGTGTAATCATAAGGGGCCTCCCAAGCTCTTTTATAATACTTGGGATTTCCGCCAAAACTTCATCCATCTGATCAACCATACCTAAAACCTTTAACTGATTCTCTAAAGTTGAGATCACGCCACCCGGAACCTCATGTTTGTATACTCGCTCATCGTATAGTTTAGGCGCTCCGATGGGAAGGTCTTCCTCTTTTGCAATCTTGAACAGCCGTTCCGAAGCCTCCCTGAGAGGTTCTTCATTAATACATGGCTCTAAACCAAGCACCCGTGCATTATGACACACATTAAAAATATTAAGATGAGAAGAGCCACTTGCCAGCGGCGGGATACATGTATGGAAACGCCTGATTCCCTGTTTCATTGCTTCCACAGCTACTGCTTCATTAAAACCACTCATACCGTGAGTGTGTAGCTCTATCGGTATACCATTTGCGTTCTTTATCATAGCTGGAATTAGAGTTCTTGCACGTTCCGGCGTTAACAATCCGTCTACATCTTTAAGAACAAACAGTACCGGCTTATGTTTATCAGCAATCTTTTTCGTTACACTGCCATAATACTCATCGGTAAGCCACTCCCTGATTCCATAAGTGATATAGGGGATTGGTTCTATTCCCACTGATCTGAAGAGGGGGAATAATATCGGAAGCTCACGCTCGATCTCATCCCGGGTACAGCAGATTAAAAGTGCTTTTTTGACCTTTCCTTTGTATACCTTTTGCACAAACTGATAATAAAACTTCAACATTGCGCAAGTCCAATAATCACTGAGTGTACCCATCATACCAAGTGTGGGGATCATCAGCGGAGTTTTCTGAAAAGTTTTTTCTATCAACTCTTCCCTTTTCAACGGCGCTTCCTTTTGCCAGTCCAACATAAATTTAGGATATACAGATAACATTTCTACACTCGTAAAATCAGCTTGTTCTAATAATGGACCAATGGCCTCCCACATACCGTAGTTCACATACATTGCCCACAAACTCTGCGCACCATCACGAAATGTTGTGTCGTGAAAATATATCTTATTGTCACTCATAATTTTACCTCCGTTTTCAAATTGAAGTTCTCATGCCCTGGTTAGAAATTTATGTTATATGACCTCCCATTTAGTCATTTTTTATTTTTATGTACCAGATTCAGGAAGTTGTTCGTAACGTTACGCTTCACTTCACTTCCCCTATGCATGGGATTCATATATGAGTACCACAGGCAAACTGCGCTGGCGTCCACTTCCATCATGTCGGTCATGGTGCCGCCAGCGTCAAAGGCAAGTATCTGTACCTGTTTTTCCATATTTTCTCCTTGCAACTTCCCATTGATCTACTCCTATACCCACTGGATTTGTTTTTCAGGCGTCGAAATCATGGGTTCTGAAGAACAGGAATCCACTCGGGGTCAGCACGGAACAGGTCTTTCTCATCGGCTCGCAATTCATATATGGCAAGACTGTCATTAGCATATCGTTTTGTCTCGTTGAAGCTATAACGTTGAATACCGTCAACAACCAGAGAATATGACTGCGCGGCGTCATACAAAGCCTGTGAGTTGAAGTTCTCCGCGCCTACGCTTTCCACTGCTTGCCTGATGATGTCAACCATTACATAGTAAGCACCGCCCATCGGCATGTACCCTACACCTGTCCGCATGATCTCTTCGGCTTCATCAGGATGGTATTCATGTAGACGTTCTTTGGCAAAGTTCATCAATTCGCCTTCTTCATTCCACCAGCGAGTACCCCTGATGAACAGTGATCCGTCAACCTCGTCCCAGATATTGGCATCATCTATCATCCCTATGAAAGCGGCCTGGGGTTCACTACCGAGGAATTTGGCTGTATATCCTGCCTCCCGGTACTGAGTCATAAATGCCACAGGCATTGTTGGTATGTAAATATAGTCACAATTCTTTAGTGCCTCCACTTCGGCAGTCCATACAAAGGTGAAAGGAGCTAGATATCCTCCCTCCCACTCATATTTATCCGGATGAGCCTCAGCATAGTCCTCCATGGCTGCAAGGAATTGTGGCCCAACAGAGTCAGTCCAGGAAGCACCGCCGATCATGGCCGGTCTGTCAGTTGGGGAATCAGGATCATTTTGAGCAATCCACTCAAGCAAATTAGGGGCATCATGTTCAGGAATAGCAGACACACCAAATACATACCCTGGAACAAGCAGCTCTTCAAAGGGAGCCGACAGTGAAAATAGCACGACCTTATCTTCATTGACGATCTGTTTTAGTGCGACAGGAGATGTCGGTAGGCCAGTAAGAATAATATCTGCCCCTCTCTCTCTCAGCCACTCATAGCCTGGGATATCCCTAGAAGGATCGAACTGCCCATCGTAGGTCACGATTTTCAACTCAACTCCCGGAATCGGGTTTTCAGTATTAACATACTCGATAATGTCATTAAGGGCTATATCGACGATGCTGAATGCATTTGATGCTGGCCCGGTCTGATCAGTGAGGTTACCAATGGTGATCACTACCGGTGCCACGGTTGATGGCTGTTTCACTGTCGGTTGGTCAGTGGGTACGAGATCGTCATCATCATCGCCACAGCCAATCGACAATGACAATAACAGCAACATAACTGCCATTCCAATTATTCCCATTCGACTTCGCATTTTTATCATTTACCCCCTTCTTTTGTACTAGCAAAGCATGTGTGGGTCTACGATACACGAGGCCGGCACCCTGGAGGCGATCAGCTCTTCTACGCATTCATCACGACTGCGATCTGCGAATAAGCTTCGAAGGGCTTCGTCGATCTCGTCTTGTTGGCTACGTCCAGATATCAACCAACAAACCAGGCATTGACAAGGTGCTAGGCTTTATATGCCTTGCATGGCTGCCCGCGCAGTATGTAAGCACCGCTCACAGTATCACAGATACTTAGATCATCATCCATGATGGCATTCGCATTGGAGCGGAAGATCGATTCAACCGAGTCATCCTCGGGAAACCACCAGCCATGTTCTGCCTGAACGACTTCGGGAGCCAAATCCTCGGAGTAATCACATTTGAATTTTGCCTTTCCTATAGGAGTTTCGACCCACATCCAGTCGTTTTTAGCAATGCCGAGCTGAGTACCTGTTTCGGAGTTAATAAGAGCCATTGGGTCAGGACTCTTCTTTCGAAGCGAATCAAGTTGTCGGCCCTGCGAGTGATAGAAGCGACAACGGGTCCCTGCAATCATCGTCAACGGATAGTCCGCTACCAAATCCGGCTGGCGTGCCAGCACTGTTTCGGGTTCGATGTAGGAAGGCAGTGGGTCACGGCCCAGTTTTTCCAGAATGGTGGAATACAACTCAAATTTCCCTGTAGGCGTGCCAAACCCTTTGGCTTCGTACTTCTTTTCTGGAAGCGGTGGGGCCTCTTTGCGGTCGCCAGCCATAAACTCATTGAAGGTCATTCCGAGCGGTTCAAGTATCCAATCGTAGGCCTCGTCAAGGTTTTTCCAGGGCCAATACTCCTCCTGGCCCAGTCGGATTCCTAACTCGCGCCACAGATAGTACTCCGGTTTGCGTTCATACATAGGCTCGATGGCTGCCTCTCCTCCATAAAGGAACGGGAATATCTCGACACCGTATATCCACGGTTTCTCGAAACAGCAGGCTGCAGGGAGTACATAGTCGGCAATTCGGCAGGCGGGCGCCATAAAAATATCCATCGCTACGTGAAGATCAAGTTTCATTAAGGCTTCATATATTTTTCTTGCATTAGGAAATTGAGTCAAAGGATTCTTGGCGACCGTGAACATGGCTTTTACAGGATACGGTTCACCAGTGAGCATGGCCTCAAAGGTCGAAGGCGGATGAGCGAATCCGGCTAGCCATACGCTATTAGGTTTCCTATCGCTAACTTTAAGTACACTCTCTTCAATCATTCGGAAGTTGCGCCATGAGAAAAGAGGGAATTTATCAGCGCCGATCAGCTTATCCTGCTGTTCCTTTGACATCATATCGCGGAGATCAAGATCGGACACCATTCGTGCCGTTGGATGTACATCCATCATCATGTCGCCGCCCTGAATGTCGATGTTGCCGGTTATACCGGGCAGGATATAGCGGGCATGAAGACTCTGGGTGGCATTGGGTTGCTCTTCAATGCCTGTCAAATGGAGTATCTGAGCCGGTTTGGTGGTGGCGTAAACTCTTGCTGCTTCCCTAATGCTATCCGCAGGTACACCGGTTATTTCAGCAACTTTCTCAACCGGATACTCCTGAACTCGCTCAACAAGCTGATCAAATCCGTGGCACCATTTGTCGATGAATTCCTTATCGTGCAGATCCTCATCAATGATGGTTCGAATCATTCCCAGCATAAGGGCTGCATCAGTTCCCAATTTGGGGCGAAGCCAGATATCGGCGCCTCTTGCAGTTAGTGTATCTCTGGGGTCAACCACAATCACTTTGAGTCCCAACAGTTTCTGCATTTCCTGAACACCACTCCAGAACATCGGAATCGATCGCGCTACATTTACGCCCATCAAAAGCAGACACCGGGTTTCAGGACCGAGCTGAGGAATGAATATAACCGCACCGGACATCATACTGCTCAAGACCATGCCACAGCCGCACATCGGACCGAGGAAATTGGGAGTACCGAATAAAGACTGAAAACGCAGCCGGTATTCATCAGCGGCGTTCTGCTCACCGCCTGCGATGGCCAGCGTCTCGGCCCCATACTTGTCTTTAACCGCTTCAAGTCGTGCTGCTATCTCATCCAGTGCCTGTTTCCAGCTGATTCGCTCCCACTGCCCATCGCCCCGTTCACCAACCCGCTTGAGGGGATAGTTCAACCGATCCGGGTGATACACAAGCTCTTTGGCTGAGTGGGCTCGAGGACAACGAGCAAACGCCTTCCTCTCAATCTCCTCCATGAATGAAGCGTCAGGCTTCTTTCGAAAATCGGGGCCCAGGAACTGGCCATTCTCAATCCGCACCTCATATTGGCAGTGCACGGCACAAAGACCACAAATGACCTTTTTCGTCTCTTCACTCATAGCTCAATACCTCCATATCCATTGAATATTTCATCCTTGCATATGGGCCGGATCATCCTGTTTTGATGCTCCGGCATCTACTGGTACTTCGGCATCTCAATATTGAATTTATTCTCTGCATCAGCAATGGCCACATAAAGAGCTTCTCTCATCAATGGCAGAAGATCAGCCAGCCTTAGAAAATCCTCCAGATTCTTCGAATACCTGATCGCTCCTTTTTCGAGCTGTTCCATGGCATCATAGTTCGGGTCTCCGAGAAGGCGATAGCCGATATCATACGAATCATACTCGATAATCGCATCCCCTTCTTGATCCGTAAATTCGAGCGTTCCATCGGATGCGAACTGATAATGGAATTCCCCACTGCCATCGGGGCAATCAGGACACTTCTCGGTGAAACTCACATCAACAACACCAGCTTGAACGAAACGTTCTTTGTAATATTGATTCAAATACTCAGCCCAGCGCTGGTGCCAGAAGTCATACACTTCAAGAGGAGTATCGGCAGGTCTTTCAATTCGCTTTTTCATGAATAGCACCTCAAGCACGCAGTTTACTATCAATTGGAGTCGGGATCGATCATATGGTATCAGCGTGACGTGAGCTTGCACGGATTAGCAAGTTGAGTTTCACTGTTGGTAACTTCATCAGCACCCTTATGAATCCTACCAGGTATGTTTAATCGCATCAACTCTACATGAAGAATGACAATTAGATGAATCTTTCTCGCATTTTGCGTGGTACCCAGGACACACATATCCTAAACTCTGAGCAAATTCTGGTTTTACCGCTGCCTTCGGATCGTCATAGTCATCCAGAGCAATCTCCAATATCTCGTTTGGACAGGCAGCCACGCAATCGCCGCAGCCATCGCATAGGTCCGTATCGATGGTTATATAGTATTCTCCAGAACCGTCGGCATAGCCATAGTTGGCTCTCATCTTGATCGATCCCTTTTCTTTGTCCGTTTCTCGAGCAGTTCACGGCCAAATATTGCTGCCCCAAGGGCTCCCACAATCTGAGGTTCATAACAAATGTTTGCCTTCAGGTTGAATTTCTTTTCCAATCGACTTACAACTCCAACATTCTTGGCAATACCACCACTAATCACAAAATCTTCCTGTATACCAATTCGCCTTAGCAGCCCCTCGACTCTCTCAGTAAGAGCAGCGCACGCACCCGCAAGGACTTCATTCTTCGATACCCCCTGACGCATATAGCGAAGGACTTCTGATCGTGCGAACACCACACATGTGCTGCTTATGGGAACACCGCCATTTTTTGACTCCAATGACATCGATCCCAATTGTTCCAACGGTACATCCACTAGATCTGCCATAATTCCCATTGATCTCCCAGCTCCGGCAGCACACTTGTCATTCATGATAAAATCTGTTACTTTGCCGTTTTCATCACATCTGATTGCTTTACAATCTTGTCCACCCATATCCAATACTGATCTTACTGACGGAAAAAACCAGTTCGCCCCCTTCGCATGGCATGATATTTCACTGATATTTTTATTCGCAAAGGGTATCACAATCCTGCCATAACCTGTCGATACAACAAAGTCCATATCATCCAGGGTCAGTCCCGCTTTCTGAAGTGTACTGTTAGTAACGGATGTCCCGGTTTCGACACTGTCAGGACCTGTTAACACCAAATCCCATGCCAGAATTTTATTATTTTTAAGAATAACGGCTTTTCCGGTTAACGAACCGATATCTACTCCCAGAGTGATCATCAACGTCCTCCCTTCTCTGAAGCAATAATAGCTGCTCCCAATGCAGAAACAAGTTGCGGGTTTTCCGGAATTGTAAGCTTCCTCTTCATCATCTCTTCGAGGCAGGATAATATTCCCTGATTGCGCGCCAATCCACCAATGGCAATAGTGCCGCCATTGAGTTCAAAGCGGTTTGCCAACCCAAATATCCTCGTAGCAACGGATCTGTGTATCCCCTTGATAATGTCCTCTTTAGGAACTTGCCGGTGGACCTGTGACACTACCTCCGATTCTGCAAATACCACACACATCGACGTGATGCTAACCTCTGCCGTTGATCTCGACGAGAGTTCACCCATTTCTTCAACATTGACTCCCATAACCTTACCCATCGCATCGAGAAATATCCCCGTGCCAGCGGCGCATTTGTCATTTCGTGCATAGTCAACGATCTGGCCGCTTTCGTCGAGCTTCACGACCATCGTGCTTTCGCCACCCATATCGATTACACCCCTGGCTTTGGGATCGAGGAAATGGATACCCTTGGCAAGACATACGATGTCGTTTGCCTGATCATGGGCCAATTCCACTTCTCCTTTCCCCGCACCCGTGGCGATGATGGTATTCACATCACCAATAGCCACACCTGATGTGGCCAATGCACTGACCAGAGTCTCTCGAGCTACCTGGTCGCAACTCTCTCCCATCAATGATATGTTCCATCCAATGATAGAGTTGTCTTTTATAACCACTGCCTTGGTCCACAATGTGCCAACGTCTATACCAGCACTTAACACGTTATACCTCCTGTACGCTATCTCCTACCGTTCATCGCACAACTCGGAACGGGAGACCTCCCTTTCTGCTGGCCCCCGACCCCTGTCCCCTTTCTAGAATTCGATCATCTCGATGAATGCCTGTATCCGGGTTCGCAATTGCCCATGCCCGGACATGTCATGCCCTATTTCCAGTACGTTAAAGGGAATGTCCTGTGCCTCGAGTTCCTTCCGCAGGAGGGGTGCCTCATACATGAAGGGGTTACAGTACTTCAAGTTGAAATCGATGACGGCTTCAATGTCGTACTCATCGATGAGTTTGAAAAGGTGATCGAACCGTGCCTCCATCGGATGCAGGCATGCGCACAGCGCTCGCCTGTTGAGAAACCGATAGAGGGATTCCATAGGTTCACCGGCATTGTCAACCTGATCCCAGAAGTACCGGCTTGTGGTGCACAGATCATCGATCACCACTTGCCCGCCCTCTTCCTCGATCATGCGGATGAGGACCGGATTGTCCAGGGTGCTGCCTGTGACTAGTATTCTGGGGCCATCGTTCTCGGGGACTTCCCTCTCTTTGACTTCGCTCAGCAATTGCTGCAGAAGAGGGTTCGCCTGATCCTTCGGCATCAGGATTGCTGCCATCGATACATCCAGAGCTTCCTCGCTAGTTATGAGCGGCGGATTCTGCTTCCTTAATTCACAGAGTTCTTTAAGCAGAGACCTTGTTTCGTTATAGAGTTCAATCGCATCTCTGATCCCGGTATCCGTGATCATTTTGCCCGAGAGTTCCTCCATCTGCTGCTTGAACGCGGTCAACTCTGCTATGTAGTACTCACGGTTTGTCTTGTCCAAGAGCTTCTGTGGGTTGTTGATTAGATAAGCCGGGCAGGCTGTTATGTATTGGTTCCAATGGTCGAAGACCCTGCGGGACGCATCACATGTATTCGAAAGCGCAAGATAGTCTAGGAAATCGAGTTTGCCATCCAGTGCCTGATCAAATAGGTTGCGGACAAATTCACAGGAGCACGACTGGAAGTACGAGTCCGCCAGACGGATTGGTTCTGGCGTTCCGTAGAGTGGATAAGGGAGCATGCCAGCTGCCCAGATGATCTCCTCGGGCACAAACAGGCACCTGTATCCCACGACTTTCTTCCCCTGTGATTTCCAGTCCATGGCAACCTTCGCGGGATCTTTGAGAACGTCGCGGAACGCGTCAATCGTTTTCAGTGTAGCCATCCTTTCCATCTCAGGCTCCCTTCCTTACCAGCAGAGTCTCGATAAACGTATCGAGGTTGGCTCTGGCATCAACCGGGTCATACTCTCTATCATCACTGCCTTCACAGTTGAAGATAGCAGTGGGCACTCCTGTCTTGTCAAAGACCTCATCCTTTGACAACCTGAGGGATGCCGGTAACTGCCCGCAGGAACGCTTGACTACTGCAACGATACCGTCGATCTTGTAGTCATCGACGGTATTCAGAATATAGTTCAGCATTCCATGGTGAGTCGGATTCGCGGGACTCAGGAGATGAGCCCGTGCGATGCTTTCCAGCGGGTTATCCGGGTCAATGAGATCAGGGTCAAGGGAGAAACCTGTGAGCAGTTCCAACAGACCTTTGGCAACCACGACTCCATGCTTTTCGGGATAGCTGAGTAGGTTGAAATCAACAATGGGGGGATTGCCGATCCACATAAGTCTCAACTTTTCGTTTTCCACTATGCCAACACCTTTTTCCACTCGGTCCTTCAGATCGTCTCTCAGCCTCGTGAAGAGATCCAGTATGCGGGTTTTGTCCGTGATCTGAAGAGGAACAGTCAGAGCAATGCTTGAATCGTAGGGCTTCATTGGTGAGGGCGTGGCTCGTTTGTAAGTATCAATCTCATCGATGAGCGCATTTAGGGTTTTGGTGAAAGCAACCTCTTCCTTCAGTCGGTCCATATCGAGTTTATACCCATGCATCTCGAGAAACTCGATCACACCCTTCAATTGGCTGACGTAGTATTTGATAGCGTGATCAGGTATCTGATCTCCCCATGTGTTGATGGGCACATCGAGGAAATGATAGGGCGCGTTGTACATCTTCGCGACGTGCTGAGTAGATTTGGAATACGACACGCAGGGGAAGTTGCACCCTACTACCAGGTCCGGTGGCGCAAAGGCCAGTTCGAACAGTTCGTCCTTCCCTTCGGCGAATGCGAGGCCCAGCGTACATCGGTGAACTGCGCATATGTCTCTCGAAAGACCGTTCTCTTCGGCTATCTGACAGTACTTGCCCGATTGTCCAAACACACCGATGTTTCCCCCGAGCAGATCAGGGTACACGGTCGCCACGTCCATGGCCCGGAATATCTCCGCGGGGACCAGGAGTGACCGCCAAACCACTGGCTTGCCTTCAGCCCTCTGCTCCTGCATCCTGACAAAGCCATTGGCGATCTCCAGTTGCATTTCTTCTACTACAGGATTCTCTACCTGCGGGATTTCAATCTCCATCATCGCCTCCGTAACTATTGGAACGGGTAACTGCCTTAGATGCTGCTACACAAACATCACAAATAGTCTATGCAGTGAGTCTTTCTATTCCTTTCCTACGTGGATCTCTGATTTATACAGAGTCAAACTCCTTGTTTGCAGGGTATATTGCCAGAAATCCAATCTCCAATTAGTTGAGCATAAAGAATTTGGGGAAGGTAATAACCTCCATTGAGAGGTACGTGATGCAATATATCAAGGACCAGCAAGTAACTGCCCAATTGTGCCATTGTAATAACATCTGGATGGCCTTGCCAAGATGCCCAGCAAGGGTGCCATAAATCAAGCCGATATTCGGACATTCATCTAGCGCTGGGCATTATGAAGCCTTATAGTACGGTGAGTACCTCAATAACCAGCGCCTGATGATGGGACCGAGTGGCTTCGTAAAGATCCTTCTCCAACCAAATGCCCGTTTCAGGTCCTCAATGTAATGTTCGAAAGTGTGATTCTGGAATTTGAGAAGTCTCTGTGACTCCTCGGTATCCATAAAATCGGTGTACCAGTAGTCGCTTTCATCCTTTGGTACTCGGAAAGCTTTCTCGCAAACCATGCCGATTCCCAACGCCTCAAACAGTCTCGTCTGCAAGTGCCGGTTTGTTATCTGGCAGTTCTTGCCGCCCCCAAGCAACAGTATCTTGCCGGCGGTATCAGCTTCAGTAGAATTGGCGATTGCCGTGGCAACATCGGCAGGATGGACGACCTCTATTCGCTGTTCCAGCGGTATGCCAAAAGAATATTCAAGAGAACCAAATCCAAAGGAATCACTACCCAACACGTCAACCGGCATAGCGGCACCGACTCTGAGTATCGTCCAATCAATGCCACTCTCTATCAAATCCTTTTCTGAAGCTACTTTGGAGTGAGTATAGTTATCTGTTGGTTGCGGGGGTTCGTCCGCCCTTCTGGGTGGTGGCTCGGAGAACCTGTTCCCATGCACTGTTATTGAACTGGTGAAGACTATCTTTGGTGGCTTTTCCTGTCGTTTTGCGGCCTCTATCACGTTGTGTGTGCCTTCACCATTGACCCGGTGCGCGAGATCAGGAGACTGCTCGCTGAGTGGAGGAATAATGGCAGCCAAATGAAGTATGCACTCTTGCCCCTCAACTGCCTGTGCCACGATGTCAGGATCAGTAATATCTCCCCAGCATATTTCGAACTTTTCTATCCTGGAAAGCCTCTCCATTTCCTTTTCATTTCTGGGATTTCGCATGTCAAAGCACAATATCTCGTGTTTCTTGCGCAGAAGCAGATTTTCCAGTGTGCTTGCTCCCAGATTGCCAAAGGCGCCTGTCAATAGTATCTTCACAACGCGTATCTCCTCATGGATGTCATGGTACCTAATATCGAGTTGCCATACATAGACCTATGGAAGCGCGGATGGAGTGAAGACGCGTTCCTGAAGGCCCTATTCGAGGCCATCCGACCAAGGCATGCAGTCGACGCTATTTGGTTGAATCTGGCAGACTGCGATGCCACAAAGGGCATAGCGAGGATATGCCCTTCAAGTGTTTGATGCGCAGCATTGAATGTCGCGAAAGGAGTCGCCACTAACCACCCCTTCTTGTTCACATTATATTTTTAGCGGTTTGAAGTACTTAATATCCAGGATACTGGCCACGCGTTTCTTTTTAGTCTTGAATACAGCCTTAACCCTCATCCCGATCTCCAGTTGCTTGGGATCGACTTCTCCCAGCATGTGAACAAAGCCGGTATCAGCTCCGTCCAGTTTCACTATCCCGTAGATAACCGGAGTACCTTCCACTGGCTGGACAGGAGTGGGCTCGTAGGAAACGGCATAGGTAACTAAGGTTCCCTTATCGCTTACGTCAACCAATTCACTAAGCTCACCGAAGCAATATTTGCAGGTAGACCTTGGTGGAACATAGACCTGGTTACATTCGGGGCATTTTATACCTTTGATCTTTTTATTATCCCTCAGTTCAATGAGAAACTTACTCCCCACCACACCGGCAGGATAAGTGTTTGGGATAGCTAATTGCCAAGGAAAGACGAATCGATCCGAATCTTCAAGTATTTCAACGGTTCTCTCAGTCATCGCTTTCCCTCCTATTCCTCAATGGTCCTGAAGTACAGGATGTCATGATCCAGGCCACCACCACGCCCCTCTTCCCTCCATACAGCCTGTACTCGCATTCCCGGCTTTAACTTGTCCTTATCTTTTTCTTCAAGTTTAGCCACCCAGTAGATCTCACAGTCATCAAGATCGATCGTAGCGAAGGGGTGCTCCTCCGTCATATATTTGCCAACGTGTGGATCAAACATGGGGAAGTTCGTATAGGTGAACTGTACTACCGATCCTTTATCGCTCACCACTACCCAGTTGTCACCTGAAGGTTTCTTGCATCTTCCGCACACCTTGCTTGGAGGCCATACATGCTCATTGCAGTGTTGACACTTGACGGTCATCAACCTCTTGTTGTCCCTGCACTCCCGATATAGTCTGCTCAAGTATTCGCCAGCGGCCCAGCGATAGGGTCTGGGTTTCTTATAAGTTACTTGTATATATTCCTGAGCGGGTTCATTTGCCATTTTCTCTCACCTCTTACACAGACTTCTTGAGAAGTATCATTGATGTCCAATTGGGACCACCCAGAGCAGTAGCAAAGGCTGTATTTACATCCTTGGTAACCTGGTGTTCGCCTGCTTCTCCACGAATTTGGAGGACACATTCAGCGATGCGGACTGTAGGGGTAGCTCCAATCGGATTGGTAGATAACACACCTCCTGATGGATTAACAGGCCATTCCCCTTCTATCTCGGTTATCCCCTTTTCAACCAGTTTCCAGCCTTCGTTCCTTGGGCAAAGGCCGAAAAGCTCGTAGATAAGCATTTCTTCCCAGTCAGAGGGTTCATAAACCTCCGCCATATCGATTTCCTTACGAGGATTGGTTATCCCATTCCGCTTGTAGAGTCTTTCGGCTGCTATTTCCTGGCTGTAGCGTTCTTTGCCGGTAAAGTCGCAGAAGGCCCCGGCGCGAAATATCTCCTGATGAACACAGATGGTATCCGCGATCCAAACAGGTTTGTTGGTTATCTTCTTTGTTTCTTCCTCATTTGCAATAATGATGGCACAGGCACCACAGGATTGAGGGCAGAAATCAAAGAGCCGCAGCGGATATTCAAGGGGCTCGGATGAAAGAATATCATCGATACTTTTAAGACCAAGCTTCAGATGAGAGTAGGGGTTTCTACATGCGCCCTTGTCTGCCTTTAGCCGGACCATAGCAGCGTGCGCCTCCGTAGCTCCGGAGTGCTTGATATAGCTCAATGCCTGTTTGGCAAATTCATGGATAGCCCCTCTGGCCTGGCCCTTGCCCCATGCCGGGGTAGTGGCAGCAGTGATAGCGCCGGTGGAGTCACCTGAGTCCTGCTTCTCAAAGGCTGCGACCAGGACTTTATCGAAAATGCCTGCGGTAACACAATGGAAGGCTTCTTCGAGAATCGAGCAACCGGTAGTACCCCCCGAGGCGATTTTAAAACCTGGTTTCATGTAAGCGCCTGAGAAATCGACCATTGAGTGGTCGGGAAGGTAGATTCCTTCAAACGTTTCCATGTTGCCGACAAATACCGCGTCAATATCCTTCATATTCATCTGAGCATCGGCCAGGGCAGGCCTGACTGCTTCGTTGACCAATTCCATCTGGCTAACGTCAGGCCGATGGCTTTTATGATAGGTCTGGCCTATACCCACAATAGCTACTCTATTGCCCATTTTCCACCTCCTGATTACTTATTACTTAAGGTCATAACACACTGGTGTGCACCACAGGCCCCGGTAGTACCGTGAGCCAGCGCAACACTCGCTCCTGGAACCTGCCTTTCGCCTGCTTCACCACGAAGCTGCAGCACCGATTCAGCCACCCTTGCCATTCCTGCTACAACATTCGGATTACCGGAGAGCATCCCGCCTGAAGTGTTCACCGGGAGCTTGCCCCCAATCTGAGTCACTCCGGCATCGATGAGTCTGCCCGCTTCCCCACGCCCACAGAGACCCAGTCCCTCCATCCATAGCAGCTCTTGATAGGAATATTCATCGGCGATCTCAGCTATATCAATTTCCTTGGCAGGTAAGGTAATACCGGCCATTTTATAGGCCCTCCGGGCGGCGGTTACCAGGGCATCACACTCGGCCAAATCCCTATCTCCCAGGTAGTGCGTTTCATAGCAATTTGATACACCCGTTATCCAGATCGGTTTATTCGTGAGCTTCTTGGCTTTCTCCTCCCGTGCCAGAATCATAGCAATGGAACCGTCTGAAATGGGTTTAGTATCCAACTGATGAATGGGATCAACCAGCATCTTCGATTTGAGGACATCCTCAACCGTGATGTTCATAGGTTCCTGGGCAACAGGATTTTTCATACCGTTGCCACGGTTCTTTACAGCCACTTTGGCGAACTGTTCAGCGGTTACACCGTACTTATCCATGTATCGCCTGGCTTGCAAGGCAGCAGCAATGAAGAAGTCTAGGCCCAATGGCCTCATCATGACGGGATCAAAGGCAGCACTCTCGATGATGCTCCTGTCACCCATGGATTCCTTAGTGTGGGTAGAAACCAGAACCATATCGAAATGGCCCGATAGTATCTGGGCATACGCAGCAAAAAGGGCATTAAGCGAATCCTCAGCTATCTTGTCCTCAGTCGCATGGTGTCCCCCAGTAAAACTCATAACGCCCATGCTTGAAATAGTCATCCCATCCCAGAAATCCTGGGAGCACGTCACAATGGACTCAATATCTCCGTCACCATCGTCGTTGGTGAATCGGACTCCTGCTTCTTTCATGACCGGTTCTATCGTTTCCCATACCAACTCTCCCGCATTTACCTCATCTCTATTTGGTTGGTATTTGGTCTGAGCTACCGCTACAATCCCCACGCGTTCAGCCATGTGCACCTCCTTTGTCACTCTTTTAAAATGAATCCAAAATAGACCCATTTTTCAGTTAATATTATCGGGTGGGCAAAGCAAGAGTACCTGTTCCACCGCAATTGCGACCTCCCGGAACATTAAATTCGTAGGCTACATCCACCAGGTGCTGGTCAGCTTCGGTGTGTTTTTTGACTACCTTACCGGTCATTGTCATTGTGTCACCAGCGAAACACGATGTGCCAATTCGAAACGATATCTCTTTTAACTCTCCCTCAGGTCCTGTCCAGTCAGTTAAGTACCTGCCCGAGAGCCCACAGATAGTCGCGTTATTCATAAAGATGTCTTGCATACCGATACTTTTTGCAAAGTTACTATCGTGATGCACGGGAGTAAAATCACTGCTAGCAATGGCGCCAGCTACTATTGTGGTACAGGTGATATCCATGGATACTGTGGGAAGCTCTTGTCCTTCCTCAATATCCTCCCAATAGACGGATTTCCAAGCCATATCTACCTCCCTTTAATTCAAAAGGTTTATCCGATGCTGTATTTCAAAACGGTAAAACTTTGAGTGCCAACCGTTTCTCCTTTTTGATTGGTAAAGATGAAACTTGTGGTAACGAAGTAGCCTGCCCCCAAGCTCGTCTTTTTTTCTGGTGACATATCAGTAACCTTGTATGTGAAGGTTATCCGGTCTCCAACAAATAGCGGCTTATAGTATTTCTGAGATACATTAGTAACAAGTATCCCCAAATAGCCGGCTTTATCCAGTTTCTCCAAAAACTGTTCAAAATGATGCGGTGGATCTTCCTTCGGAGGCCACAATGGAGGCATCGTATATGTCAGCATCATTGTAGGTGGAGCGATAATATTCCCATACCTACTGGTCTTGGCATATTCTTCATTTGTATATAAAGGATTGCCATCTTGCATCGCTGCGCACCAATGCCTGATCATCGGTTTGCAGACTTCGTCAAGTGCCTCTCTCGGCTCTCCCTCCTGCCCAATCAGTGTTTTCAGATCTTCAACTAATTGTTGGCTCATTATGACCTCCGAAAAATATCCCGAATTTTGTTTTCAATAATTTTCTACTACTCAAACAGTGAATACGACTCATCTTTCCCCTGCTCTTCCTATTGTGAAGGATCCGTTTTTGCACCACTCTGTATCCTTTGATGGCAGAGTCTAATCTGCTCAACCAGGGAATCGGGCTCTTCTTTACCCGGCTCCTCCCATGGCTTGCCTAGGTTCATATCCTTGGCGATAATCTTGTAGCAGTTGTAGGCTTCGCTTGACCCGGATGTGGGCATACTCCAGCCGGCTCCGGTGGCATAGAGGTTCTTCACCGGTGTCCTGTGGTTCGCCAGGTCAGGAGTTGGCCTGTTCTCCCAGAACTGACACGGATCATGATCGATAACGTTCATGTTGCCGTTGGGATGCCTGTTCAGCGTCCTCAGAGCGTCGTATGGGGAGTTATAGTCGCAGCCTATGATGTTATCCCATGTCATATTGGGAGCATGCTTCTGCCAGATGCTGATCAGGTCTTCAGCATACCTCTCCCTGACATCCATCCATTCTCTCTCGGTAAACATGGTTGCCGGAGGGCCATACTGCTCAGTACTGGCAACATGATGCCCTTCCGGTGCGAAAGAGGGATCAACCTGGCTGTGGCACCAGACGACAGGGCCGTAGTCTTCAATGGGAGGCGGCCACTTGCCCATCCGTGACCACATACACTCCCGGGAGATATGCATGGGGTCAGCAGCCTCTGCCAGGCCGAGCCAGAAACACTCGTTGATATCCGGGTTGAATTCCGCCGCCGTGTACCTGGGCGCGTCACGGAGGGCGAAACTGTACCACATCAGGCAGCCGAACGTATCAGTCAGGAGCTCCACGCGGCGCGCCTCAATCTTGCTGAAATACTCTCTACCGATCAAACCAAATACGAGCTGGCTCGGGCTCAATGTGCTCACCACCAGTTTCCTGGCTTTGATCTCGGAGCCGTCGGCCAGACGAATGCCTTTGGCTTCGCCATTCTCGATGATGACCTTGTCCACACGAGAGTGAGTAAAGAACTTGCAGCCCTCACGGACAAGTACCTGATGACAGGCGTGCGCTACCTGGTGGGTTCCCCCCTTGATGAAACTCAAATTGGGCAGATTGGCTGACGAGCCGATCATCACGACTCCCTGCCCCGGGTAATTGATATCGATTGCTGAGGAGAGATTGAATCTGAGAGCACAATACTGCAACTCCGGGCTCTCCCAGAATTCACGTGCCACACGCAAAGGGCTGGCTGCCATGATCAGGGAATCTACGTTGAACCCGGCTTCCAGGAACTCCGGATACAGTTCCGCAGCCCTCACCATCACGTTGGGATCGGTGAGGCGTTCCTCCGCGGGAAGGAACATCATGTCCATCTGAACTCTCTGCATGGCATCGCCTGTCCACAGCTTCCTCAGTTTGATCCATTTTTCGGCATCCGCTTCAGAGAACTTGGCGATTTCCTTCGCCGTACGTTCCTGGGTTGGGTCAACCTTGTCACTATAGATGGCCAGGCAGGTCTCATCTTCCAGGAAGACGGCGCCATCGCTGCAAAGGTGCTGGTCGTACTGGATTCCGAAGTCCCAGAGTTCCGGGAAATCACGCCACGTTGGGGCATGGTACCAGGGCAACATCATCACCGCGTGAGGGTTGCCGCGAAAACCAGGTGCGGCTATCTCTTCGGTACACAGGCCGCCACCGATTTCGTGCCTCTGCTCAAAGATACCAACACGCATACCGGCGTATCTGGTCAAGTACAGGGCCATGTAGAGCGCCTTGGCCCCTCCTCCAACTATTACGGCATCGAACGTTTCATCAGGCATCATTACGTCCTTTTAAAGACAGAGGGTATAAGTGCTCAATTGTGCAGTACCTCTCATGAGTTCAAGCTTGCCCAAGTACCGGTGACCGATTATCGGCTCGCACACATTTTCAAGCACCTCTTCAGTGACTCTGGCTCTCCATAGAATTCATGGCTCATTATGACCTTGGGAATGCTTCTCGCTGTTTATCAAAAACGATTCTCTGTTGCTCAACCAGGGAATACGGCTCCTCTTTGCCCTGCGCTTCCCACGGCTTATCCAACCCCAGGTCCGTAGCGATAATCTTGTAGCAGTTGTAGGACTCAGTACAGCCGATATTTGACCCCACCCACCATGATCCTCCGGTACAATAAAGGTTCTTCACCGGAGCCCTGTGGTTTGCCAGCTCAGGTGTAGGCCTGCAGTCGAACGACTGATACATCGGGCGATCATCTCCGGACATGGCCCCGTTGGGTTCCAGGTTCTTCATGTGATTGGCATCGTAGGGAGTCTGGGAGTCGATTCCTATCACGTTGTTCCAGTTCATGTTGGGAGAGTGCCGCGACCAGTACTCGATAAGTTCCTCACCGAAGCGCTTCTTTATCTCAAGCCATTCCCGCTCCGTATGCTGGGTTGCAGGCGGTGCCACCTGTTCATTATTACAAATGTGTTTCCCCTTGGGTGCATAAGAAGGATCACGCAAACTATGGCACCACACCGTGGAGCAGAAATGCTCCATGGGAGGCCACATGCCCAGCTTCAGATAGTAGGTCTCCTTGACTATGTGCTCCGGATCGGCAGTTTCTGCAAGCCCAAGCCAGAAGGTTTCATCGATATCGGGATTGAACGCCGCTGCATGATACCTCGGCGCCTCATGACAGGCGATGCTGTACCAGAAGAGGCAACCGAAAGTGGCTTCCGTTAGCTCCACACGGCGTATAAACTTATCGCTGAGATGCTCTCTTCCAATAAGGTCAAATGCAAGCTGCCGTGGATTCAAGGTGCTCAATACCAGCTTGTTTGCCTTGATTTGAGAGCCATCTGCCAGGCGGATGCCTTTGGCCTCTCCGTTTTCTATGATGACATTTTCTACATGAGCATGGGTAAAGAACTTGCATCCACCCTGTACCAGTATCTGGTGGCACGCATGAGCTATCTGGTGCGTTCCCCCCCGGAAATAACCCAGGCCCGGCATTTGCATAGCCACGCCCATGGATTCGGCCCCAACTCCTGTCTGGTTGATATCAAATGCCCCGGAAAGGACAAGTCTCTCAATGCAATACTGCAGTTCTTTGCTGTCCCATTGTTCCTTTACAGCTCGCAAATGGCTGGCATTCAAGAGTAGCTGATCCGGTTCAAAACCAGCTTCACACAGCCCTGGATATAACTCCATTTGCCTCTCCAGATGCGCGGGATCCAGGCGAAATTCCGCCGGGTTGAACAGCCGATCTATCTGACAATTCTGTGCCGTATCACCCTGCCACAGGTTCCAGAGTTTGAGCCACCTATCAGCGTCCCTTTCTGAAAATCGAGCAATCTCCTTCGCGGTACGCTCCTGTGTGGGATCATCTTTCGTACTATAGATAGCAAGGCAAGTTTCCTCTTTTATAAAGCTGCCACCATCGGCGACGAGATACTGGTCGCGCTGTCCCCCGTATTCCCAGAATTCAGGGAAATCGCGATAAAGTGGCAGATGGTACCAGGGAAACGACATGGTAGCATGGGTATTACCACGAAAGCCCGGGGCGCAGGCCTCCTCAGTGGCCATGCAGCCGCCAATCTCATGCCTTCTTTCAAATATGCCTACGCTCATACCACCGTACCTCATCAGATACATAGCAGTGTATAGAGCCGTAGTCCCCCCTCCCACTATTACCGCATCAAACGTTTCATCAGGCATAATTACCTCCTATATCAATGTTTCAGAACTCTTAACTACTATTTAGATTGCCACCTACGCTGTTGCCTCTACAGCTTCTAGCGGCCAGCAGAATCGATCAGAGTCTTTCCTCGTTTCATAAGACATCGGGAAGGGCCCGATTTCGCTTAACCTGACTTAGGTGTATGTCCCATCGACTCGAACCACTTGGATAGCTTGTCCTTGACTTCATCCGGTGAGGTATATCTGTCGTCATAAAAGTCCATCCCTATAGTCGTGAAAGGCACTCCCAGTTCGCGGCACTTCTCCCGCATCATGCCTATATTGGCCGTGCCGTCCTTGTGCCCCATATAGCCCGGATAGATAACGGCATCTATCTTGTACTCTTTCACAATGTTCGTTATATCTACGAGGAAGAGGTCCGCCAGCCCCCGCGCCTGCCTGATCATGGGTACGTCATTCAAAGCTCTTGCAGCCAGTGATTTCATCATGGTGTCCATGTTTGTAGTGTCAAGCTGGGAGTAGGGTGCATAACCAAACATATCCATGACTATCACCGCTCCCCATTCCTCCTCAAGCCAAGGGAATAGATCCGTAGTAGTTCCCAGAGATAAAACATCGAACCACAACAGCCTGATCTTCTCCTCAGGAACAGCCCCCTTTCCCTGCTTTATCAGCGCCTCAGCATCTTCAAGGACATCCTTGACCCAGTCCGTGCCCTCTGGTTTGCCACATAGATTGGTCGACAGTGTTCCGAAAACCTGCAATCCCATGCCTCCGCCATGAGGACAGGGCACTGCCCGTCTAGTCTGGCTGTACTCATCCCAAATTGCGTAGGCTCTGTTTGATTCTTCACAAGTCTCACGGAGCTTGTCCTCAGTTAATTTGAGACCGGTGTGCTCCTCAAGAAATGCTACCATCTCATAGAGCTGGTCAGTATAGTAATCCAGGCTTCGCTCATCAGCCCAGTAGGGCGGGTCAGCGCCGAACACCGGGACATCCTTCCACTTTTTATCATTGGCCATTACCTGGTGCACCACATTAATACCGTCGCAGGGATGCATCATGGCGATGATCGCGGTGGGGGGCGGAACCATATCAGCTACCACATAGTAAGCTGCCTGCCTGATGATGGTGCACAGGTCCGTTGCAAACAACTGACCGCTTGCATCAACCTCATCTTGATAGTCGGGATTAAGCATACCGGTGAACGCGGGGGTCAGGAAAGTGCTCCACGGAAGATCCATGGCAGTGTATATTTCCGGAGCACAGCAAAAGTAGCTGCTGATAAATGGTTCGCCAGATATATAGCGCCTAATCAATTCATTGTGATGTTCAACGAAAGCTTTCGTAGGAACTTCAAAAAGATTATTACCTTCCGTAACAGACTGAGTGAAGCTCTCCACCATCATTTGAATCATATCGCGTTCTTGTATTAACTTATACAAACATTTATCGTCCATACTTGTTTCAGTCATCTTTTACCTCCCTAAAGTGTTTCCATGAATGCCTGAATTCTGGTTCGTACCTGTCCGGCAGTCCCGGCCATCAGGTACTCCCTGTCCATATAGAAGAAGGGAATACCTGCTTCCTTCATGTCCAGGTTAAGCATGTAGTATTCGCCGGCCCAAAGGTCGCAGAACGTCATTCTCAGACCGATCACGCCATCAACCTTGTATTCCTTAACCATGTCCTGGATATACTGGGATCTTCTCTTATATTCCCCAAACAACCGTGGACAGTGTTGTCTATCCTTTATAGTAAACTTTGCAAGGGCGTCTAGCGGATCTTTAATACTCTCATCGACGTCTACTGCGAATGCCCTGGTACCGAAACACTCAGAATCAGCGACCACCAGCCCTCCGATATCTTCCATGATCTTGACATACGACGGGTCATCAAAGATGCTACCCACCAGTAACAGTCTCTTTCTGTAGTCCTTGATGCCTTCTGTATCTTTCAACTCCTCCAGAAGTTCTTTCAACATTTTGTTGAATTCCTCTGGAGGCATGGCGGTGCTGGCCACGGCAGTGGCCAGTGAATCCGCGCCAGTGATGGGGGGATTATCACTCTTTCTGAGCTCAAATAATTGTCTTAGCAGGCGTTTTTTTTCGTTATGGATACTTATCCCTTCCCGAATCTTATCGTCGGTAATGGTGATGCCCAGGTGTTTCTCCAGAGCCTCTTTGAGGAATACAAGTTCTTCTCGCCACCAGGCCACCTGCTTATCACCGGTAAACTTGGGAAGGCTCATCATTTTAGTCAGTGGAGTATTTACCTTTCGCCACCAGTTGTCATACATACGGCGGACATGGTCGCAATTATTGAGCCAGACCATAGCCTCAAGGAAATCGTACTCTCCATGCAATCCCATATTGAATGCATGCCGGCAGAAGCTGCAATTAATACTGCTAACGTATGCGTCTGCCTCCTCAGTACCAGTGCTTCCAGTAGCCCTCACTCGGAATGGGACTAAACCGGCAGCAGTAATAAGCTCCTCCGGGGCATAGCAGCACCATGCACCCATCACCTTGCCACCCTGATCCATCCACTTTTGCAGTTCAGGGTTAACGATGGTATGAGCAGCTGTCCTGAACGCGTCCAGGTTCTTAGACTTTACACTTGTTTCCAATTCTCCTCCTCCTTTTGAGACGATCCTTCTTGGTCGCCCGGTTAGTGATTTGGACTTTATCTTTTGTTTGTATTGCCCCCCCCTTTTCGGAAGGCTTCCTCCTCTTTAAGTAAAGCGGAAGCCCATTACCCTCCCTGGTAGTTTTTAGTTGGGCAATCCCAGACCAAATGGTCCGGCGATAATATTCCTGGACATCTCACTGGTGCCACCAGCAAGACTCCAGGCCCTTGAACTTAGATACATATGCCTAAACCTGCCGCCAAGTTGCGTACATTTGGAGGTGTCATCCAGTTGTCCATAGAGCCCGAGGATTTCCATCCCCAAATTACTCAGCTTCTGAGCAACTCGGGAACCATAGATTTTGTTCTGGCAACCAGGAATAACCGTGAGCATGCCCTGGCCGGTCATCCAGTTGATCCTGTCGCCCATATTTCGCCCAACTTCAATCTCAATGGCCATCTCAGCCAGCCTGTTCCGAATGAGAGGATCTTTGGCTAGAGGCTGCCCATTGACAGAGGTCTCCTTGCAATACTCCACCAACTGATCAAAGTATCTCCTGGCATTGTGAAGGATTACCATTCCGTAGCTTCTCTCGATAGAAAAAGCGTACATGCTGACGTCTTTCCCTCTATTCTTCTCTCCCAGAAGGTTTTCCTTAGGAACTTTGACGTCGTCGTAGAAGACCTCACAAAAAGCATCAAGCCCCGTTATTTGTGTTATGGGGCGCAAAGTAACCCCCGGGCTCTTGGGATCGATTATAAAAACACTGATTCCGTTGTGTTGTTTGGCTGCATTCGGATCAGTTCGAGCATATACCACGCACCAGTCGGTACGCTGGATACCACTGTTCCAGATCTTCTGGCCATTAAAAAGATAGTGGTCTTCTTTCTCTTCTGCTTTTAGTTGAAGGGAGAACATGTCTGAACCAACATCAGGCTCGCTCATCCCTATAGCGTATTTTACTTCTCCGCGGGAAATGGGAGGGAGAAACCGCTTCTTTTGCTCCTCAGTGCCGAACTGCAAAATCAGGTCGCCCTGACACGCGGCTATGTCCATCCCCGGTATCCCGTTGTAAATCAGCTCCTGATTTAGAATCCAGGACTTTGACTCGCTTTCCTGTCCGCCGAATTCCTTCGGCCATCCTAATCCTATCCAGCCTTTGGCGCCTAACCTGTGCCATACTTGGGCGGCAATTTTTTCAATATCTTCACGTGCCTCTTCTTCGGGTCCGGGGTCTACACCCGCGAAATCAGGCGGCAATATATCCCGGAACAATTCCTGAACAAAGTCTCTTACTTCGTTTTGGAAGGCCTGCTCCTCTTCATTTAAACGAAAATCCATCATACTCCTTTCGCCGGCCTATAGCCCCAGTTCCTGTGCTACAATCTCACGATGAAAATCGGAATCCCCGAACAAAACCTCTGCGGCCTTTGCCCTCCTGAAGTAAAGCTCCAGGTCATGGTCCTTGGTGAAGCCAATTGCGCCATGTATCTGACATGCCTGTGTAGCAACTCTTCTGTAGGCATCGTTGATCCATCCCTTGCTAACCGAGATCTCGTTGGCGCAAGGAAGTCCTTCATTGAGTTTCCATGCCGCTTTATACAGCGTAACCCGAGCACTATCGACATCGAGGGACATATCCGCTATATAGTGTTGGATGATCTGGAAACTGCCAATGGGTCGGCCAAATTGTATCCTTTCCTTGGCATAATTGATGGTCATCTCCAGAACTTGCTGATTTCCACCCGCCATTTCTGCGGATTTGGCAAGTGCTGCCCATTCCAAGATTCTTTTCACCATCTCCCAACCTTGACCCACCTCACCCAGGACACTTCCTTTAGGCACCTTTACCTTGTCAAAGATCACCTCACACTGCTTATCTCCTGCAATAGTGCTGAGAACCGTGGTGCTTATCCCCGGACTTTTACCATCTATAAGAAAGAGGGTAATTCCTTTTTCAGGATTTGATGATTGAGCAGTTCTGGCAACACAGATTATCGAGTCTGCAATGTTAGCATCAGGAACAAACAGTTTTGTCCCGCTTATAACATAGTCATCTCCTTCGGGCGTTGCCGAAGTCTGTATAGATACAGCATCATACCTGGCGCTGGATTCGGCTTGAGCCAGAGTAAGAATTACATCTCCTTTGCATATCTTTGGCAGAATATCCTGTTTTTGTTCCTCACTTCCCCATTCCATGACGGGTAAACCGCCAAGTACTACGGTGGAGAGGAATGGACCTGGAAGACAAGCTCGACCCATTTCTTCCAGTAGTACTACCAAGTCGAGTAATCCCATTCCTCCACCCTCATATTTCTCAGGGAAAGGAAGTCCCAGCCAGCCCAAATCAGCCATTTCCTTCCACAGCTCGGGAGAGTACCCTTTTTCATCCTTTTCCATCTCCCTAACCATGGTTTTAAGACATTTATCAGCTAAGAAGTCACGAGCCGATTTCCACAGCATTTCCTGTTCTTCGGTAAAAGCTAGATCCATCTATAGTTCTTCCTTACTATGCATATATCCCGCAAAGCCCTATAGAATATACCCATTCTCTCGGGACTTAGTGACAATCTCCGGTTCTTTCCACCATTTTTCGATACCGCATTCCTCGGCAATGGTATTAGCGCAGTTGTATCCCGGACCCCAGATAACGCATCCGCCAGGCCAGACTCCTGCTCCTCCAACAAAAAGGTTCTTGATTGGTGTGACATTGTGAGAGCACTCCTGATTGGGCCTGAGATATCCCATCTGCAAGGGATGATATTGACCTTGTTTGTAAGAGCCCCGAACCATGTTCACGAATTTATTCTGGATATCTGCCGGCGTAGTGATGTTCCACCAGAGTACTGAGTCGCCAGCCATATTGGGCGCATATTTCTCTAAGGTGCGCAGCTGATAGGCCGCAAGTTCTCGTCTATAATTGAAATTGAGATACTTCTCCGATCCCCCGTCCTTGAGGTCAAAGGGAGCCATTTGAGAAAGAAGTCCGGAAGCTCTACCCGGAGGTGCCTGGTAGGGATCATGAACTGAAGGGAAGGTAGCAATATATCCAGCCGTTTCCGGCAGTTCACCGGTAGCCATCAAATCCCATTCATGTGTAAGTTCATCGCAACTGTCATAGCCGAGAACATACATGAAGGCATTATTGACATCCGGATTGGATTCGGCAGCCTTGAACTGAGGAGGTTTATCGAGTGCCAGATGTGTATCGAGTAAGCTCCACTTCTCCCATTGCCAGGCATTGCACATATCGACGAAGTCCGATTCCAGATTTTCTGTCCCGACATAATCCAAGAAGGTCTGATGGAGATCGATGGTGCTTACCACTGCCTTGTTGGCCATGTACCGGATGCCGTCTTCCAGTTCAACACCTTTGGCAGTGCCGTTCTCAATGATGATACGTTTGATCTGGGCGCTGGTCCTGATCTGTCCCTGAGTCTCGAAATAGCTCTTCAAGACCGCATTGGATACTCTATGAGAGCCTCCTGCAGCTAGTCGGTAGTTACTCATACGGTTGAAGTAGAGAGGGATGAGATATCCGACACCGGATTGAGAGTAATCCAGACCCCAGTGGCAGACGCCATACATCATGAGCGTTCGGACATGGTCGTTCTCAAACCGCTCTTTGACAACTTCCTCGGGGGTACGCTCAGCGTATTCCGTGAGGAGTCGGCCCAGATCAGACAGCTCTGCTCGAGCAGCCATCAAGGGAGCTGGTTCCGGTTTGACGAACGTCTGGGGACCAACAATCTCCCTCATCAGTTCATCACACTCTTTGTACCATTCCCTATAGCTGTCAGCATCTTTCTGTGAATACTGGGCAATGGACTGGCAGGTCTTCTCCGGATCGTTATAGACGCACAAGGCTCTCCCATCTGGAGTTGGCATGGCCCATTGGAGAGCGGGAAGGATATGCTTTAGCCCATACTTTCCCTCGAAGTCGAAATCCTGATAGATGGGTGCATAATCGACCATCATATGGAATATGGCATGAGTGTTGTGGAAGTACTCGGGAATGGTGATCTGTTCGGTGGCCAGACCTCCCCCTGCTTCATACCTCTTTTCCAACAACAGGACCTTCTGACCTGCTTTGCTCAGGTACGCACCGATCTCCATCCCGTTTGGGCCCGCTCCGATTATAATTACATCGTATTCCCTTTCCATTTTCCCTCCTCCTTATAAGCTTGGTTGTCAGTTTTTCATGAAGAAGCACTGTTCCTATCATTTCCGACTCACATCAACGTTATCTCCTGGCAATCAGGATCAACGATGAGTGCAGGTTCGGTGAGCTGTTGCACTTCTTCAGGCGTCCACCCCGGAGCCACCTCTCTCAATAAAAGTCCCTTTTCTATCACTTCCATTACAGCGATATCAGTCACAATCAAGTCAACGCAGTTGAGTGCTGTTATCGGGTATGTGCATTTTTTCAATATCCTAGGCTGGCCATCTTTGGTTGTATGGTTCATAGCCACAATAAGCTTCTTCGTTCCTATAGCCAGATCCATAGCACCTCCAATAGTACCTATCTTCCTTTCGGGCACCATATAATTGGCCAGGTCTCCCTTTTCGGAAACCTGAAAAGCGCCCATGACGCTGATGTCAACATGCCCTCCCCGTATCATGACGAATGACTCAGCGTGATCGAAGCAGCTCATTCCTGGCTGCTCTCGTACCGTCTGACCACTGGCATTGACTAATTCGTAATCCCCTTCCCCCGGTGCCGTCAGTTCTCCAAAACCGAGAACACCAATCTCAGCTTGGAATAATACCTCTCTACCCGAGGGAACGAAGTTTGACGCCAAACCGGGCAGCCCGAGTCCCAAATTGACCACGTCGCCATCTTGAAACTCTTTGGCTACCCGAAGAGCAATGGTTTCTCTATCGAGTTTCTGTTTTTCCTGCATACCGTCGCTCCTCCCCGGTTAACCACCTTTCTTCTGGAACTTTTCATAAGATTCCTTGGCCTTATCACTTATCTCCATATCTTCGTCATCGATCTCTTTGGGTCGTACTACCACCCTATCCACATATGGGCCGGGAGTATGGATCACATCTGCATCGAGTTCACCCAATTCCACAATCTCATCCACTTCTGCTATGGTAACTGTTGCCGCCCCGGCCATAATAGCATTGAAATTCCTGGATGTTCTCCTGTAAACCAGGTTGCCCCAGCGATCACCTTTATGGGCCTTTATGAGGGCGAAATCTGCCTTGATCGGGAGTTCCAGGATATACTTTTTGCCATCAATCACCTTTGTCTCTTTCCCCTCCTCTAAAACCGTTCCTATTCCTACCGGTGTGTAAATGCCACCGAGCCCGGCCTTAGCTGCCCTGATCCGTTCCGCTAGTGATCCCTGAGACGCCATTTCCAACTCCACCTTCCCTGCCCTCAGCAACCTTTCGAAATTGTTTTCATAAATAGCGCTCACCGGGGCAGTAGCGATGGCCTTTTTTAGTTGACCGTTCCTTACCAGGATGTCGGGATCCTCAGCGAACTTAAAACCCAATTGCTTCCACACTTCCTTGCCGAAACCACAGACATTGGACACCATCGTCAATTCTTTAACGCCCTTACGGGCTACCGCTTCCAGAAGCAAAGAAGGAGCACCCGCTACTACGCCAAAGCCGCCGACCATAATAGTGGCCCCATCCTCAATATCTGCCACCGCTTCATCGAAACTGGAGACTATTTTATTTATTGGCATAGTGTACTCCTAACCTTCAAACTAGCATTTTCGTTATTGAAAACTATGTAACCTGATTTAGAATATAATCGGAGGCATGCCGAGATCTCCGAGCTCGCGAATCTTCTCACCTATCTCCTCTGCAGTCCATCTCTTCCCTATGTCCATAGAGTTTGCAATTTGCCAGGCTTGGAACAGTTCGAGTTTTCCTCCTCTAACTGAGAAGATATGTCCGGTTATGTCCTGAGATTGATCACTGCCCAGGTAAACTACAAGAGGAGAGATGTTCTCCTTCGCCATAGCGTCAAATTGGTCCCCTTCCGGCTTGGCAAACATTGCTGTCGTGGATTCAGTCGACATAGTCATCCTGGTGCGGGCCATCGGGGCAACAGCGTTGCAGGTAGAATTATACCTTTCCAGTTCCCTGGCCATCACCATGGTCAAACTGGCTATGCCTCCTTTGGCTGCTGAATAATTGGCCTGCCCCGCATTTCCGAAAAGCCCTGCGTGGGAAACGGTGTTTATTATTCTGCCGTTAACCGGATTTACCGCTTTGCTCTGATCTCGGAAGTATCCAGCGGCCCATCTGCAGCAGTTGAAAGTTCCATAGAGATGAACGCCAACCACAGCATCCCATTCCTCCGGTGACATCTTGAAACTGATCCGATCTTTCAAGAACCCGGCATTGTTGACAAAAATATCAAGCTTTCCAAAAGTTTCAATCGCACAGTCGATAATCCTTTTGGCTCCATTGAAATCAGTGACGCTCTCGTAGCTGGCCACTGCCTCTCCGCCAGCATCTTTGATCTCCTTAACTACTTCGTCGGCCGGTGCGGCAACCTTCTCACCTTCGCCGTTCCATTCAACACCAAGGTCATTGACTACGATCTTCGCGCCTTCCTGAGCCAACGCTAGAGCATGACTTTTCCCCAGCCCCCTGCCCGACCCGGTTATTACCGCAACTTTCCCATCCAGCATCCCCATCTTTTTGATACCTCCTATTCACCAATATCAATTAATCCGATACTTCCCATATCAAAATCTCTGCTATTATCACAAGCTGTGCTTGGAAGGTTTAGATCCACTATCATTCCCCTTCTCGCTCAAAATGCTCACCATCTTTTCCTCTCTTTCAGCTCTTTTCCGGGGGTGTCAAACTGAAAACGGCTAAATTGCTTCGCGGGGGAATCCAGAAACATTATGAGTCTCCACTCAATAGATATGGTCACTTCGCAGTAAGTATCGTATGTTGGATGATAGCTTAACAGTAATTGAATGGCTGTGCTATGGTCCAAAGGGGGTATTTTGGGGGTATTGTGGCCGAAAACGGTCCTCACAGAGTGTCATCGATTATGGTGTTGGGGGTACCGTCCTAAACGAATATTCTGAGTAGGGGCAAAGTATTGACGCACTAGCTGAGGAAGTGCGTGCTTGTACCTTAGCAGGAAAGGATTCTCAATCAAATTAAACCGAGTTCCTGGGCGCGGGTCACCGCAGTAGTCTGCTTATGGACATCCAGTTTCCGGTAAATATTTTTTATGTGTTTCTTGGCGGTGCCAACCGAAATGAACAACTCGCCGGCGACCTCCTTACTCGATGCCCCGCTTGCCATCAGTCGCAGGACCTCCCGTTCACGGACACTGAGGATTCCTGATAGTTTTGAAGCGAGTGAGTTGTGTGTGGTGGTCTCGGTGGATACATTCACTTCTCCGACGGGCTTATCAGGGTAAGTGAGTACAGAGCCTTTAAATGCGTCCAGTAACGTGTTAACGTAAACAGGGGTTATCCCACGCGATGCAGCATGATGAAGAAGCTCCTTCATGGGGTAACCCTCATCTAAAAACACACGTATATAACCTTCCTGTTGAGAGAGAGAGAGCACATGCTCCAGTGTTTTAAGGGATTGATTGATTTTACCTTGTGTTTTCAGGGCAATCGATTGAAGGACCAATATCTCAATAACGCTTCCCGTTCTGCCTTCCGATTCCGCTTTCTGTCTCATCCTCTCCAGTAGTTCATCTATTTCTTCAGCTTTACCCCGAGCTATATAGAGCCGCACCAGGGTAAGATATGAAAACTCTTGCCATAAATCAGGGAAATTTTGCACGCTCAACTCGATTTCATGACAAGCGGCCCAGCGTTGTGTCGCTTCAAGATCCCCATGTGCAAGTGAAAGACGTGCCTGCCATGCATCCATAAGTCTCGATAGCAATGTGTTGTGTGGGGTATATGCGATCCGTTTCGCCAGATCGTGAAGTTCTGACGTAGAATTCGTTTTACTCTGGAACTCTTCCATCAATGCCAGGCCAGGATAGAAAAACTGCACGATCAACGCGGTTCCGCATTGTTCGCTCAGTTGAATCCCTCGAGTAAAATGCTGTGATGCTTCGTCAAGTTCGTTCCATTGATAAAGAATCTGGGCCAGGCTTATATGTGCATAGCTTGTCGCTGATAGTGGATCTTCACCATCACTCCACTCGAGACCAAGTCGAATCGCATGCCGGTTAGTTTCGGCTGCTTGGTGGAGGAACCCCATTTTTGTCTGGATTTCCGCCATGCAGCCCATGGCAATTAGAGCAATATAGGGGTTCCCTGTCGCCTTCCCTAAAGTTAAGGCTTCATTCAGAAAACGGTTGGCGGTATTCATCTCACCTCTCATGGCATAAGCCACACCAAGGTTCAATGCGATTGGTGCGCGCGCAAATGTCTCATCATCGGGCAGTTGTTCGAAAGCCTCACGCAATGGTTCGAGGTTACGTTGGATGTCTATGTCTCCCTGCGCACTGGCGCTGGCGCGCAGAGCCAGTACCACACTGCGAATTTTGGTATGATCTGCAACGGTCTCACTGTTGTTTTCTGCGGTTGTGGACAACATCGCTTCTACAGACCTCAGAAGAGGTTCCACGTCATCCAATCGCCCGGCTGCCATGCGGGCACCGGCGAGGGCTATACAAAGCCACGGGCGTTTGTTAATCAGTTCATCAGGTAATTTGGCTATCCATCTGAGGAGTGTGGAGACTTTGCTCTCCACGGTGATCATAGTGACAGCGATTGCCTCGATCAGGTTTGCAGCTTTTTCAAAGTCTCCAGCGGCCAAAGCATGGTCAATGGCCTCAGCGGTCAATCCCTCTTGTTCAAACCATTGGCTGGCTCGTTGATGTAACAGCGGTGGCAGGTCAGGTAGTGTTCGCGTCAGTTGACTGCGCAGCAGGTCAGCGAACAGGGTGTGGTAACGAAACCATTTTCTCTCATCATCCAGTGGCACAAGGAACAGATTGGCAGCTTCGAGGTAATCCAGTTTTTCCATGGCATCATTGCGTTTGGTTACGGCATTGCTTAGCGGAGCGGTCAATCGATCCAAAATGGAGGTCTCCAGGAGAAATGATTGGACGTCAGCCGGTTGTTGAGTGAATACTTCTTCCGTAAGATAGTCAAGAACGTATCGTTGGCTGCCGCTAAAGGAGTATATGAATTTTTGGATGTCATTATGCCCTCTCATGGAAATCGCAGCCATTTGTAGGCTTGCTACCCAGCCTTCGGTGCGATTTTCTAGCACTTTTACACCCAGTTTGGAGAGTCCCAGTTTCATGACCTCGTTAAAGAAAGCCTCAGTTTCACCAAATGTAAACCGTAGGTCAGTGGCACTGAATTGATTGAGCTGACCTCGACCCCGCAGGAGAGCCAGGGGCAATGGTGGATCAACTCGGCTAGAAATTACCAAATGCATCTGTGGTGGCATGTGTTCCAGTAAGAAAGTCATTGCGTGGTGGATAGTCTCATTTTCGATCATATGATAGTCATCGAGGATGAGAACGAAAGGTTCCGTTCTTATGTTCAGCTCATTGATCAGGGATGTGAGAAATGATTCAACGGGTTGTGGTTGTGGACTCTGAATCATGTCTATTACGGATCGTCCCATATCTGGGTGGATCATCTGCAAAGCTTCGACGTAGTATGTCCAATAACGCGACGGATCATTATCATCCTTATCCAAAGAAATCCAGCCAACCGGCATTTGAACTTGAGAGTCTTCCCTGTGCTGGTGGACCCACTCAGTTAAGAGGGTGGTCTTGCCAAAACCAGCAGGAGCTGAAACAAGTGTCAGTTTCCGATGAAGACCAGCTTCAAATCGCTCGATAAGACGGGGACGTGACACCAGTTCCGGTGGAACTAGAGGAGCGAACAGTTTTGTCTGTAGCAGTGATATGGGCATAGCGTCTCATTTCGAATATACATGTTAACAATGAAAATGTATCTAATGGTAATACATTTTCAATTTGCAGTCAATTTGCCTATTGAATACCAAATTATTAAACCGGCAATTAAACAAGGACACTATATATCCCTCCCC